>DASUXZ010000097.1:0-12800 GCA_036377655.1 Gemmatimonadales bacterium
GATGGCGCGGCACATCGAGCGCGCACTCGACGCGCGGTGGCGCCCGGCATGGGTCCGGTTCGTGGACATCGCCGGCGCGCGGATCCGCATCCTCACCGCCACGATCCACTGCATCGAGCAGTCGGGTCGCGAGCACCGCGACGCCTGGCGCGCCTTCCGCGAGGCGCGGCGCGCCGAGAATGGCTGGAATGAGCACGGCGAATTCTGAGCAGGCCACCCTGGGCTCGCGGGCCTCGTCCCTCCCAGGGCGGCCGTGACAGGAGAACAGCAATGCAGATCTTCGGGCAGCACGACGAAAAGACGATCCTCCAGCTCCAGGACGTGGCCACGCGCGCCGAGCGGGTGGCGCTCATGGCGGACGGCCACGTGGGATACGTGATGCCGATCGGCGGTGTCGCCGCCTACCGCGACCGGGTCTCGGTCGTCGGCGTCGGCTTCGACATCGCCTGCGGCAATGCCGCGATCCGCACCGACCTCAACCTCGCGGACGCGGGCGGCATCGCCGAGCGGCTCGGCGAGCTGGCGGACGAGATCCAGGATACCATCTCCTTCGGCATCGGGCGGAAGAACTGCGCCGACGACGCGCCGGTGGACGACCCGCTCTTCGAGGACCCGGCGTGGGATGCGCTCCAGCCGTCGATCCGCGGCAACCTGCGCGAGAAGGCGCGCTCCCAGCTCGGCACGGTCGGGAGCGGCAATCACTACGTGGACGTGTTCGCCGACGAGAGCGAGGACGTCTGGGTCGGCGTGCACTTCGGGAGCCGCGGGCTCGGTCACACCGTGGCCTCGGGGTTCCTCGCGCTCTCGCAGGGGGCGCCGTGGGGCTCCCGCGTGCCGGAGCGCGAGACGCTGCTCGGCCTCGCCGATCCGCTCGGGCACGATTACTGGGAGCTGATGAACCTCGCCGGCCGCTACGCCTACGCGGGCCGGGAGTGGGTGGCGCGCAAGGTCGTCTCGCTGCTCGGCGGCCGCGAGCTCGAGCTCGTGCACAACCACCACAATTTCGCGTGGATGGAGGAGCACGGCGGGGAGCGGTACGTCGTGGTCCGGAAGGGCGCCACCCCGGCGTTCCCGGGACAGCGCGGGTTCGTCGGCGGATCGATGGGCGACGACGCGGTCATCGTGCGCGGCACCGACGCCGCGGACGCGGAGACGCGCCGGCTGCAGGAAGCCGCGCTCTACTCGACGGTGCACGGCGCCGGGCGCGTCATGTCGCGCACCGAGGCCGCAGGGCGCCGTCACCGCCGGAGCGGCCGCCAGCTCTCGCGCGGCAAGGTCTCGCCGCGGATGATGGAGGACTGGATCCGGGCGAAGGGCGTGGTGCTCCGGGGCGGAGGGCTCGACGAGAGCCCGCACGTCTACCGTCGGCTTCCCGACGTGCTCGCGGCGCAGGGAGGGACCGTCGAGGTCGAGCACGTCCTGCGTCCGCTCATCGTGGTCATGGCGGGCGCCGACCTCTTCGACCCGTACAAGGACTGAGTGGGAGGCGTATCTTCCGGGATGCGCCTCCTCCTGCTGAGCAATTCCACCAATCCCGGCGAGCGGTACCTCGTCTGGCCACGCCCCCACATCACCGATTTCCTCGGCCGCGCCCGGAAACTCTTCTTCATACCCTACGCAGGCGTGCGGATGCACCCCGACGACTATACCCGCGCCGTGCAGGAAGCGCTCGGCTCCGCGGTCGAGGTCCGCGGTGCTCACGCCTGCGCCGATCCTGCGGCCGAGCTCGAGCAGGCCGATGCGATCGCGGTCGGCGGCGGCAACACCTTCCAGCTCCTCGCCCGGCTCTATGCGGACGGCCTCCTCGACCCGATCCGGAAGCGCGTGCGGACCGGCCTTCCCTATGTCGGGTGGAGCGCGGGCTCCAACGTCGCCTCGCCCACGATCCGCACCACCAACGACATGCCCATCGTCGAGCCGCCGAGCTTCGCGGCGCTCGGGCTCGTGCCCTTCCAGATCAATCCGCACTACACCGAGGCGCGTCTGCCGAACCACGGCGGCGAGTCGCGCCCCGAGCGGATCGCCGAGTTCCTCGAGCTCAACCAGCAGGCACAGGTCGTCGGACTGCGCGAAGGGACGGGACTCAGGATCGAGGGGAAAAAGGTCTCGCTCGTGGGCAACGAACCGCTCGTCCTCTTCAGGTACGGCGCGGAGCCGCGCGCGGTCCCGCCGGACGCAGTTCCCGGTTCCATTATCTTTGCGCCATGATCCGTTCCCTCTACAGCATCGCCGTCTTCGTCACCGACATCGAGCGCGCCGTCACCTTCTACCGCGACACGCTCGGCCTCCCGATGACGAAGCGCGGCTCGTTCGGCGCCGAGTTCCTCGAGCAGGAACCCCATCTCGGCGTGCACCCGGCCAACCACCCGAAGTCGAAGGCGCTCGTCGGGCGGGAGACGGGCCTCACCTTCCACGTGCCCGACCTCCTGCATTTCTGCGGCATGCTGCACGACCGCGGCGTCCGCTTCGTCGCCGAGCCGACGAAGCAGCCGTTCGGCGTGATGGCGATGATCGCGGACCCGGACGGCAACGTCTTCGCGCTCTGGGACGACAAGGCGCCGGAGCCGGAATGAAGCGGAGCTTCGCGAGCGACAACAACGCCGGCGCGCACCCGGAGGTGCTCGCCGCGCTCGCTCGCGTCAACGTCGGGCACGTGCGCGCCTATGGGGAGGACCCGTTCACCGAGGCGGCCGCCGCGCGCCTGCGGGAGCACCTGGGTGGTCGGGCGGAGATCTTCTTCGTCTTCGGGGGCACCGGCGCCAACGTGCTCGGGCTGCAGGCGGTGATGCGCCCGCACGAGGCGGTCATCTGTTCGCGCTACGCCCACATCCAGGTGGACGAGTGCGGCGCCCCCGAGCGGTTCATCGGCGGCAAGCTGCTCGAGGTGGACGCGCCGGGCGGGAAGGTGACGCCGGCCGCCGTGGCGTCGCGGATGGCGGGGGTCGGCAACCAGCATCATGCGCAGCCGCGCGTCGTCTCGATCTCGCAGGCCACCGAGTACGGCACGGTGTACACCGTCGCCGAGCTCCGCGACCTCGCACGCGCGGCGCACGAGCGCGGCCTCCTGCTGCACGTGGACGGTGCCCGGATCGCCAACGCCGCGGCCTCGCTCGGCGTGCCGCTCGCCGAGATCACGCGCGAGGCCGGCGTGGACGTGCTCTCCTTCGGCGGCACCAAGAACGGGCTCGTCGGCGGGGAAGCCGTGGTGTTCTTCGACCCGGCCCATGCGCAAGACTTCCTCTACGTGAGGAAGCAGGGGATGCAGCTCGCGTCGAAGATGCGGTTCGTCGCGGCCCAGTTCGAGGCGCTCTTCACCGACGATCTCTGGCTCCGGAGCGCGCGTCACGCGAACCGGATGGCGGCGCGCCTCGCCGATCGCGTGCAGGACGTTCCCGGCGTCACCATCACCCAGCCGGTCGAGGCCAACGGCGTCTTCGCGATCCTCCCCCGCGAGGCGATCGCCCCGCTCCAGGAGGAGTTCTTCTTCTACGTCTGGGACGAGGCGCGGTCGGAAGTCCGGTGGATGGCGTCGTGGGACACGACGGAGGAGGACGTGGACCGGTTCTCGAGCGCGATCGCGCGCGCCGTCGGGTCGCCCCGGAAGGCATCCTCGACGATCTGACCCTGCTGCTCCATGCCGTACTCGGTGAAGGGTCGGCGGGGCACGGTTCGCCAGTCGTACGGATTCTTCGCGAGCCCGATCCGGCTCAGCAGGTGGCGTGCCTGCTCCGCGGCGCCGCGGGCGTAGTAGCGCACCGGGCCCCACGCCTGGTACTGCCGGCAGTGCATGAGCTCGTGCGCGAGCGTCGGGGTGTCCCGCGCCTTCCCCGGCGGCAGGAAGACGTGCCGCCCGAGCGCGATGGCCCGCCCACCCGAGAGAAAGAGCACCACCGACCGCAGCACATCCCTCCCCTCCCGCCGCACCCGCACGCCCAGCTCGTCCAGCTTCCCGTGCACCTCCTCGAGGGCCGCCCGTTCGTCGTCAGTCAGCACGCATCCCCCATCCACCGTCTCCCGCCTACCGTCTACCGTCTACCGTCTACTCTCTCCCGCCTGCCGTCTCCCGCTCCTACCTCCCCAGAAACTCCCCCACCGGCTTGAGCGGCTCGAAATGATCGCAGAAGATCTTGATCGTCGCCATCATCGGCACCGCCATGAGGGCACCGGGGATGCCCCAGACGAACCACCAGAACGTCATGCCGATGAAGAGCGCCACGGTGTTGAGGCTCAGCCGGTTCCCGACGATCATCGGCGTGATGAGGTTGCCCTCGAGCATGTTGAGGCCGAAGAAGACGAGCGGGGGCACCACCGCCTGGCCGAGCGTGTCGAAGGACACCACCGCGGCGAGCCCGATGATGCCGATCGTCACGAGCGCGCCGATGTACGGCATGTAGTTGAGGAGGCCGGCCACGATGCCCCAGAGCACCGGGTTCGGGAGCCCGCAGAGCTTCATCGCGATGCCGGTGGCCACGCCCACGCCGACGTTGATCGCCGTGACCGTGAGCATGTACTGCGAGATGTGGCTCTCGATCTCCCGCGCGATCGTCACGGCGCGCTTCTTGTCGCGGAACTGCGGAAGCACCCGGATGAGCTTCTGGAGGAAGAGGTCGCCGGCGGCGAGGAGGAAGTACGTCGCGAAGATCACGAACGTGAAGAACGTGAACATCGACATGGTGCCGCCGAAGACGCGCCCCGCGAGCGTCGGTCCCTTGATCTCCACCTGCGGCGTCGCGTCGTCGGTCACGTCGGTGGCGTTCTCGACCTCCTCCGCCGCGCGCGTGACCTGCTCCACGGGCCGCCGGATCGCGTCGAACTTGGCCTGCGCCTGCGCAAAGCTCTCCGGCGCCCGCTGGGCCCAGCCCGCCGCCGCCGGCGCCAGGTTGTACGCCGTGATCCCCACCGCGCCGAGCAGCGAGAGGATGATGAGGCCCGCGGAGAGCGGCTCCGGGAACCGGAACCGCCTGAGCCAGCGGACGAACGGGCTCAGCAGGAAGTCGAGGAAGACGGCGACGGCGACGGGAAGCAGGAACGCCCGCGCGAAGAAGAGCGTGTAGCCGACCGCGAGCACGAACAGCCCGACGATCGCGATCTGCTGCGCGTCGATCCGCTCGACCGTGATCGCGCCGTGCTCCTCCTCCGGCTCCGCCGGGTTCGGCTGGAGCACCGAGGCCGGAACGTCCGGCGTGAAGGACTTTCTGTCGTCCGGCTCCGGCGATTCGGTCCCGTGGTCCATGGCGGCTCCCGGATGGGGCCGGGACTTGTCCCCGGCGCCTCGTGAATTAACGTTTCCGGCCTTCGGTCCACCAGTGGAGAGAATGAATAGACTCTGGCTCGCCGTGAGCTCGGTCTGGACCTGGCTCGTGCTCGCAATGGCGATGATCGCCGGCTTCCCGGTCATGGCGCTGATCCGGCTCGTCACCGCTCCCTTCGACCGGGGCCGCTACGTGGTCGGCCGCGCCTTCCGCATCATCGGCGGCGTCATCCCGGCCACGCTCAATCCCCTCTGGCGCTTCCGCTGGTCCGGCACCCCGCCGGCCGATCCGCGCCGGCCGTACGTGGTCGTCTCCAATCACGAGTCGTTCGCGGACATCCTCCTCATCAGCCACCTCCCCTGGGAGATGAAGTGGCTCTCGAAGGCGGAGCTCTTCAGGGTGCCGTTCGTCGGGTGGATGATGCAGCTCGCAGGGGACGTGCCGGTGCAGCGGGGCTTCGGCCCGAGCGCCATCGAGGCGATGCGCGCGTGCCGGGAACGGCTCGCGAACAGGGTGTCCGTGATGATCTTTCCGGAAGGGACGCGCTCCCCGCGGGGCGAGCTGCTGCCGTTCAAGGACGGCGCCTTCCGGCTCGCGATCGAGGCCGGCGTTCCGATCCTGCCGCTCGCCGTGGCCGGCACGCGCACCGCGCTCCCGAAGAAGGGCTTCATCATGCGCCCGGCCCGCGCCGAGGTCCGCATACTCCCCCCGGTCGAGACGGACGGGATGACGCTCGATGACCTCCCGGCCCTTCGGGACCGGGTCCGTGCCCTCATCTCCGATGCCCGCGCCGCGATCAGCGTGTCACAGCGAGATCGCCGGGCCGCGCGCCTTCCGCGAGCCGAAAGCCCTCCGCGAGCGTAAGCACCCACCCCGGTCCCTCCACGGCGCCGCGCGCACCCACGCTCACGCCGCCGGGCAACGGCAGCGCCGCATGCGAGAAGTCCGCGGCGAGGAGCACGGCGCCTCCCTTGACGTCGAGCACCCCCCACCGATCGCTGATCCTGATGGCGCCGTAGACCGTGCCCGCGGAGCCGAGCGGCTCCGCCGCATTCGGGTCGATCTGCATCTGCATCTGGCCGAAGGGCAGCCGGATCACCGGACCGTCGACGAGCAGGCGCGTGAGCTCCGCGGTCCGCGCCGCGCGTGCCGATTCCCGCGACGCCTCGGCGCGGTCGATGTCGCTCTGACCGAAGGCGCGCGCGCGGACGAGGAGCTCGTCCGGGGCAGGGTCCCGGGCGGCGATGGCCTTCGCGAGGATCTCCGCCGGTCCCTCCCCCGCCACGACGCGCCGCCGCCATCCGGGCACGATGCCATCGAGCAGGACGCCGTACGCCGGCCCCGTAGCGTATGCGAACGATCGTCCGAGGTGCGGCGCCGTGTCGAGCGAGGCGAGGAGCTCGCGCGCGCGGCGGGCCATGCCCGCGCTGTCGCGCCCCGACAGGACGAGGCCGGTGTAGCTCGCCATGCCCTCGTGGCGCTCGAGCTGCCGCTCACGGAGCCCGATGCTGTCGTCGGCCGCATGGCGCGCACGCCGGAACGCCACCGCATCGGCGAGCGCTGCCTTGCGCACGGCGCCCTCGGTCTCGAGGGCCCGCGCGAGCGCACGCGCCTCGAGCCGGAGCCAGACGCGTCCCGCACGCCCGTCGAGATGGGCATTGACCGGGTCGGCGACTGCGATCCCCGCGCGCTCCTGGATGCCATGCCAGAGCTCGTGCGCAAAGAGCTCGGCGCGACGGGCGCGCGCCTCGGCGCCGTCGCCGGCCGGCGGGGGCCAGACGACCGTCGTCCAGCGCACCCCGCCGAACTCCTGGGCGGTGTTCGCCACGTTCCGGTCGCTCGGCATCGTCCCGGTCCAGACCGAGCCGGCGCGCCGGAGGATGCCGGCGGTGTCGCCGCGCTCGGCGACGACGGCACGCGTGCCCGGATCGGCGAACATGAGCGCACCGTCGAACGGCACGCCCCAGAGCGCGCCGGCCTCGCGGCGCTTCACCGCCGCCGCTTCGGCGAAGTATGCGCGCGCGAGCGCCGTGTCTATCGAAGTGCCGCTCGGAGCGCCGCTGCCCTGTGCGGCCACTTCGTCCGCGGGCACCGCCGCGAGCAGCAGCGCCCCGATCACGATTCGATTCATGCGATCTCGCTCCGCCCGAGGTCCCTCGGCGCTCGGACCCTTCCCACCGCGCCGGCCAGCCCGAGGAGTGCCAGCAGGTACGGAAGCATCAGGAAGAGCTGGTAGGGCACGTCCGTTCCGGCCGCCTGAAAGAGGAACTGGAGCGCTGTCGCCGCCCCGAAGACGAGCGCGGCGAGCAGCACGCCGACCGGGTTCCAGCGCCCGAGCACCACGATGGCGATCGCGATGAAGCCGCGACCCGCCGTCATCCGCTCGGTAAAGGTTCCTACCTGCGCCAGGACGAGCGTCGCGCCGGCGAGCCCGGCGAGCGCCCCGCCGGCGACCACTGCCGCCGTCCGCGCCGCTCGCACGCGAACCCCGGCGGCCCGTGCGCCGTCGGCCCCTTCGCCTGCCGCTCTCAGCGCGAGCCCGGCGCGCGTCCGGAAGAGGAGCCACCAGAGAAGCGGCACGAGCGCGAGCGCTACGAACGTCGTGGCCGGCTGTCCCAGGATCACCGGCGGGAACGTCGGGATCGAAAGTCCGGCGCCGGCGGGCCCGAACCAGGCCCGGTAGGCCGCGCCCGTGAGGCCCATCGCGCCGAGGGTCACGGCCGTCCCGGCGATGATCTGGTCCGCGCGCGCGTGCACGGTCACGAGCGCGAACAGGCCCGCGAGTGCCGCGCCGGCTCCGACGGCCGCGACGGCACCGGCCCAGGGCCCGCCGCTGCTCGCCCCGATCGCCGCGGCGAGCGCTCCGGCGAGCATCGAGCCCTCGATCCCGAGGTTGATGACGCCGCTCCGCTCCGCCAGCATCTCGCCGAGGCCGGCAAGGAGAAGCGGCATCGCCACGCGGACGAGCGCCGCCGCGAAGCCCGGAAGGAGATCCCCGAGCTCCGTCACGCGCCGGCCTCGAGCACCGCGCGCCGGTCGGCACCCCGCCTTCCGGCGTCCGCGAGGAGCAGCGCGAGGATCACCCCCGCCTCCACCACAAGCACGATGACTGCCGGCACGCCGGCGTCGCGCTGCATGGCGCCCGCGCCGGCTTCGAGCCCCCCGAAGAGGATCCCGGCCGCGATGATGCCGAGCGGATGCAGTCGCGCAAGGAGGGCGACGGCGATCGCCGTGAAGCCGTATCCCGGCGAGAGGTTCGGATAGAGCGCATACGACACGCCGCCCACCTCCGCCGCTCCCGCCACCCCCGCGATTCCCCCTGATATGAGAAGCGCAATCGCCGCCACCCGCGAGACATCGATCCCGCCGCTCACTCTCGCGGCCAGCGGGCCCGCACCGGCCGCCCGGAGCCGGAAGCCCCCGAGCGTGCGGTAGAGATGGTACCAGAGGCCTCCCGCGGCGGCGATCGCGAGCACGATGCCGAGGTGGAGCCGGGTGCCCGGGACGACGGGGAGCCGCGCCGCGTCGGCGATCGGATCGCTCTGGGGATAGATGCCCCCCGATTCCTGCATCGGCCCGAGAACCATGAGGCTCACGAGCGCCTCGGCGACGAAGTTGAGGAGGAGCGTGCTGATCACCTCGAGGACGCCGAAGCGGAGCCGCAGGATCACCGGCACGACGATCCAGAGGAGTCCCGCGACGAATGCGGCGACCCATATCGCGACGACGGCGAGCGGGCCCGGCCACGCACCCACGCGGATCCCGATCCAGGTCGCTGCGATCGCTCCGGCCAGGAACTGCCCTTCCGCCCCGATGTTGAGCATGCCCGCCCGGAGCGCGAGTGCGAACCCGAGCGCGATGAGCATGAGCGGGATCGCGCGGACCAGGGTCCCGGAAAGGAAGGCATCCCCCGATCCGAACGAGCCGCGCCAGAGCGCGGCGAACGCGGCGCCCGGTGCGTATCCGGCGGCGGCGAGCCCTGCGGCCATGAGCGCGAGCATCGCGCCGAGCACAGCGGCCGGGACGGCGACCCGCCTCACGCCGCCCCCACCATCATCCGGCCGATGAGCTCCTGATCTCCGGGGTCGGCTTCGCGTACCGCGCCGTCCGTCATCACCAGGACACGGTCCGAGTGTGCCAGGAGCTCGTCGAGATCGGTCGAGTGGAAGAGGATGGCCGCGCCGGCATCTGCCGCCACCCGGAGCCGGGCGAAGATTTCCGCCGCCGCCGCGACATCCAGCCCCCTCGCGGGATTCTCCGCCACGATGACCCGCGGGCCTGCCGCGAGCGCACGTGCGAGCACCAGTCGCTGCTGATTACCGCCGCTCAGCGTCTCAGCCGCGGCGCCCGGCCCTTCGGCGACCACATCGAGGTCGGCCATCATCCGCGCCGTTCCGGCAGCGGTTTCCTGCCAGTCGATCCGACCTCCCCTCACGCCGGGCGCCGCCCGGCCGAGACCGAGCACCACGTTCTCGGCGAGCGTGAACTCGGGGATGAGGGCCTCGGTCGTGCGATCCTCCGGAATGAAGGCGAGCGGCCGCTCGACCGACACCGATCCCCTCAGGGGCTCGATTCGGCCGGCAACGGCGCGGAGAAGCTCGCGCTGCCCGTTTCCTTCGACGGCCGCAATACCGACGATTTCGCCGGCGCGCACTTCGAGCGCTGCTTCCCGGACGGCCGCCTCCTTCCCCCCTTCCTTTCCCACGTCGAGCGCCTGGACGCGAATCCGCGGAACGCCTTCGTCGTGGATGTTGCGGTTTCGTACCGGTGCGGTTCTCGGCGTCGACGAGCCCAGCATGGCCACCGCGAGCGATTCGGCGGTCTCACTGTCGCTGCTTCCGCTTCTAGTGACTACTCCATGTCGTAACACTGTCACTGTCTGGGCGGACGAAAGCGCTTCGGGCAGCTTATGGGTAACCATGACCACCGCGTTGCCCCGCGCGGCGAAGTCGGCGAGGACGCGGAGCAGATCGCGCGCCTCCGGCGGCGCGAGCACCGCTGTCGGTTCGTCGAGGAGAAGGATCGACGCCCCGGCGGCGAGCGCCTTCAGGATTTCGACTCGCTGCTTGAGCGCGATCGGCAGCCCGCCCAGCGCCGCCTCCGGATCGACCGGCAGCCCGGTGTCCTCACCGAGCTGCGCGATCCTGGCCCGGATCTCCCCGGGGCGGACCGGCCACCCTGCGGCGAGCGCGATGTTCTCGCCGACCGAAAGAGACGCGATGGCGGTCGGATGCTGATGCACCATCCCGATCCCGGCGCGGCGCGCGTCCCGCGCCGAGCGGAGCCGCCGCGCGACGCCGTGGACGAGCACCTCGCCGCGGTCCGGGCGCACGAGCCCGCCGGCGATCCGCATGAGCGTGGTCTTCCCCGCACCGTTTTCGCCGAGGAGCGCGTGGATCTCTCCCGGGCGCACGGCAAGGCTCGCCCCCTGAAGGGCGACCGTCCGGCCGAATCGCTTGTGGATGTCCCGGAGCTCGAGCGCCGGCGCGGTCACAGGCCGGTCGGATGGTCGTGAAAATCCCAGGGCAGATCGAACCGGTCGGCGAGATGGGAGGCGAGCGCCTGGACGCCGAGCGTTTCCGTGGCGTAGTGACCCGCATAGATCACGTTGAGCCCCCACTCCATGGCGTCGAAGTAGGTGTGATGCGCGCCTTCCCCGGTGATGAGGGTGTCGAGGCCGGCATCCCGTGCCGCCTGGATCATGCTCCCGCCGGCTCCGGTCACGATGCCGATGCGCCGGAGGAAGTCGGGGCCGCCAGGCACGAGGTGGATCGCGTCGGCATCGACCCCGAGCGCCAGCTCGATCTCCCGGATGAGCTGGGGGCGGTGCGAAAGCGCGGCAGGAGCGTGCCCGAGGACCCCGATCGGCACGCCGCGGTAGTCCCCCCACCATCCGTCCACCACGAGCCCGAGCCGCTCGGCCAGCACGACGTTGTTCCCGACTTCGGGATGGACGTCGAGCGGAAGGTGCGCCGCATAGAGCGCCGCATCTGCGGAGAGGAGCGTCCGGAGCCGCCGAAACCGGCGTCCGGTCACGGGAACGTTGCCGTCCCAGAAGAGTCCATGGTGCACGAGCACGAGCGCAGGCCCGTCTCCCTCGGTCGCCGCCGCGATCGTGGCGAGGGACGCGTCCACCGCGGCGACGATCCGCGCGATGCGCCCGCCGTTCTCCACCTGGAGCCCGTTGACCGCGTTCGCCGAATCGGGGACCTCGCGCACCCGCAGGTACTCGTCGAGGTAGCCGGCGACTTCCTGCAGCGCTGCACCGCTCATCGAGCCACCTCGGCGAGAGGATCGAGAGTGCCCTGTGCGATCGAGTCGGCTGCGCGCGCGATGCGGGCCGTCAGTTCCGCGGGCACGAGTGAATCGAGGGCCGGGTTCGGCGCGTAGCGAAGCACCTCGCTCGCCAGTCCGAAGGCGCGCGGCTCCGCGGCGAGGGTCCCTGCCCTGACTTCCCGGGCCACGAGCAGGAACGCATGGGGCAGGTCGATCACCGCAGAGCCGATGACTCGCCCGGGCGCGAGTGCGGCCTGGTCGGCGTTGGCGCCGAAGATGTAGCGGTCGGGTGATTCCTTGACTGCCTGAAAGGCGCCGAGCGCTGCCGCATCGGCATTGTGGTGCAGCATGTCCGCGCCGAGCCCGATGAGCGCGAGCGCCGCCTCCTTGCCTGCGGCGGCGTCTTCCCAGTTGTCGAGGTACGAGACCCGGGATGCGACCTGCGGGTTGACGGCGCGTGCTCCGTTGGTCCATCCCTCCTGCCCGCGCCGCACGGGCGGGAGCTCGACGCCGCCGATGAATCCGATGACCCCGGTCTTCGTCAGCCCGCCGGCGACCATGCCGGCGAGGTACGTCGCTTCCTCGATCCGGAAGACCAGCGGGACGACCCGTCCGGCGGCGCGCGACCCGGAGTTCACGATGATCGTGACGTCCGGATACTGCGCCGCTACCCGTTCCGCCGGACCCTGGAATTCGAACCCGTTCCCGAAGATCAGGTCGTATCCCTGCGCCGCATAGCTCCGGAGTGCCTCTTCCTGCGCCGCGGGTGTCAGGGCCTCGACATGGCTCACGTCGGCACCGAGGGAATCGCGGATCCGGAGGAGTCCCGCATACGCCGCGGAATTCCAGGCCGCGTCGGCGATCGAGCCCGGAGCGACGAGCGCGACCCTGAACGCATCGGGGTCGCGCACGGGCGAGCCGCCGCATGAAATCAGCGACAGCGTAAAGACAGCGAGCAGCCAGCGACGTATCACAGTCCGCTTTTCACGCGACGATTCGCCCCGGTGTCACAAATCTGGGGTAGCAAAAAGTCACACAACGCTATCATTTCCACAGACTTACGAACTTATCAACTTTTTTCGGCCATTCGCAGCTCGCGGACCTTCGTGGCGGGGGCGTCCGGCGACATGTCCACCTCGCCGCTCACCCGGCCGCCCTCGATGACCGAGATCCGCGGGGTATGAATGTCCCCGCGCACGACGCCGGACGCCTGGAGCTCGACGCGCTCCGCGGCGCGGATGGTTCCCTGGATCTCTCCGGCGATCACCGCTT
>DASUXZ010000098.1:0-37534 GCA_036377655.1 Gemmatimonadales bacterium
GGAAGTCGAGGCGCATGGCACAGAGAGAAGAGGCCGCGGAGTCGCCGCTCGTGCTCGTGGCCAACGACCAGGAGTGGTCGGCCCGCTCGCTCGAGAGCATCCTGGCGCCGAACGGCTACGCCGTCATCCGCGCCCATACCGGGCAGCAGGCCCTCGATCAGGCGCGGTCCCAGCGCCCCGACCTGATCATCCTGGATGCGCAGATGCCGGACCTCCACGGGTTCGACGTCTGCCGCATGCTGCGGGACGATCCCCGGTTCAGCGCCACGACACCGATCATCATCACGACGAGCGGGCCGTCCGGGCGGGCGCAGCGGCTCGAAGCCTATCGGGCGGGCGCCTGGGAGTTTCTCGGCCAGCCGGTCGATGGCGAGGCCCTGCTCCTCAAGCTCCGGACGTTCGTCCAGTCCAAGCTCGAGGTGGACGCCCTCCGGGACGACACCCTGCTCGACACGGCCACCGGCTTCTACAACATGCGCGGCCTGGCCCGGCGCGCCCGCGAGATCGGTTCCGAGGCCCGGCGCCGCCGGCAGCCCCTCTCCTGCGTGGTGTTCGCGGCCGACGAAGGGACGCTCGACAATGAGTCGGCGGGCGTGACCGAGCGGATCGGCCGCATCTTCCGCGAGGCCGGGCGGTCGTCGGACGCCGTCGGCCGCCTGGCGCATGGGGAGTTCGCATTCATCGCTCCGGCGACCGGCCCGCAGGGCGCGCACCGCCTCGCCGAGCGCCTCGGGGATATCGTCGATGCCGCAGCCGTGGCGCGGGAAGGGAACGGCCCGATCCGTCTTCGCGCCGGCTACTGCGCGGTCGCCGACTTCGGCACCTCCGACGTCGATGCCGTCGAGCTCCTGCTTCGCGCCACCTCCGCCCTCCGCCAGCTCCGCGAGTCGGGCGATGCCGAACGGATCCGGGAGTTCGCGGCCCGCAACTGAGGGATCACGAGGCGCACCACGCTCACCCGAAGGATCGACGCGAAACCGCCCCTCGAGCGATCGAGGGGCGGTTCGTTTTGTCCTCACGTCCCGGCTCGAAGATCCGGGGCCGACCTCATGACCCGGCCGCGAGCTCGCCCACGGGCTCTTCGTCCGCCGTGTACCCGTACACGTACCGGTAGTACTTGTACTGGCCGTCCGAGGTGCGGACGTCATTGAGGACGGCGCCCAGGATCCGGACAGGGAGCCGGTCGAGAAGCTTGAGCTTGGCCTCGGCCATGGCGCGGTCCGTCTCTCCCGAGCGGAGCACCAGCATGATGTTGCCCGTAGCCGTGCCGAGCACGAACGGGTCGATGCCGGCGCCGAGCGGCGGGCTGTCCACGATGATCACGTTGTAGCGCGCCTTGAGGGTGGCCATGAGGTCCCGCATGGCGGCCGAGCCGAGGAGCTCGGGGCCGTGGTGATGGCGCGTGCCGCACGGAATGAGCGTGAGGTTCTTGTGCGTGGTGGCGCGCGGGATTTCGTCGAGCGTGGCCTCTCCCCGCAGGCAGTCGAGGAGGCCGGGGCGCCGGTCCGTATTGAACATCCGGTGCAGCTCGCCACGGCGGATGTCGCCGTCGATGAGGAGCGTCCGGTACCCGGCCTCCGCGAACGAGAGCGCGAGATTCGACGAGACGAGCGACTTGCCGTCGCCCGGCTCGGGGCTCGAGATCGTGAGCATGACCGGGCCCGCCGCACCGTAGGAGTGCGCCAGGTTCATGCGGATGGTGCGGAACGCCTCGACCACCTGGGCCGCTTCCTCCGCGTCGCGGTCGCTCGACTGCACCCGCTTGATGGCCGGGATGGCGCCGAGGATGCTGAGGCCGAGCTCCCTCGTGACCTGCTCCGGATAGCGGAAGCGCTTGTCGAGCCGGTCGAGCAGCAAGGCAAGGCCGAGCGCCAGGCCGAGGCTGATGCCGAAGGCGGCGAGGATGATCATGAGCGCGCTGTTGCTGCTCGGGCGCTGCGGCTCGACGGCCGGGTCGAGCACCTCGACGTCGGGAATGGCGCTCGCCTCGGCGAGGCGCGCCGACTGGTACTGGATCTGGAGGTTCGCGTGCATCTGCGCGAGCACGTCCCGATCCCGCATCAGGCTTTCCTCGGTGATCTGGCGACCCGGCATCGACTTGAGCTCGCCCTCGGCCTGGCCGAGGGTGGACTGCAGCGCCAGCTCCTGGGAGCGGAGCGCGCTGCTCAGCGTGCCGATGTGCTGCGGGATCACCTGCGTGCGGAGCGTGCTGATCTTCTCCTTCACGTCCTGCACGTTCTGCGACTTGTCGGTGTAGCGGAACGAGAGGTTCTGGAGCTCGAGCTCGTACTCCGCGAGCGCCTTGAGCGCGTTGTTGAGGTCGGCGGAGACGGCCGTGGACTGGATCGTCTGCAGCTCCGCTCCGACCGGCTGGCCGGTGCGGGCCCGCTCGAGCACCGTATTGAGGCGCTGCCGGTCCTGCTGGATCTGCTCGAGCTGCGCGCGCTTCATGAAGTAGTCGGTCATCACCGTGTTCTGGGTGAGGCCGATGCCCGGCGCGACGGCGGTGCCCTGCGTGGGACGCGTGATCGTCGCGGTCTGGAAGCTCGCGAGCTTCGCGTCCGCGACCTTGAGCGACTCGCCCACCTGCTGGAGCTTCTCCTCGAGCGTGATCGCGGTGGCCGTGGTCCGGCGGCGCTTGAGCTCGCCGGCGTAGTTCACGAACCGCTCGCCGATCGTATTGAGCGTGCGGGTGAGGCGCGCCGGATCCGCCCCGCTCAGCGAGACGAGGAGGAAGTTGCCCTCCTGCATCATGTTCGTGACGATGTCCTTCTGGAGCGCCGTGCTCGCGTCACGCGGCGTCATGAGATCGAACTCGATCTCCCGGTCGGCGCCGAGGAGCGATGCCGGCGGACGCCAGAGCATCCCGGCCTTCTCGCCGATCGAATCCCCGACGGCACCCTGGTCCACCACCCGGCCTTCCCTGGTGCGCAGCGAGAAGCGGCGCCCCGTCTCGTCCACCTCGAGGACGTACGACGCCGGCCGCCACGGCCAGCGGGCGTCGAAGCTCTTGAAGAGGAGCGAGTCGGAGACCTTCTTCGGCTGCAGGAACAGCTTCTCCTGCACGATGACGCTGTCGAGCACCTGGGCCGTCGTGAGGAGCTGGACCCAGTTCTGGCCCTCGATCAGGCCCTTGCTCTCGCCGATCTGCCGGCCGTCTCCCCCCTCGGGTGAGCGGATGTAGATCGTGGAATTGACCGTGTAGATGGGGTCGATGAACCGGGTGGCGAGGAGGCCGATGCCGGTCCCGACGACCACGACCGCGAGGATGAGCCAGCGATAGCGCCTGATGGCCGCGAGGTACCGGCCGAGCTGCATCCCCCCTTCCGGCTCCATCGGCGGGAGCGGCTGCGGGGCAGGAGGTGCCGGAGGGGCGCCTTCCACGTAGGGTTGGACCGCGCCGGGCTCACTCGGGGGTAGCAGGTTGCCAGCCATCGTTGCAACACTCCACGAAAACCTTTGGGTGACCCCGGGATGCGGGGATGGGCCGTCCGGGGGCCCTGACGCAAACTAAGTACCGCAGCGGGGGCTCGCAGTGGCGCAGGTCCCCAACGTGCGCGGTGGACCCGCCTTTGCATCCCTACCGCACCTGACGCAGGGATGCATGACAGTGTGTCGCCGGGAAGCTACATTGGTGGTGTCGTGGCGCAACAATGGGGTGTGGCTTCGAGCACACGATTTGCTAGGATCTGCCCCAGTCTGTGGTACTCGCGAAACTGTTTTCGATCGGACCAGCGCCAAGGAGCCTGAGATGGGCAGCTCGCTCGCCTACAACGTCAAGCGGCCGGACGGGAGTTCGCCTTCCGATACGGAGCGGGATCCGCTCTCGATCCCGGGGGAGGTGAAGGCCAGTATCCGGATCCTCGTCGTGGACGACGAGCGGACCCTCCGGGAGAGCTGCGCGAGCGTCCTCCAGATGGACGGCTTCAACGTCACGGTGATGGGGCGGGGCGAGGAGGCGCTCGAGACGGTCCGGCGCCGCAAGTTCGACATCATCCTCGTCGACCTCTACATGTCCCAGGTCTCGGGGCTCGAGATCCTTCGCGCGGCGCTCGACGCCTACCGCGACACGATCGTCGTGGTGATGACGGGGAACCCGAGCGTCACGAGCAGCATCGAGGCGCTCAGGGCCGGCGCCTGGGACTATCTCCCGAAGCCGTTCTCCGCCACACACCTGCAGGTGCTCGTCGGCCGCGCGTCGCATGCGGTCATGGTGGGGCGGGAGGCGCAGGACCTCCGCCTTCAGCTCATGAAGCAGCATGGGCACAGCGACAAGATCGCGCTCATCGGGATGTCGCCGGCATTCCGCAAGGCGGTCGAGCTGGCCCGGAAGGTCGCGGCGACGGACGCGTCGGTCTTCATCAGCGGCGAGAGCGGGACGGGCAAGGAGGTCATCGCCCAGTTCATCCACCAGAACAGCCGCCGTGCGAGCCGGGCGCTCGTGCCGATCAACTGCGCGGCCCTGCCGGAGGGGCTGCTCGAGAGCGAGCTCTTCGGCCACCGGAAGGGTGCGTTCACGGGCGCCGACCGGGACAAGCCCGGCCTCCTCGAGACCGCGAACGGCGGGACGCTCTTCCTCGACGAGCTCACCGAGATGTCGATGCCGCTCCAGGCCAAGCTCCTCCGCGTCATCCAGGACGGCGTCGTCCGGCGCGTGGGCAGCGAGACCCAGGACGCGGTCGTGGACGTGCGGTTCATCTCCGCCACCAACCGGGATCCGCAGGAGGCCGTCGACCAGGGGGCGCTCCGCGGCGACCTCTTCTACCGCCTCCGCGTCGTGCCGATCAAGCTTCCGCCGCTCCGGAAGCGGCTCGAGGACATCCCGCTCCTCGCCAATCATTTCCTGACGTATTACTGGCAGCGCCATCGCCAGATGGGCGACCGGCTTCCCAAGCTGAGCGAGGAGAGCATCGCCTACCTGCGCTCGCGCCCCTGGCGCGGCAACGTCCGCGAGCTGCAGAACGCCATCGAGCACGTGGCCGTGCTCGCGGAGCCGGACCAGGTCATCCAGCCGGATCACATCCCGATCTACGACGACGGGCAGCCCGAGTGGCCGGCCGATGCGCCCGTGTCGTCGCCGGCGGTGATGGACGAGGCGTACCATGCGGCCAAGGATCGCGTCATCGCCCAGTTCGAGCGCGAGTACCTGTCGCGGCTGGTCGGCCGCGCCGGCGGCAACATGTCGAAGGCCGCGCGGCTCGCGAGCATCGACCGGACGACGCTCTACCGCCTGATGGACAAGCACGCCTTCCAGCGCAACGACGTGCTCGAGGACGGCTGAATCTGGAAAGCACGCGCGTCGTGAGCGGAACGGCGGGCAGCGAGCGCCGGCGGCCGGGGCCCCAGGGCGCCGCGCCGCCGGCGCACGTCTGGGACCCCGCCCCGGCGCCGGCCGGGCCACTCGCGCCTGCCCTCTGGGGCGCGCTGCAACGTGCGGTGGAGCAGGCCCAGCACCAGTGGGACAAGGTGGTCGAGCACGCCGTCACGCCGGAGGAAGCCGCGACGAACCTCGCCGCCCTCGCCAACGTCCTTCGCGCGTGCGCGGCCGGCGGCGACGCCGACCTCGAGTCGCTGCCGCGGACCCAGCTCGCCCGGCGGCTCGTCTCGGTGGTGCGCACCGGGTTCGTCGAGCAGGCCGCCGCGCTCGTACCGGCGCCGGACGGGGCCGGGCTGCTCGCCGTATTCGCCGCGTTCGAGCGCGTGGCGCGGCATCTCGAGCCCGACTGGGCGCAGCACCTCGCCGACCGCCTGACCGGCCCCGACGGGCTCGAGCTCGTGGTCGAAGTGGCGCACGACCTCCGCTCGCCGCTCACGTCCATCCTCTTCCTCGCCGAAACGCTGCAGCGCGGCCGGAGCGGCCCGGTGACGGAGGTGCAGGAGCGGCAGCTCGGGCTCGTCTACAGCGCCGCGTTCGGGCTGAGCGCCATGGCGAGCGACGTGATCGAGCTCGCGCGCGGCGGCGACCGCCTCGTCGACCTCGACCCGATTCCGTTCTCCGTCCGCGACATCCTCGAATCGGTGCGCGACATCGTGCTGCCGATCGCGGAAGAGAAGGGCCTCACCGTCCGCCTCGAGTACCCGAAGGGCGACTTCCGCATCGGCCACCCCGTGGCACTGAGCCGCGTGCTGCTCAACCTCACCACGAACGCGCTCAAGTTCACGAACGAGGGGCACGTCGAGCTCGTGGGTCGCGAGGCGGCCCCGGGCAGGGTCGAGTTCAGCGTTCGCGATACCGGGCGCGGCATCCCGCCGCAGAACATGGCCACGCTCTACGAGCCCTTCCGGCGCCGCCAGCGCGAAGGCGAGTACGCCTTCTCGGGCACCGGCCTCGGCCTCTCGATCTGCCGGAAGCTCGTCGAGGCGATGGGCTCGCGCCTCGAGGTCGAGACCGAGGCGGGGAAGGGAACGCGGTTCCATTTCATCCTCGACCTCCCCTCCGCCGGCCAGTCGGGCGGCCTCTGACCCTACCAGCAGCCCGCTGCCGGACATACCTTTAGCCCGCTCTCCGTGGTTCGACGGAGGCGCCGCAGGTCGCCGCCCATGATCGCGGCGGGGGCGGTCGGTGCGCCGGGAACGGCCGCGCCGGCCAGCCACCCGCTTCGAGTGGGACGGCGGATGCGGCCGCAATCAACCCGCCGGCACGCCGGCGCTCGACGGTCTCCTCGCCCTGGGCGGGGCAGGCGCGCGGGCGCACGGCGCCGCCGGCCGCACCCGAGTCCTTCGTGACCTACCCGCATCTGCGCCCCGGCCGCGCGGCCGAATTGTCCCTGCACGCCCCGAACGCCGCTCTCCTCATCGACTTCGACAACGTGACGCTGGGGATCCGCTCGGATCTCACCAAGGAGCTCCGCACGCTCCTCAACAGCGACATCATCAAGGGGAAAGTGGCCGTTCAGCGCGCCTATGCCGACTGGCGGCGCTACCCGCAGTACATCGTGCCCCTCTCCGAATCGTCGATCGACCTCATCTTCGCGCCGGCCTTCGGCACGAGCAAGAAGAACGCGACCGACATCCGCCTCGCGATCGATGCGATCGAGCTCGTCTTCACGCGGCCCGAGATCGGGACGTTCATCATCATGTCGGGGGACAGCGACTTCTCGACGATGGTGATCAAGCTCAAGGAGTACGGGAAGTACGTGATCGGCGTCGGCATCCGCGAGTCGGCGAGCGACCTGCTGATCCAGAACTGCGACGAGTACTACTCCTACAGCGACCTCGCCGGGCTCTCCCGCGAGGGAGAGACGCCCTCGATCCAGCGCGATCCATGGGAGCTCGTCGGCGAAGCCATCGCGCAGATGGCGCGGAACGGCGACGTCATGCGCTCCGACCGCCTCAAGCAGGTGATGCAGCAGATCGATTCCAACTTCGACGAGCGGAACGCAGGCTTCAGCCGCTTCAGCAAGTTCGTGGTCGAGGCGGGACAGAAGGGACTCCTCCAGGTCACCAAGCTCGAAAACGGCCAGTACGAGGTCGCGCCGCCGGCGGCGCGCGGCGGCCGTGCGGAGGCGGCCCGCCCGGCCGAGCCGGCGGGGCGCGGACGGGAGGAAAGCCGGAGCCGCGAGGAAGGCCGGAGCCGCGAGGAAGGCCGGAGTCGCGAGGAGGGCCGCACCCGGGACGAGGGACGTGGCCGGGGCCGGGGCCGCGGGCGCGGCCGGGGACGCGAGCGGGAGCGGGAGGAGCAGCCGGCGGCGCAGTCTGCCGCCCCGGCCGCGCGCCGCACCGACGGCACGCTCTCGCTCGCGCGCGCGTTCCAGCTCCTGACCGATGCGCTCGCGGAGCTCGGCGGTCCCGTATCGGCGGAACAGCTCCGCGGCCGGATGGCGGCGCTGCACGGGCGCGAGGACCCGCTGCTCGAGACGAGCCGGTTCGCACGGCTCCTCCGGCAGGCCAACGACGCCGAAGTCGCCGACGTGCGGAAGGTGGGAGACGACGACTACGAGGTTGCGCTGCATCGCCGGCCCGGAATGCCCGCCGCCCCGAAGCCGCCCGCCACGCCTGCGGCGGAGGCATCGGGCCCCAACGGCGCCGCGCCGGCCGCGCCTGCCGCGCCGACCGAGCAATCCGGCTCGATCTTCCGCCCAGGCCTCCGGTTCCGCCGCGGTTCGCGCGCTCCCATGCGGACGGCCGAGATCCCGCTCGTCGGCGTGGTGAGCATCGAGCCGCCGGCACCGGCGGCGCCCGAGGCACCGGCCGCCGAGGCCGCCCGCGAAGCGCCGGCCGAGAAGGCGGCGGGATCCGGCAAGTCGAAATCCGCGCGCGCCCCGCGAAAGTCCGCAAAGCGCGCCAAGGCAGCCGCGCCGGCTGCCGCCCCGGACGAAGCGCCCGCCGCGGAGGCGCCCGCCGAGGCACGACCGGCCAGAAAGCGCGCGAAGCCACGCGCGCGAAAGTCGGAGTGAGGAAGGCGCGACGGGCAGCCACGCTGCCCGTTCGCTTTTTTGCCCGGCCGGCCGAGGTGGTCGCCCGGGAGCTGGTCGGGACGGTCATGCGATCGGAGATCGGCGGCGTCGTGACCGCAGGACGGATCGTCGAGACCGAGGCCTATCTCGGCGCCGAGGATCCGGCGGCGCACGGCTATCTCGGCCGCCGCAACGCGAGGAACGCCTCGATCTTCGGGCCACCCGCGACCTGGTACGTGTACCTCTCCTACGGCATGCACTGGTGCGCCAATCTCGTCGCAGCGCGCGAGGGGGAGGCCGCGGCAGTCCTGGTCCGCGCGCTCGAGCCGCTCGAGGGGATCGAGACGATGCGGGCGCGCCGGCGCGGGGTGCCCGACCGGCACCTCTGCGCCGGTCCGGGGCGTCTCTGCGAGGCCCTCGGCATCACCCGCGAGCTCGACGGCACCGTCATGGCCAGGTCGCCCGTTTCGGTCCTTCGGGACGGGGTACCCCGTCCCGAGGTCCGGGTGACACCCCGCATCGGCATCACGAAGGCCGCGGACTGGCCGCTGCGCTTCGTGCTGGCCGGCACCCGGTGGGCGTCCCGGGGCGGCTGAGGACTCCTGTCGCGCCGGCCGTCCGCGAGGTATCCTCGGAGATCCTCCTTCCGGGGCACGCCATGAAGGTCCTTCCGCTTTGCGTACTCGTCATTTCGGCAACGATCGGTATCGCGGCGCCGGCCGAGGCCCAGGTCGCGGCGAAACCGGTGCGCGCGGAGGCGCGCGATTCCTTCGCGGGTGCGGTGAAGGAGTTCGGCACGATGTGGACCTTCGACGCCCCCCCGCTCGCCTACTGGAAGGCGCGCTACGGCTTCGCGCCGGAGCCGGGCTGGCTCGACAACGTGCGCCTCGCCTCGATCCGGCTGCCCAACTGCTCGGCATCGTTCGTGTCCGCGCGCGGGCTCGTCATGACGAACCACCACTGCGCGCGCGCCTGCATTTCCGCGAATTCGCCTGCCGACACGAACTACCAGCGAACCGGCTTCGTCGCGCGGACGCTCGAGGAAGAGAAGCGGTGCGCGGGACTCTACGTCGATCAGCTCGTCGGGGTCGAGGACGTCACCGCCCGCATCCGGTCGCAGGTCACCGCCACGGCGCCGGCGGCGCAGGTGGAGCAGCGGCAGGCCGCGATCGCGTCGATCATGTCCCCGTGCCAGGAGTCGGGGCAGATCTGCCAGGTGGTGATGTTCTACCAGGGCGCGATGTATTCACTCTACCGCTACCGGCGCTACGACGACGTCCGCCTCGTGATGGCCCCGGAAGAGGAGGTCAGCTTCTTCGGCGGCGATCCCGACAACTTCACCTATCCCCGCTACGCGCTCGACCTCACGCTGCTTCGCGTCTACGACGCCGGCGCGCCGTTCGCGCCCCGCAACTACCTCCGGTGGAGCGCCGACGGGCCGAAGGAGGGCGAGCTCGTCTTCGTCACCGGGAATCCCGGCTCCACCGGCCGCCTGCTCACGCTCGCGCAGATGGAGTACCTCCGCGACGTGCAGTATCCCGCCCAGCTCGACCTGCTCGCGCGCAACATCGCGTTCTACAAGGAGCTCTCGAGCGCGAGCGAGGCGGCGCGCCGACAGTACGAGAACCAGGTGTTCAGCCTCGAGAATGCGCAGAAGGCCATCACCGGGTACCGCGCAGGGCTGCTCGACTCGACCATCATGGCGCGCAAGGCGGCGTTCGAGCGCGAGGTGCGCGCCAAGGTGGCGGCCGATCCCTCGCTGCGCTCTCGCTTCGGCGGTGCCTGGGACGACATCGCGAGGGCGCAGGCCGAGCTCGCCCGCATCAATGTGCGCGCCCGATACTACGGGTTCGGCGGATCGCAGCTCCTCAACTACGCGGGCGGGATCGTGCGACTCCCTGCCCAGGCGGGTCTCCCCGACTCGCTCAGGCTTCCCCAGTACCGCGGGCGCGCGATCGACGCCGTCCGCCAGCAGCTCCTCGCCGACGCCCCGGTCGATCCGGACATCGAGAAGCAGACTCTGGCCGCGCAGCTGACCGCCGCCCGCCGCGAGCTCCCGGCGAACGATCCCTTCCTGCAGGCCGTGCTCCAGGGCCGGAGCCCGGAGGTCGCCGCGGAAGCGCTCGTCGAGGGGACGCGGCTCGCCGATGCGGCGGTCCGCCGGCGGCTGGTGGACGGCGGCAGCGCTGCGGCAGCCGCGTCCGACGATCCGATGATCGTCCTGGCGCGCCGGATCGAGCCGATCGCGCGCGAGGTCGGGATGCAGGCGGCCAGGCAGGAAGCGATCATCTCGGCGAACGGGGAGAAGGTCGGTCAGGCGCTGTTCGCGGCGTACGGCACGTCGCTCCCACCCGATGCCACCTTCACGCTCCGGATCTCGGACGGCATCGTGCGGGGCTTCCCCATGAACGGGACGATCGCGCCCTATCGCACGACGTTCTACGGCCTGTACGGCCGCTCGGCGGACTTCGACGACGAGCCGCCCTTCCACCTTCCCGCGCGCTGGCGCGAGGCCGAATCACGCATCGCGCTCGGCCAGTCGCTCAACTTCGTCTCGACCAACGACATCATCGGCGGCAATTCCGGCAGCCCGGTCATCAACCGGAACGCGGAGGTCGTCGGGCTGATCTTCGACGGCAACATCGAGTCGCTCCCGAACCGCTTCATCTTCACCGACGAAGTCGCGCGCTCGGTGAGCGTGCACTCGGAGGGAATCCTCGAGGCGCTGCGAAGCGTGTACGGCGCCGCTCGGATCGCGGAAGAGCTCGAGGGCAGGTAGCGACATCGAGCCCGAATGGCGGAAACGTCGAAGGCCGGAGCGGCTGCTCCGGCCTTCGACGTTTCGGTGCCTGGGCCCGGCGGCGCTACCAGCTCTCCCGCGCGCTCCCGAGGCTGAACCGCACGCCACCGGTCACCGTGTGCACGGCGCCGCTGATGAGGCGGCCCTCGCCGAGGACCGTGCCGCCCTCCTGCGTGAAGCGATATCCGGGGACGGTCTGCAGCTGGTAGTGCCCGAACACGCTCACGCCGCCGACCCGGAACTGGAGGCCGCCCATGAACGCGCCGAATCCGCTGCTCCCGATATCCTGCGCCACGGCCGATGACCCGCCGTCGAGCGGATCCGGCGAGACGACATGGATGATGCCGCCGCCGACGCCGAAGTAGGGCTGCATGTGGCCGCGCACCGGAAAGACGAGAAGGCCGAAGGTGTAGCGACGGATGTCGCTGAACGCGACGTTCTGCGGGCCACCGCCGGCGGTGTAGTCGATGTAGCTCGAGGTCTGCCCGTCGTCGAAGGCCTCTTCGACGGCGAGGTAGAGCGCGCCCTTCTTGGCCTTGATGAGCGCATGACCGCCCGCCATCGGAATCGCGCCGCGGCTCTGCGTCGGCGTCCGGAAGACCATCATGCCGGCCTGGCCGCCGAGGTACCAGCGGTAGTCGTCACTCTGCACCACCTCCTGCGCGCGAACATCCTGGGCGCCCAGCGCCAGGGCGAACGCGATCACCGGGATGCTGCGGCTGAGCAGGCTCATCGGACCATCTCCTGAATGCGGCTGGGGGCCCGGCCGCGCAGCGGATTGCGCGGGGCCCGTGGAAAAACGCGAGGCGCCCGTCGGGGCACCGCCGCGGGAGGCGCCGGGATCCGATGGCGCTTCCTAAGGCATTGTTTTTCAACGAGATAGCTGGCTGGTCGATGCCGGAGCACTGTCCGGTGGCCGGCCGTCGCGGAAGGGAAAGTGCAAAGAGGGGGCCACCCCGGCCCCCCCGTGTCAGATGAGGCCGAGGCGGGTTCCGACCTTGCGGAAGGCGGCGAGCGCCTCGTCCAGGTCCTCGCGGGAATGCGCGGCCGAAATCTGGCAGCGCACGCGCGCCTGTCCCTGGGGGACGACCGGGAATCCGAAGCCCGTCACGAAGACCCCTTCGTCGAGCAGCAGCTGGCTCATGCGGATCGCGTCGGACGTCTCGCCGAGAATCACCGGGATGATCGGGGTCTCGCCCGGGAGGGGCCGGAACCCGAGGGCGAGGAGGCCGTCGCGGAAATACGACGCGTTCTCGGCGAGGACACGAACGCGCCCCGGATGCGCCTCGAGGAACTCGATGCTCGCGAGCGCGCTCGCCGCCACCGTCGGCGGAAGGGCGTTCGAGAAGAGCTGCGGCCGGGCGCGCTGCGTGAGGTAATCGCAGACCGCTTCGGACGCGGCGACGAATCCGCCCGCCGCGCCGCCGAGCGCCTTGCCGAGGGTGGAGGTGATGATGTCGATCTCGCCGACCAGGCCGAAATGCTCCGCCGTGCCCCGCCCGTGGGCGCCGAGGACGCCGGTGGCGTGCGAGTCGTCCACCACGAGGACGGCATCGTGGCGACGGCAGATCTCGAGGAGCTCCGGGAGCTTCGCGATCGCACCTTCCATCGAGAACACGCCGTCGGTGATGACCATCCGCGTCCGCCGGTCTCGCGCGGCGGTGAGGAGCTCGACGAGATGGTCGAGGTCGGCATGGCGGAAGACCGCGGTCTGGCACTTCGTGATCGCCTTGGCGAGCCGGATGCCGTCGATGATCGAGGCGTGATTCAACTGGTCGCTGATCACGATGTCCTCCTCGCCGAGCAGGGTTCCCGGCGTCGCCTCGTTGGCATTCCAGCAGCTCACGAAGCTGAGGCTCGCCTCGGTCCCGACGAGGCGCGCGCAGGCCGCCTCGAGGTCGCGATGCACGTCGAACGTCCCGCAGATGAATCGCACCGACGCGGTCCCCGCGCCGTAACGCGCGAGCGCCTCCCGGCCCGCCGCGACGACCGCCGGCTCGTTGCTGAGGCCGAGGTAGTTGTTCGATGAGAGGATGATGACCTCACCGCGGCCTTCCATCCTGACGCGCGCCGACTGCGGTCCCTGCAGGTAGTTCAGGTGCTTGTAGACGCCTTCGGCGCGGAAGCGCTCGAGCTCGGCGGCGATCCGCCGGTCGAGCGAGCTCGGATGGTGCGACGTCGGGGCCATGGCGTGTGATCCCTTGCGATCAGGTAGGCGCCGCGCGCAGCAGGTCGATCACCGAGATGCCGTCCGCGGCGTTGATGGTGTGCGTGCCGATGAGGCCCGGGCCCCATGCAGGCAGGATCTCGTGCACGACGCGTTCCGCATACCGCTCCGGCGAGAGCTCGAGCACTTCGTGGACCGTCATTCCGCCGCCGTAGACCGGCACGCCGATCTGCGCGGGGCGGTAGAGGCGGCCGCGGTGCCGGAAGAACTGGCCTCCCATCCGGGCGCGGCGCACGTCCGCCACCACGGGGTTCTCGGGATGCGGCGTGAACGGGCCGAACGGGCCGTCGGAGACGAGGATATGCAGCTCCTCGGTCCGGTCGATCCCGGGCTCGCCGATGCTCGTGAAGAGGTACCAGCGGCCTGCGTGCTCGAGGAGCGTCGCATCCACCGCGTCGATCCCGTCGACGAGGACGCGGTCGAGCGTCCACCCGTGCGGAAAGCGGTCCGCGCGGTAGAGCTCGATGCGGCGCCGCTTGTTCGTCTCCGGGATCATGTACCACGAATCGCCGATCCGGAACACCTGCGGATAGGAGAGATGGCAGTCGGTCTCGAGCGCCGTCGCCGGCGCGCCGACCGGCCCGGAGGGTCCCATTTCCCAGACCGCGATCGTCCCTCGATTGCCCGCGTAGATGAGCTCCTCGAAGAACATCCACCATCGCTCGCCGTCCCGCACGATGAACGGGTCGGCCCAGAAGCGGTCGGCAGGGGGCACGATCTCGCGGTAGCGGTGCATGACGCCGTGCGGCGTGTCGCCCGTGACCCCCCGCACGGCATGCCACCCGAGCGACCATTGCAGGCGCCGCCCGCGATTGCGGAGCCGCTGCGCGACCCACCGGCGCGCGAGCCGCGTCCCGAGGCGGAGCACCGTCGCGTTGTCGGGAATGCGATAGAGGGGCTGCTGGTACGCGTCCCACAGCTCGACGTCGCCCGCCGTCGCCTGGCGCGGGTCCCGCCCGTCGTGGAGCCGTTCGAGCGAGCGCACGAGCATGCGCGAGGAGCGGCGATACATGTGCCGGATGTTCTGCGCGAAGGAAAACCGGCGCGTCGCGCCGACCGAGCGTGCGAGCGCCGTGCCCCCGTCGAGGTCCTCCGTGAGCCGCTGGAGGGTGACCCCGGTGACGGGCGAGTCCTCGAGCACCTCCCAGACGCCGGGCGGGCCGCCGCGGTTCACCCGGTTGTCGCCGTGATGAAACGACCAGACCCCGTCCCGCGCGGCACCGAGGACCGGACCGCGGAGGATCCGGAAGCCGCCGCGCACGAGGACGTCGAGGTTCGCCTCCCGGATGCGCGCGACGTCCGGATCGGTGATCCGGTCGCTGAAGCGCGTGGTCTCCGGCCGAACCCGGAGCACCGGCGCGGACGGCGCGAGGGTCGAGATCGGCACCGCGGGATCCGGGGCGGGGAGCCGGGCGCGCTTCGCATCGAGCCGCTCCGCGAGCGCAAAGCCGAGCCGCGCGCGATTGTGCCAGAGCCGCCCGAGGCGGGACCGCTTCACCTCGGGCGACGGATCCGCGTCGCGCTCCACCACGAGCACGATTTCCGCGAGGCCCCGCGAGACCACTTCGGTGAGTGCCGCTCCGAGCCAGGCCGGCACCTCGGGCCCGTCGAGCAGGAGGCCGAGGCGGAGCGGCGCCCTCCGGCTCAACCGCCGATCTCCAGGATGACCTTGCCCGCCTCGCCCGCCTTGATCACGTCGATGGCATCGGCGATCCGGTCGAGCGGAAAGCGGTGGGTGATGACGGGGCGGGGGTCGAGCTGACCGGAGCGGAGGAGGCGGATCATGGCGTCCCAGGTGCCGTACATCCGCCGCCCGGTGACACCGTAGAGCGTGAGTCCCTTGAAGATGATGTCGCGGGCAAAATCCACCTCGGTGGTGCGGCTCGGCGTGCCGAGGAGGTTCACGCGGCCGCCGAGGCGGGCCGCGGCGAAGGCCTGCGCGTGCCCCGCGGGATGGCCGCTCATCTCGCAGACGAGGTCGGCGCCGTCGCCGTCGGTGAGCTCGTGCATCCGCGCCGGGACGTCGTCCGTGGCGGGATCGAGCGTGAGGTGCGCGCCCATCTTCGCCGCGAGCGCGCGCCGCGTCGGGTTGAGGTCGCTCGCGACGACGAGCGCCGCGCCGGCGGCCCGCGCGACGCCGACGGCGAAGCACCCGATCGGTCCGCAGCCGACGACGAGCACGCGGCGTCCCGGGCTCGATCCCCCTTCGAGCACCGTGTGCACGGCATTCCCCATCGGGTCCATCACCGCGCCGATCTCGGCCGGAATGCCGCCGAGGCGCATGACGTTGGCGGCCGGCATCACGATGTACTCGGCGAACGCGCCGTCGCGGTCCACGCCGATGATCTGCGTCCGCCGGCAGAGATGGCCGTCGCCGATCCGGCACTGGAGGCAGTGCCCGCAGATGACGTGACCTTCCGCGGTGACGAGATCGCCGACCTCGAGCAGTCCCGATGCCGCCGCCTCGCGGCCGAGCTCCGCTACCTCGCCCGAGAACTCGTGGCCGATCACGAGCGGCGGGTTGAGGCGGCCGCTCGCCCACGCGTCCCATTCCCAGATGTGCAGGTCGGTGCCGCAGACACCGGCGTAATGGACCCGGATCAGCACGTCGTTCGGCCCGCAGGCGGGCTTCGGCACGTCGCGCAGCACCATCCCCGGACCCCGTGACTCCTTCACCAGTGCCCGCATGTCACCTCGCCTCGAGTGATTCCGCCTCCCGGACCGCGCGGGAATATATGCCGCGCAACTCGCCGGTTGTAGCACTCGACCCGCGGGCGTAGACCACGATCGTCCCGGCCTGGAAGCGGAGCGAGAACGGCGCGGCGAGCGCCGCTCCCTTCTCGCCGAGCGCGGCGAAGGGCGGGAGGCACGCGAGGCAGGCGCCGCCCGTGCCGAGCGTGTCCTCGGTGACGACGACCGACGGCGGATGCTCGCCGAGCTCGGCCTCGAGCAGGCGGAGATAGCGGTCGCGAAGTGCCGGGGCGAGCCGCGCGCTCACCGGCGTCTCGATCTGGAAGCGGCCGGCGGCCGGCCGTCCGGCAAGGAACGCGACGGCCGGATGGTTCCATGCGAGCACCGGCCCCGGTGGAAGTGAATCCGTGATGAACGCCGCCGCTGCGCGTTCGTCGGCCGCGGTCGCGTGCCAGGAGGCGTAGCGCGCGTAATGCGATTCCGCGGAGATCCTGCCTGCCACGAAGCGCGCGGCCCGGACCGCCTCGCCGAGCGGAAAGCGGCCGAAGGTCGCGAGCGCGAGCAGGAGGAAGGTCCCGGCGAGTGCCCCCCGCGAAGGGGCGCCGGGGATCGCGGTCCCGTCCCGGTCCGGCATCGCGAGGAAGGACGCCGCGAGGATCGCGAGCACCGGCGTGAGGATGTGCAGCCGGTACGGGTAGTAGGGCCGCTGCAGCAGGACGAGTGGCAGGGCGACGCCGACCCACGCGCCGAGCAGCCACCCGGCCCTCCGGTCGATGCGCGCGACGAGCGGGATGGCGGCGACGGCGATCGGGAACGCCACGAGCAGCGCCGGATCCGCGAGTGCGCCGTACGACAGCGACGTGGCGACCGCGCCGAGAAGCCCCGCGCTGTTCTTCGCCGAATTGAACCGGATGAAGGCATCCACGTACGCGGAGAACGAGCCGGTCGCTGCGGCCACGCCGAGCCAGAGCGCGATCGGCGCGAGGAATCCTGCGGCGACCGCGAGCGCCTGGCGCGTGCGGGCCTCCGGGCGCGGATCGCAGGCGATCGCCGCGGCGGGGACGACGAGGAATGCGGCGTAGTGCGGCTTGAGGAGCGCCGTCACCGCGACGCCGGCGCCGAGGATGGCGAACCGGAGCGGCCCTGGCCGGGGATCGCCGAGGAGGAACGGGGCCGCCGCGAGCAGGAGGATCCAGGCGACCCACCCATCCGGCTGGGCCGTGTTCATGAAGCCGGTATTGGCGTAGGCGAGGACCCAGACGCCTGCGGCACCGATGCCGGCCGCGCGGCCGGCGAAACGGGAGGCGACGCGAAACACGACGGCGGCCGCGGCGAGGAGCAGCACCAGGTCGAAGAGGCGGATGCCCCACGCGCCGCGGCCGGTCACGAGCTGCACGAGCGCGGAGGGATAGAACGACAGGGGACCCTTCACGTCGAACGCATCGCGGTACGGCATCCCGCCGCGCACGATCACGTCCCCGACCCAGGCGAAGGCGCCGTGGTCCCACCCGAACGGCCAGGTGAGCGACGCCACGGCCCAGAGCGCCGCGATGGCGGCGGCGCCTGCGATCGAAAGGCTGATGAGCGCGCGGAGTGCGCGGTGCACTTCAGGCCGGCACGGGCCGGGTCGCGGGCTCCACCCGCACCGCGCTCACCTTGAACTCGGCGATCTTGGCGTACGGGTCGAGGCGGGGATTCGTGAGGAGGTTCGCGGCCGCCTCGCGGAAATGGAAGGGGATGAAGATCTGGCCGGGCGCCTGGCGGTCCGAGATGCGCGCGCCGATGAGGATCGACGCGCGGCGGCTCGTCACCCGCATCGTGTCGCCGTCCCCGATGCCGAGGCGGATGGCGTCCGCGGGACTGATCTCCGCGACCGGCACCGGCTCGCGGGAGTCGAGGCCCTCGGAGCGGCGCGTCATCGTGCCGGTGTGCCAGTGGTACATCTGCCGGCCGGTGTTCATGATGAACGGGAACTCGTCGTCCGGCAGCTCGGCGGGCGGGAGGTACTCGACGGCGACGAACTTCGCCTTCCCGTCCGGCGTCGGGAAGCGCTCGGCGAAGAGATACGGCGTGCCGCGATGCCCCCGCTCGGGCACGGGATACTGCAGGCCCGCGCCGCGGAGGGCGTCGTAGGTGACGCCCCGCCACGACGGCGTGACCGTCGTGATCTCCGCCATCACCTCTTCCGCATCGCGCCACGGCGTCGGGAGGCCCAGGCGGTTGGAGAGGTCGATGATGATGTCGAGGTCGCGCCGGGCGTCGCCCGGCAGGGGAACCGCCGGCTCGGTGAGCTGGATGCGGCGCTCCGTATTCACGTACGTCCCGCGCTTCTCGGCGAACGACGAGCCCGGAAGCACCACGTCCGCCCATCGTGCGGTCTCGGTGAGGAAGAGGTCCTGGACCGCCAGGAACTCGAGCCCGCGCACCCACGCCTCGGCGTGCGAGATGTCGGGGTCGGAGATCACCGGGTTCTCGCCCATGATGTAGAGGCCCCGGACCCCGCTCTCCGCGGACGTCATCTCCGTGACCATGAGGCCCGGCTTGAGCGAGAGCCGCTCCTCCGGCACGCCCCAGGCGCGCGCATACTCCGCGCGGTTGGCGGGATCGGCGACCGGCCGGTAGTCGGTGTAGGCGAAGGGAATGGCGCCGACGTCGCTCGCGCCCTGCACGTTGTTCTGGCCGCGGATCGGCATCATCTGTGCGCCCCACCGCCCGATCATGCCGCACGCGAACAGCAGGTTGAGGAGGCTCGCGACGATGTCGGTGCCCGTCGCGTGCTGGGTGAGGCCCATCGCCCAGAGGGTCGAGGTGCGCGGGCCGCGCGCGTACATCTCCGCCGCGGCGCGGATCGTCACCGCCGGGATGCCGGTGATGCGGGAGCCGACCTCGAGCGTGTACGGCTCGACCGCCTTCTTCACCACCTCGAAGCCGTGCATCCGCTTCCCGATGAACGTCCGGTCCTCCAGCCCTTCCGCGATGATGTGGTGCAGCATCGCGTTGAAGAGGGCGACGTCGGTGCCGGGCAGCATCTGCAGGTGGATGTCGGCGAGCTCCGCGAGCTCGAGCCGCCGCGGGTCCGCGACGATGAGGCGGGCCCCCCGGGCCACCGCGCGCTTGATGAGCGCGCCGAACACGGGGTGGGACTCGGTGGTGTTGGCCCCGGCGATGAAGATCACGTCGCACGCTTCCTCGATCTCGCGCATCGAGCCGCTCGCGGCGGCCGTGCTGAGCGCGCGGTTCATCGCCGACACCGAGGTGGAGTGGCAGAGGCGGGTGCAGTGATCGAGGTTGTTCGTGTTGATGGCGCCGCGCACCATCCGCATGAAGGCGTAGTTGTCCTCGTTGGTGCACTTGGCGGACGAGAGCGCCGCGATCGCGTCCGGGCCGTGGCGTCCGCGGATCCGGAGGAGCTCCTGCGCCGCGAGGCTCAGGGCCTCGTCCCACGTGGCTTCACGGAACGGCTCGTACCACTCCGCCGGCGTGGCGACCCGGTCGCGCACGTCGTCGCTCCCGCGGCGGCCACGGCCGGTGAGCGGCGGCTTGCCCACCTGCCGCTCGGGCGGGCGGGGTTTCTTCTTGCGGCCGATCTCCTCGATGAGGTGCCACGGCCCTTCGCGGTGCCGCGGCCATTCGCCGGTCCAGCGCCAGGTGCCGTTCGCGTCCCGTTCCCATCCGCGGCGGATGAGGGGCTTCGTGAGGCGGTCGCGGTGCTGGGGGAAGTCGTAGCCGAATCGTCCCTTCACGCAGGTGGAGCCCTGGTTCGGCGTGTTCTCCTCGATCCACGGCGAGGTGACGCGCATGATCCTGCCGTCGCGCGCGTGCAGGTCCACCTGGCAGCCCACGGCACAGTAGGGACAGACCGAGCGGACGACGCGCTCCGGGCTCGCGAGCTTGTCCGCCCCGAACCGCTCGCGCGGGATGAACTCGAAGATCGCGTTGGTGGGGCAGACGCGAACGCACTCGCCGCACCAGGTGCAGCCGGCGTGATCGGGATCGCCGTCGCCACCGACGATGATCTGCGCATGGCTCCCGCGCTCGGCGACGTCGAGCACGCCCACCTGCTGGATGTCCTCGCAGGCCCGCACGCAGCGGGTGCAGAGGATGCAGAGGCTCATGTCGTGCCGGATCATCGTGTCGCCGGGGCGCTCGTCCCCGGTGCGGAGCGGGAGCGTGCGAGAGACGACGGGGCGGGGCATGACCCCGTACCGCACGACGTGCCGCTCGAACTCGTTGCGTGGCGCGGCGCGCCCGCCGTTGGCGAGGTGCTCCCCCGGGTACCGCTCGAGCAGCATGGACAGCACGCCCTGCCGGTTGGCGACCGCGGCCGGCGACTCGGTCTCCACCGTCATGCCGTCCACGGCCGCGGTGGCGCACGCCGGCACGAGCTTCCCCTGGCCTTCCACCGACACGAGGCAGAGGCGGCAGTTCCCGACGTTCGGCAGCTTCGGATACCAGCAGAGCGTGGGGACGTCCACGCCGGCCGTGCGGGCGACGTCGAGGATCGTCGCGCCCGGTTCGAAGGAATGAGTACGGCCGTCGAGCACGAGGGTCGGCATGCGCAGTCCGCGTGGAAGGGGCTTCCACTCGATAGTAGGCGGCGGCGATGGAGGGAGCAAGAGCGCTGCGGCGCCCCGCGCAACCTGCGGTCAGCGCTGCGCTTCTGCCGGCTGGCCGAGGTCGAGGGCGGGGGCGGTGAGGACCACGCCGGGGCTCCGGCGAGCGGCCCCGCGGCGGCGGGACCGGGCGACTTCGTCGCGGCACCAGCCGCAGTAGTCGCCGAGGAACGCCTCCGGCGCGAGCCCATCCGCGCTCGGGAGGATCACGTGCACGCCCGCCGGCGAGGTGAGGCCCTGCAGCTCGGCGAGGAAGCCGCTGCGGGTGGCCGCATCGATGTCGCCGAGCGTGCCCGCATCGAGCACCACGAGGTCGAACGGCGCGGCGAAGGCGGGGAGCCAGCAGCCGGGCTGCACGAAGTAGCAGTCGGCCGACGAGGCGAGCCCTTCGTCGGCGAGCCCGGCCTCGACCCGCTCGACCACGCCGATGTCCGGGGCGATGAACGTGAGGGTGGTATCGTAGGCCGCGAGGAGGTAGGCGGCCCCCGCGACGCCGCTTCCCACGACGAGCGTCATGTCCTCCGGCTCGAGGCGCGGAAGGAGCGCGGCGAGCGCGCTGTCGGGCTCGAGGCTCCAGTGCGTCGGCTCGCGCTGCGCCTTCCGGAGCCGCGTGTACTGCTGCTTCCAGCGCCCGAACGGCGGCAGCTTGAGCCGGCGCACGATGAGCCGGTCCACGGCTTCCTGCGCGAGGACCTCGGTGAGCAGGAACTGCCCCTCGTGGCTGTCCTGCATCTCGGCCACGGCCTCGTTCGCGAGGTCGAGGAGGCGGGTGCGTCCGATCGAGTTCTTGTACGTCTCGATCCGCTCGAGCACGTACTCCTGGTACTGCTGCTTGAGCGACGGGAGCGGGCGCCGCTGGCGGGCGCGGACGACGTCGGCGCCCCTCAGCATGGCTCCACGTGGACCACGACTTCGTGCAGGTCGAGGCGGTCGCGGAGGAGCTGCTCCACCTCGTCGGCGATCCGGTGGGCGCTCTCGACGTCGGCGCGCCCGTCGACGGAGATCGTGAGCTCCGCGAACCGGGCCGCCCCGGCGATGCGCGAGCGGATCGCGTAGGCGGCATGGACCCCGGTCACCTGCTCGGCCTCGGTGCGGATCGTGGCGGCCTCGTAGGCGCGCTCGTCCACGAGCGTGGGGATGGCCCGGCGCACGATCTCGTAGCCGGTCCGCGCGACGAGCAGGGCGACGATGATGGCGAGGACCGGGTCCGCCCAGGCGAGGCCCGCGGCCGAGAGGGCGAGCCCGCCGAGCACGGCGAGCGTGATGAAGACATCGGTCCGCGTGTGCATCGCGTCGGCGATGAGCAGCTCGCTGCCGAGCCTCCGGCCCGCGCGCGATTCCCCCACCGCGACGGCGACGTTCACCAGCAGGGTGAGGACGAGGAGGACGACCGCGGTCGCGTCCACGTCGAGCGCCCGGCCGCCGCCGATGAGCCGGACGGTGGCTCCGCGGAGCAGCTCGAAGATGGACACGGAGAGGAAGACGACGATGAGCAGCGCGCCGAGTGTCTCGAACTTGGCATGACCATAGGGGTGCTCGGCGTCGGGGCCTTTCGAGGCCACGCCGATGATGGCGAGGCCGAGGACATTGTTGACGGCATCCACGGCGGATTGCATCCCGTCCCCCAGGACGGCGAGGGACCCGCTGGCGACGCCGACGATGACCTTGACCGTGACGACGAAGAGATTCGCGATGAGGATGCCGACCAGGACGCGGCGGATCCCGATGTTCCGGGTCGTCGCGTCAACCGGGCTCGGCATGCGCTCCAAATTCGCAAATGGCCCGGGCGGTGTCAACGGAGGGGCGGGCGGGACGCCGGCTCTTGCGCTTAGATATTTAGACAAATATCTTAGCGTCCATGGACAAGCCCTTCCGCGCCCTCGCCGACCCCACCCGGCGGCGCATCCTCGAGCTCCTGAAGGAGCGCGACCTCGCCGCCGGCGACATCGCCGCCGAGTTCCCCATCGCCTGGGCCTCGGTGTCGCACCACCTGCAGGTGCTCAGGGACGCCGGCCTGGTGCTCGCCGAGCGGAACGGGCAGTCGATCCGGTACTCGCTCAACACCACCGTCTTCCAGGAGGTGATCCGTCACCTCCTGGAGATCGCCCCCACCCGCAAGAAGAAAGGAGGCTGACATGCGCCGAATCCTTCCCGGCGTCCTCGCGATCCTCGCTGCGCTCGCCTTCGGCATCTGGGCGCTGCCGAGCCTGCCGGATCCGATGGCCTCGCACTGGGGGCTCGACGGCCGGCCCGACGGCTGGTCCTCCCGCAGCACGACGGTGTTCGTCCTGCCGCTCTTCGGGCTCCTCATCGCGGCGCTGCTCGCCTTCGTGCCGCGGATCGACCCGCGCCGGCGGAGCCATGAGCAGCATGCGGGCACCTGGTGGGTCATCGCCAACGCCTCGCTCGTCGTCATCTCGGCGATCCACATCTTCGTGATCGGCTACGGACTCGGCTGGAACGTGCCGTTCAACCAGGTGGTCGCGATCGGGATCGGAGGCCTCTTCCTGCTCATCGGCAACCTGATGACGCGGATGCGCCCGAACTGGTTCATGGGGATCCGGACGCCGTGGACGCTGAGCAGCGACACCGTCTGGCGGAAGACGCACCGGGTCGGCGCGTACGGGTTCGTCGCGGCGGGCATCGTCTCGATACTCGCGGGCATCCTCATTCCCGCCCGCGCCGGGCTCGTGCTCATCGTGTCGGCCGCGATCGTCGGCGTCGGGAGCCTCGTCTATTCCTACGTGGCGTGGAGGCAGGAAGTGGGGCACGCGCCGAAGGAGGCGGAGCGGTGAGGCGGGGGCGCGGCATGGCCCCGATGGTGGTCCTCATGGCGCTCGGCGGGCCGGTGGATGCGCAGGCGCCCGCCTGGACGGAGCGGGAAGTCACGGTCGGGACCGCGCCGTTCGCTCTCCCGGGCCTCGTGACGGTGCCGGCGGGGAAGGGCCCGTTTCCGCTCGTCGTGCTCGTCCACGGCTCGGGACCGAACGATCGCGACGAGACCGTCGGTCCGAATCGGCCGTTCCGCGACCTCGCCCACGGTCTCGCGGAGCGGGGAGTCGCCGTGCTTCGCTACGACAAGCGGACGCGGACCTATCCGATGAGCTTCGCCGGCCGGCCGTTCACCGTGCGGGAGGAAACGATCGACGACGCGATCGCCGCGGTGGAGCTCGCGCGCGGCCTCCCGGACGTGGACCCCCGCCGGGTCGTGGTGGCCGGCCACAGTCTGGGCGGGCTCCTCGCGCCGCGGATCGCGGAGCGGGACGGAAGACTGGCGGGCGTCATCCTGCTCGCGGGCGCGAGCAACGAGGGAATTCCCGACATGGTAGAGCGGCAGCTCGCCTACCTGCGCACCCTCGAAGGCGCCGACACGGTCATGATCGACCGGCAGAGGGCGGCGGTCGCACCGGGCATCGCGCGGGTCCGGGCTCTCACCCCGGCCGATTCGGCGGAGACCGGGCTCATCCTCGGCGCGCCCGCGGCATACTGGCTCGACCTGGCGGGGTACTCGCCGTTCGAGACGGTCCGGCGGCTCCGGATGCCGGTGCTCGTGCTGCATGGCGAGCGCGACTATCAGGCCGGCCCGGACGGCTTTGCCCAATGGCGGTCGGCGCTCGGTGGCGATGCACGGATCGAGTTCCGCTCGTATCCCTCGCTCAACCACCTCTTCATCGCCGGGACCGGACCCGGCAATCCCGCCGAATACGGGGTTCCGGGAACGGTGGCAGGTGTCGTCATCGACGACATCGCCCGCTGGGTGGTCGCGCTGGACCCGTAGGCCGGTGGACGGTGGCTGGCCGATGCCGGCCTTGGCGCCGGGGACTGCGCAGCTTCTCCGCCATCCGGCGGCGCAGCGCCTAGATCGCCGTCAGGACCGCACCCTTCAGGTAGCCGGTTTCGGGCACCGTCAGCAGCTCGGGGTGATCCTCGCCCTGGCCGAGGATGGCGCGCACCGCGATGCGGCGGCCGCTGTCCTTCGCCGCTTCGGCGAGCATCCCCATGAAGGCGTCCCGTCCGACGTGAAACGAGCACGACGCGGTGACGAGCGTGCCGCCCGGCGCCAGGATGCGCATGGCCCTGAGATTGATCTCGCGGTAGCCGCGGAGTGCCTGCGGAACGGTGGCGCGTGACTTCGCGAATGCCGGCGGGTCGAGCGCGATCGTGTCGAACCGCTCGCGCGCCCGGTCCCAGGCGCGGAGCGCCTCGAAGGCGTCCGCCTCGGTCCACGCGATGTTCGAGAATCCGTTGAGGGCGGCGTTCTCGGCGCCCCGCGCGAGCGCCTCGGCGCTCACGTCGAGCGCCACCACCTCGCGCGCCTTCCTCGCGAGGTGCAGCGCGAAGGAGCCGTGATAGGCGAAGCAGTCGAGCGCCCGCCCGCCCGGCGCCGTGAGCTCGCCGGCGATCGTGCGCGCGGGGCGCTGGTCCACGAACGCCCCGGTCTTCTGCCCCGTCCACGGTGCCGCGAAGTAGCGCACGGCGCCCTCCCGCACCTCGATCCGCTCCGGGACCGTTCCCCGGGCGAGCTCGATCCCGGTCTCGAGCCCTTCGCGCTTCCGCACCGGCACGTCGTTGCGGAGGAGGATGCCGGCGGGCGCGAGCACGTCGTCGATGGCATCGAGGATCTCGCCGCGCATCGTTTCGAGGCCGGCGGAAAGGAACTGCGCCACCACCCAGCGGTCGTAGCGATCGACCACGAGCGAGGGGAGCCCGTCGCCCTCACCGTGCACCACGCGCCATGCCGTGGCGTCGATCCCGGCGCGGCGGCGGAGCGCGGCGCGGATCGCGTCGCTCCACCAGGCACGATCCACCGGGCGATCGCCGCGCTCGAGCAGCCGGAGCCGGATCTCCGATCGCGGGGAATGGAGCGCCTGGCCGATCGGCTTCCCGCGCGGGTCGAAGACCCGAACGAGCCCCGGCGCCCCGGGCGCCTCGGTGACGTCGCTGCGATAGATCCACGGATGGCCGCGGACCCAGCGCTCGGCCCCCCGTGCCGTGACGCGGGCGGCGTCCATCAGCCGGTGGCCCCGGCGGCCGGCGCGTGCTTGATTTGCCTCATGCCGAAGAATGTAGCCGCCATGGTGCGGCTCATGGTGGTCACCGACGACGCGCTCGTGCGCGGCCGCGACCTGGTGGCGCTCGCGCTCGCGGCGGAGCGTGGCGGCGCCACGTCGCTCCAGCTCCGGCTCAAGGATGCGACCCCGCGCGCGCTCGCGGACGCCGCGCGCGCCCTGATCGCTGCGCTTTCCATTCCCGTGCTCGTCAACGACCGGCCGGACGTCGCCCGCGCCGCGGGAGCCGCCGGCGTGCACCTCGGCCCGGGCGACCTCCCGCCGCGGCTCGCCCGCCGCGTGCTCGGCCCCGATGCGGTCATCGGCGCATCGGTCGGGTCCGAAGGCGAAGCGCTCGCCGGAGGGGATGCGGATTACTGGGGAATCGGCCCGTGGGCGGCGACGGCGACGAAGGGCGATGCGGGCGCCGCGATCGGCGCTGACGGCTTCCGCCGGCTCGCGGGCGTGGCCGGGGGTCGGCCGTGCATCGCCATCGGGGGCATCGTGCCGGCGGACGTGCCGGCGGTGCTGGCGGCCGGCGGAGGGGGCGTGGCAGTGGCCTCGGGCATTCTCGCCGCGGCGGACGTCGAAACCGCGGCGAGGAGGTACGCGGAGCGGTTAGGGAGTGGAGCGGGCTGAGGCGTCCCGCGCGCGGCGCGCCTCCCCGACGGCGCGCAGGTGCTCGCGGTAGGTGCGCGTGAAGACGTGGCGCCCGTCGGGCTGCGCCACGAAGAAGAGATACGGCACGGAATCAGGATAGAGCGCGGCCTCGATGCTCCGCTCGCTCGGCGAGTTGACCGGGCCGGGAGGAAGGCCGGGGTTCAGGTAGGTGTTGTACGGCGAGGCGAATCCGTAGTCCTTCTCGAAGAGCCGCTTCTTCCGCTCGCCGGTGCGGAGCATGATCGCGTACTGCACCGTGGGATCGGCCTGCAGCGCCATGCCGATCCGGAGCCGGTTGTGGTAGACCCCCGCGATCACCTCCCGCTCCGCATCCACGCGCGCCTCTCCCTCCACGATCGACGCGAGCGCCAGGAGCTCGCCGCGCGTGAGGCCCAGCGTGTCGAGGCGGGCCGTCCATTCCGGCTTCCAGCGCGTCTCGAACTCGAGGGCGAGCCGGCGCACGAGCTCGCGCGCGGTGATGTCGGGCGGGAGCTGGTAGGTGTCGGGACGGAGATAGCCCTCGAGCGACCGGGCGCGGATGCCGAGCGAGTCCGCGAGCAGGGAATCGGTCGCGGCGGCGGCGAGCGAGTCGGCCGGGATCCCGAGGCGCTCCTCGACGAGGTCGGCGACCTCGCCGATCGTGAGCCCTTCGGGAATCGTGAGCCGCACCTCCTCCTGCCGCCCTTCCTGCAGGAGGTCGAGGAGCGCCGCGTGCGAGGAGCCGCGGGGGATCTGGTAGACGCCCGCCAGCACCGCGCGATCGCGCCCGGTGAGCTTGGCGCGCACCTTGAGCAGGAAACGGTTGCCGACGAGCCCGTGCGCGTCGAGCGAGTCGAGCACCTGGCCGAAGCTCGCTCCGGGCGGCACGATGATCCGCTCCGTGGTGCCGTCGCCCGCGGGCACGCCGTCGCAGGCCGCGAGAAGGAGCAGCGCAGGAAAGAGTCGTCGCATCAGGCGTTCCGTCGGCGGTCGAGGAACTGCTGCAGGAGGATGGCGGCCGCGAGCGCGTCCACGTCCTCGCGGCGGCCGCGCGCGCGCCCGCCCTGCTCGCGGATGACGCCGAGCGCGCGCGCGCTGCTCATCCGCTCGTCCTGCAAGTATAGGGGAAGGCCGGTCTGCCGGGCCATCGCGTCGCCGAGGTCGCGGGCGGCGATGGCCGAGGCGCCTTCCTCGCCCTCGCCCGTGAGGGGAAGCCCGACGACGAGGCCGACCGGCCGGTGCTCCGCGACGAGCTCGAGGAAGCGCCGCATCGGGAACCGCTTCCCGGGCCGGCGCACGAGCGTCGTGAGCGGAGACGCGATGAGCTGCGTCTCGTCGCTCAGGGCGAGGCCGATGCGGACCTCGCCCCAGTCGGCCGCGATGATGCGGCCGGCCGGGGGTATCGATGCGGGGGACATGCCTGCCCGGCCCGCCGGGGACGGCGCGGGGCCGCCCCTACTGGGCCATCGTGGCGAAGAATTCCTTGTTGTTCTTGGTGCGCTTCATCCGCTCGAGGAGGAACTCGAGCGCCTCGACGGGCGGCATGTCCGCGAGGAAGTTGCGGAGGAGATAGACCCGGTTGAGCTCGTCCTTGTCCATGAGGAGCTCTTCCTTGCGGGTCGAGGTGCGCTGGATGTCGATGGCGGGGTAGATGCGACGGTCGGCGAGGCGGCGGTCGAGCACCAGCTCCATGTTGCCGGTGCCCTTGAACTCCTCGAAGATGACTTCGTCCATCCGGCTGCCCGTGTCGATGAGCGCCGTGGCGATGATCGTGAGGCTGCCGCCCTTGTCGATGTTGCGTGCCGCGCCGAAGAAGCGCTTCGGCTTCTGGAGCGCGTTCGCGTCCACGCCGCCGGAGAGGATCTTCCCGGAGTGCGGCACCACCACGTTGTGCGCGCGGGCGAGGCGGGTGATCGAGTCGAGGAGGATCACGACGTCCCGGCCGTGCTCCACGAGGCGCTTGGCCTTCTCGATGACCATGTCCGCCACCTGCACGTGGCGGTCCGCCGGCTCGTCGAAGGTGGAGGAGATCACCTCCGCCTTCACGTTCTCCTCCATGTCGGTGACTTCCTCGGGGCGCTCGTCGATGAGGAGCACGATCAGCACGATCTCGGGATGGTTCTCCGAGATGGCGTTGGCGAGCTTCTGCATGAGGATCGTCTTGCCGGCCTTCGGCGGCGCCACGATGAGGCCGCGCTGGCCCTTGCCGATCGGGGAGAGGAGGTCCACCACCCGCATCGAGAGGTCGCCGTTCTTCCGCTCGAGGCGGATGCGGCCGTCAGGGTAGCGCGGCTTCAGGTTGTCGAAGCCGATCCGGTGCTTGGTCTTCTCCGGCTCCTCGAAGTTGACGCTCTCGACCTTGAGGAGCGCGAGGTACCGCTCGCCTTCCTTCGGCGGGCGGACCTGGCCCATCACCGTGTCTCCCGTGCGCAGGTCGAACCGCTTGATCTGGCTCGGGCTCACGTAGATGTCGTCGGGGCCGTACAGGTAGTTCCAGTCCTGGCTGCGGAGGAACCCGTATCCCTCGGGGAGGATCTCGAGCACGCCCTCGCCGCGGATCACGGTGTCCTTGTCGAGGAGCGACTGCTCGATCTTGAAGATGAGGTCCTGCTTGCGGAGGCCTGAGTAGTTGGTGATGTTCAGCTCTTCAGCCAACGAATGCAGTTCCGCGACGGACTTCTGCTTCAGTTCAGCGATATCCACGGAGGGAGCTCCGAGCGGGTTGGCCGACGGTCGACGCGGCCGGGGGGTGGAGTTGGATCTGGACCTGGGATGAGAGCGGATCGTCGAAGACTCGGCGGATCGGGTATCGGCGGATCAGGTAACTGGGGAGTTCCGGCGGCGCGGAGCGTGTGGGTACGGAGGCGTGTGAGGCCGCGGCGCGACCGGTAAGGCAAGTTGCAAAGCTAGAGGGGGCCGTATCGTCCGTCAAGACCGATCCCGTCACCCCGCGCCACCCCCGGCCACCCTCGACGATCTCCTCTTTGCCTTCGAAGCCTGGCGGGTCGTCCGCCTCGGGAACCGCGAGGTCGTGGATGCCGTGGTCGCACCGGCGCACCGGGGGCCTTCCGAGGCGCTCGCCGGCGGCCTCCGGCGGTGGCGAGGGGCGCATTACTGGTCGGACGCCGGGCGCACCGCCCTCGTGCTCGTGCGGCCGGTCGCCCCGGACCGGCCGGAGCGGTGGGGGCTGCACGCCCTCCTCGCCCTCCTCACGATCCTCTGCGCCCTTGGCGCCGGTGCCGCCCTCGCCGGCGACTGGTACCCCCCGCGCCCGCCGCGGCACCTCGGCGCGGTCGCGGGAACGATCGCGGCCGGGCTGAGCTTCTTTGCCGACGTGATCGCCGGGGGGTGGCGCGACATCCTCTCCGGCGCCTCGTTCGCCTTTCCGCTTCTCGGCATCCTGCTCATCCACGAGCTGGGCCATTACGTCGCGGCGCGCCGCTACGCCATCGACACCTCGCCGCCGTTCTTCCTCCCCGTCCCGCCGACCCTGTCGCCGATCGGCAGTCTCGGCGCGTTCCTGCGGCTCCGAACGCCGGTGCTCGACCGGCGACAGCTCCTCGACGTCGGGGCCGCCGGGCCGCTCGCCGGGTTCGTCGTCGCCATCGGCGTGCTCGTCTGGGGCTACTCGGTGTCGGAAGGCCTGTCGCTCGGGCAGGAAACGCCCGGGGAGTTCGTGACCTTCGCCGGCCGGCAGATCTATCTCGGCGACTCGATCCTCACCTGGGCGCTCCGCTCCTGGTTCTTCCCCGACGCCGCGGCTGTCGCCCTGAGCCTGCCTGCGTTTGCCGGCTGGACCGGGGCCTTCGTCACGGGGCTCAACCTGATGCCGTTGAGCCAGCTCGACGGCGGGCACGTCCTCTACGCGCTCCTCGGGCGGCGCCAGGCCGTCGTCGGCGGTCTCACGATGATCGGCCTCTTCGTGCTCGGATTCTTCTCGCCGAGCTGGTGGCTGTGGGGCCTCGTCGCACTCGTGGTCGGCGGCGGGCGGTGGACCCATCCCTCGGTGGTGACGCCCGGGCGCGCGGTGCCGCCGCGACGGCGGTGGATCGCCTGGGCGTGCATCGCGGTGTTCATCGTGACCTTCGTGCCCGCCCCGTTCCGGATCTAGCGCCGGCGCATTGCGCCGCTCACGCGCGTTCGGCATAATGCACCTGTCCCGCCACACAGTACGACCGACGGAGGAGGCGCCGATGAACCTCCAGAGCATGCGCACGCCTTCACGCGACCCGCGCGAGCCCGTCTTCCACGCGCTCGACCCGGTGCAGGTCGAGGGACGCGTCGTCGCCGTTTCCCTCATCGTCCGCCTCGCCGACGACGGCGCCTGGCGCGGCCGCCTCCGGTATTTCGACGATGCCGAGCCGCTCGCCGAGTGGGAGACCGCCGAGATCTTCTGCGGGGATACCGAGGACGAGCTCTGGCAGGGCGTCCAGCGCCTTCGCGAGCATCATTTCCGCGACCTCTTCCGGTCGCTCAGCTGAGGAGCGCCATGTCGGACGCCGATCCCGTCAGCAAGCTGCGCCACGACCTCTCCAACCCGCTCTCGGCCCTCCTGGCCGAGACGCAGCTGCTGCTCCTCAACGAGGCGGCGATCGATCCGGAAACCGTCGCGGGGCTGCGCGAGATCGAAGGGCTCGCGATCCGGATGCGCGCCCTCCTCCGGGACGGTCAGTAGGCGGCGCGCCCGCGCGACTGCGCCACCGCGCCCGCGGCGAGATAGGCCGCCAGGAAGGCGAGGCTTCCGCCGCTCGCGACCGCCCGCCCGGTCCAGCCCAGCTCGCTCGTCGAGACGAATCCTTCGATCAGACCCGAGACCACGAGGCAGGTGACCGCCGCCCCGACCATGCGGATGGCGCGGCGCCCCGCGAGCACGAGCGCGTCGCTCCGCGTGAGCGGTCCCGGCGCGATGATCGCGGTCCCGAGGAGGAACCCGGCCGCACCGGCCACCCAGATCGCGAAGAGCTCGAGCGCGCCGTGGCCGAGGACGAACTGCGAGAGGTACCCGAACAGCCCTGCATTGGTGAAATGGCCGGCCGTCGCGCCGAGCTGGAGCCCGTTGAAGGCGAGGAGCACGAGCGAGCCGATGCCGAGGAAGGCGCCGCCGGCAAAGCAGTAGAAGGCGACACGCACGTTGTTCGCGATGATGCCCGACGCCGCGAGCGGCCGGCCGCCCGCGTCGATCTCGACGAAGCCCTCCCCGGCGGCGCTCCGCTCGACGCCGACTTCCGCGCGCTCGAGCAGCACGTCCGGCAGCACCTCGGCCGCCACTTCCGGCCGCTCGCGGACCAGCCGATAGCCGACCGTCCCGGGAATCATGAACGCGAGGAAGGCGGCGAGCACGTACCGGCGCGCCGCGACGACGGCCCCGGGGCACTCGAACGCGAGCACCCGGCCGACGGTGCCGAGCCGATGCCCGTCGCCGCGGTAGAGCGCGTTGTGCCCCGCCGCGACGAGCCGCTCCACCCGGCGGACGACGTCGGGCGCCGCGCGGTACGTCCGGAGCCGCGCGAGGTCCGCGGCGATCTCGCGATAGCGCGCGGCGAAGTCGGGAAGCTCCGCCGGCGCGAGCGACTCGAGGCCGCCCGCCGCCGCGCGCCGCACGAGCACCTCGAACTCGGCCCAGCGGTCGCGCTGGGCGGCCTCGAGCTGCTCGGCGAGCCCGCCGCGCGCGGCGCCGCGCGTCCCGAGCGCGCCGCGCCGGCGCTCGAGCTCCGCCGCATGGAGCGCGAGCAGCGACTCGGCCGGGTCCCCCGCGCCGACGTCCGCCGAAACGATCGCGGCGTCGAGGCGGGCGGCGAGGTTGCGCGCCAGGCGGTCGCGTGCGGCGGGGGGAAGGTCGCCGGCCCGCGCGGCGAAGCCGGAGAGCAGGCGGAACTCGTCTTCGTCGAGCAGGGGCGCCGCGAGCGCCGGCTCGCCGCCGCGCGGCCTCGCGAGGGCCGGGCGCTCCTCCGGCCGGTCGCGCACGACGATCGTCCCGGCGGCGAGGTCGCCGATCCGCTTCCCGCGCGGATGAAGCGCCACGAGCACCGCGCCGGCGAGGTATGGCGGCGGCAGGAAATCGGCGATCCTGAGCAGATTGCGCACCGCCGCGGAGCCGAGGCTCACGGCGTGGCCCGTGTCCGCGACGACCCGGATGCCGAGGGCCCGCTTGCCCGGTGTCTGGCCGTTCCGCAGGCCTTCGAAGAACGTGAAGTACCCGTACCACCCCGCGAAGGCGACCATCACGATCACGGCGCCTCCGAGGCGGCCGGGCGAGAACCCGGCCCGCGCCATGAGCGCGATCAGCAATCCGCCCGCGAGGCCGACGCCGCCCAGGATGACGAAGTCGAGGAGCGCCGCCGCCGCGCGCGAGCCGAGGCCGGCGATCTCGTAGTCGAGCACGACGTGCTCGGGCGTCTCGACCTCGAGGTGCTGGCGGAGGTCACGCGGGCCGGATTGCAGTGCGGGCATCCTGCGATACTATGAGGGCGCGGCCGGAAGTCCAGTCGTCCGCGAAACGCTCACGGCGAGGAACTCGATGACCGTCGCTCTCCGCCCGCTCTCGATGGGCGAGCTCCTGGATCACGCCTTCCGGCTCTTCCGGGAGCTCTTCGTTCCGCTCGTCCTGGTGCAGGTGATCTGTTCCTCCCTGCCGCTCCTCCTCAACCTGTTCGGCGCGGCGAGGGGAACCGGGCCAGGCGTCGGCGACCTCGTCACCTACCTCATCGCATTCGTCCTCGGTTCCCTCGCGAGCGCCGCCACCGCGTACATCATCTCGGAGAACTACCTCGGGCGTCCGCTCGCCGCGGGGGACGCGCTGCGGCGGGCCGTTCCGAGGATCGGCGACGTGATGCTCCTCTCGCTCGGCGTCGGCTTCGTGGTGGTCGTCGCGGCCCTGCCGGCCATCCTCATGATCGGCGCCGGCTCGATGTTCACCGTCTACGCGGCGACGAGCGGCGAGGGAGGGCTCGCCGGCGGGGGGATCGGCATGGTCCTGCTCGGGCTCGCGCTGCTCGTCATTCCCTTCGCGGTCTTCTCGGGCCTGTCGGTCGCCACGCCTTCGCTCGTGCTCGAGCCGGCCAGCGCCGGCCGCGCGATGAGCCGGTCGTGGCAGCTCACCAAGGGCTTCCGGCTCCGGATCATCGGGCTCCTGTTCGTCGTCCTCGCGATCATCGTCGTCCCGATGTTCGCGCTCTCGATGATCGGGGCGATGTTCGGGAGCGGCGAGTCGCGTGCCGCCGAGGTCTTCTTCACGGCGGTGGTCGGGGTGGTGTCGCTCATCGTCACGCCACTCCTCTACTGCGTGCTCACGCTGCTCTACTACGACCTCCGCGTGCGCAAGGAAGGGTACGACCTCGAGGTGCTCGCGAACGAGCTGCCCGCCTGAGCCGATGCAGCAGCCCTCGCCGGACTCCCTCCGGAGCGTCCTCGACTCGGTCTTTTCGGGCGCGGCCTACGCGTGGCGGCCCGACAACGAGACGTCGGCGGCGCTCGTGCGGTACTGGCGGGCGCTGCTCGCCTGGCTCGCGGACATGAGCGAGGCGAACCCGCTGCTCTACCGGCTCCTCATCGCGGGCCTCGCCGCCGTGCTCGTGGCGATCCTGGCGCATGCCGCGTGGCTCCTCGTGCGCACGGTGCGCGGCGCGGCCGTCCCGCTGAACCCCGACCTCCCGGAGATCGTCCGCGAGCGGCGGACCGCCGGCTGGTACTTCGACGCAGCCGACGCGGCCGCGTCCGGGGGGCGCTTCGCGGAGGCGCTCCAGCTCGGCTTCGTCGGCGTGGCGCTCACGCTCGAGGAGCGGGGGCTCCTCCGCTATCACCCCGGCAAGACGCCGGCGGAGTGCACCCGCGAGGCGCGCGTCGCCGGGGCGGACCGGGACCGGCTGCGGTCGCTCGTGCGGACGCTCTATGCGTGCGCGTTCGGCGGCCGGCGATGCACCGCGGAGGAGTACGCCGCGTGGCGATCGCTCGCCGCGGGGGAGTGGCATGCGGCCGCGCACTGAGCTCGCCGTCGCCCTCGCGGCGGTGCTCCTCCTCGGGGTCATCGTGATCGCGGCGGGCAGCCGCGGAACACGCCCGGAGGACCAGGATGTCCGCCGCTCGACGTACCTCGCCGGGCCGTTCGGCGCGCGCGGCTACGCCGAGGCGGCGGGGCGCCTCGGGATCACGGTCGCGCGCCACCGCGCGCGCACGCGCGACCTCCCGACGCGGCCGGACCTGGGCCCCGGGACGACCTGGGCCGTGCTCGACCCCGCGGCGCCGCTCTCGCCGCTCGATGCGCTCGAGCTCGCGCGCCTCGCCGGCTCGGGCACGTCGCTCATTCTCGCCGGACCCGGCGCGGAAGCGGCGATGGTCTGCTACGGCTACGCGAGGCGGGCGACCGGCCCCGCATCCGCGCGCTTCGGCGGGGAGGACCTCGCCGTACGCGCGGTGCTCTTCCGGCTTCCCGACTCGCTCGCGCACCGCCGGTCGCTCCTCGACGACGGATCGGACGTCGGCTGCGGGCCGATCGCGGCGCGGGCGGAGGTCCTGCTCGCGACATCGGAGGCGCCGGTCGCGATCCGGCTCACGCCCGACTCCGGCGGGACGGTGACGCTCGTGGCCGATGGGCAGCTCTTCGCGAATCGCGCGCTCCGCGAGACCGCCGCCGGCGAGTTCGCGCTCGGCCTCGTCGCAGGTCGCACCGCCCGACTCGTGGTGGACGAGTATCATCAGGGCTTCGGCCCGGGCGGGGGGATGCTGTCGGCCGTGCGGCGCTGGCTCGGCGACTCGCCGTGGGGATGGGCGGTGATCCACCTCTTCGCGGTGGCGGTGCTTGCGCTGCTCGTCGCCGCGGTGCGATTCGGCCCGCCCCGGCGCGTGATCGTCCGGCGGCGGCGGTCCCCGCTCGAGCACGTGCGCGCGCTCGCCAATGCGCTCGCGGCGGCGCGGGGGCACGACGAGGCGATCGCGCTCCTGGCCCGCGGGCTCCGCCGCCGGCTCGCCCGTCCCGGCGAGCAGCTCCGCGGGGACGTGCGGGTCTGGCTCGCTTCGCTCGCGCGCCGCGTCTCGACGCCCCGGGCCGCCGCGGCGGTCGCAACACTCCAGTCGCTGACTCGCGGGGGGGCCGACGCCGTCGGCGTCCGCCGCGCCGCCCTTGCCGTGGAGGAGCTGTGGCAGGAACTGAAACCGTAGCGCCGATCGACGCCGCCCGCGCCGCCGAGCAGGGCGAGGCCATCCTGTCGCAGCTCGGACACGTGGTGCTCGGGCAGCCGTCCGCGCTCCGGGAGGCGCTCGCGGCGCTCGTCGCCCGGGGGCACGTCCTTCTCGAAGGCGTGCCCGGCACCGCCAAGACCCTGCTCGTGCGGACGCTCGCGCAGGTGTTCGGGCTTTCGTTCCGGCGGATCCAGTTCACGCCCGACCTCATGCCGTCGGACGTCACCGGCATCAACCTGCTCGGTGGCGGCGGCAGCTTCACCTTCCGCCCGGGTCCGATCTTCGGCGACCTCGTCCTCGCCGACGAGATCAACCGCGCGCCCGCGAAGACCCAGGCCGCGCTGCTCGAGGCGATGCAGGAGCGGAGCGTCACGGTGGACGGCACGTCGCATCCGCTTCCACCCGCCTTCACCGTGTTCGCGACGCAGAACCCGATCGAGTTCGAGGGGACCTATCCGCTCCCGGAAGCGGAGCTCGACCGGTTCCTCGTGAAGGTGAGCCTCGGGTACCCGGCGGCGGAGGTCGAGCAGGGGATTCTCGCCCGGGTCCTCGAGGGTTTCGAGGCGGACGATCCGGCGAGCTTCGGCGTCACGCAGGTGCTCGACGGACCGGGACTCGCGGCGCTCAGGCGCGCCGCGCGCGCGGTGCGGGTGGAGCCGAGCCTCACCGGCTACATCACGGCGATCGTGCGTGCCACCCGCGACGCGCCGGCCCTCACCCTCGGCGCCTCGCCGCGCGCCTCGGTCGCGCTCCTCAAGGTGAGCCAGGCGACGGCGCTGCTCGACGGCCGGACCTTCGTGACGCCGGACGACGTGAAGGCGCTCGCGCCCGCCGTGCTGCGCCATCGTGTGGCCGTCGCGCCCGAGCTCGAGCTCGAGGGCGTCGCCGCGGACGCGGCGCTCGCCTCGATCATCGAGCGGATCGAGGTGCCGCGCACGTGATCCTGCCGACGCGCCGCTGGATCGCCGGCGCCGCGGCGGCCGCCGTCCTCGCTCCGCTGGCGGCCATCGCGCCCGACCTGCTCGGGCTGTACCTCGTCGCCGTGCCGCTGTGGGTGGCGCTCTTCCTGTTCGACGGGGGGCGCGCCGCCCGTCATCCGTTGCGGATGGAGCGGGAGCCGCCGCCGGCATTCTCGGTCGGCCGCACCCTCGCCGTGACGTATCGGTGGATCCTCGGCGGGGCCGCGCCGCAATTCATCCGCGTTCGCGAGCTGTTTCCCGACCCGCTCGGCGGCGCCGGCGTCCCCGAGCGCGTCATCCGCCTCATTCCCGGCGCGAACGAGGAGCGGCTGGACGTCACGCCGGTGCGGCGAGGCATCGGGACCGGCGGAAAGACGACGGTCCGGCGCCTCGGCCCGCTCGGCCTCGCCTGGCGGCAGGACACGCTGGACGCGCCGTGGGAGGCGACGGTCTTTCCGCGGCTCGCCGGCGCCTCGCTGCGCGCCCTGCCCACGCGCGCCGCGCGGCAGCGGGAAGCGGGCCTCCGGGCCATGCGCCGTCCGGGAGAGGGCCGGCTCTTCGAGAGCCTCCGCGAATGGATTCCCGGCGAGGACACGCGGATCATCGACTGGAAGGCGACCGCGCGGCGGGGCAAGACGATCGCGCGCGTCTACGAAGACGAGCGCCGGCAGCAGGTGCTTCTCGTCGTGGACGCCGGGCGGCTGCTCACCTCGGAATCGGACGGCGTTCCGCGGCTCGAGGCGGCCATCGAGGCCGCGCTCCAGCTCGCGCACGCGGCGGTGCAGCAGGACGACGACGTCGGGATCCTCGTCTTCGCCGATACGATCCAGGCGTACGCGCCGCCGGCGCGGGGGCGGCGCGGGCTCCGGGCGGTTCTTGCGGCGCTCGCCGCGGTGGAAGGCAAGCTCGTCGAGAGCGACTATCCGTCGGCCTTCCGCTACATCGCCGCGCGGAGCAGGAAGCGGGCGCTCACGGTGCTCTTCACCG
>DASUXZ010000099.1:0-10977 GCA_036377655.1 Gemmatimonadales bacterium
GCGAGGTAGAGGATGTGCACGAACAGCCAGAGGAGCCACGCGACGAAGCCGCCGAAGTGGGCCTTCCCGATGTCGGCCACCGCTCGGCCGCGCCCGATGACGGCGAGCTGTCCCTTGTCGAAATAGCGGAAGCGCGCGCGCTCGGCGGGGGGATAGGGCGAGACCTCGCGCCGGATCACCGAGGCGGCGTACTTCCCCATCTGGATCGCGACGGGGCACGTGCCCGGCAGCAGCGTGCCGTCCTGCTCGAAGGCCGCGGCGTCCCCGAGGACGAAGACCTCGGGATGCCCGGGCGGCGTGCAGTCGTCGCCGACGGGCACGCGTCCCTGCCTGTCGAGCGGCACTCCCATCGTCCTGAGAAGCGGACTGGCGACGTTGCCGGCGGCCCAGATGACGGTTCTGGCGGGCACGAATTCGCCCTTTGCAGTGACACCGTCAGGACTGATATCTGTCACCATCGTATCAGTGCGTACATCCACCCCCAGATCCTCGAGGGTCCGGCGCGCCTTGTCGCTCAATTCGGCAGGATACGCCGCCAGGACCCGGGGGCCCCCTTCCATCACGACGACCCGCGCGTCCCGGGGATCGATGTTCCGGAAATCGCGCTCCAGTGTATACGACTTGATCTCGGCGAGGGCGCCGGCCACCTCGACACCAGTGGGCCCGGCGCCGACGATCACGAAGGTGAGGAGCGCCCTCTGCGCCGCGGGGTCCCGCTCCTGCTCCGCCTGCTCGAAGGCGAGGAGGATCCGCCGGCGGACGGCGAAGGCGTCCTCGAGCTCCTTGAGCCCGGGTGCGTACCGCTCCCACTCGTCGTGCCCGAAGTAGGAATGCCGGGCCCCGGTGGCGACCACGAGGTAGTCGTACTCGAGCTCCCGCCCCGAGGCGAGCGCCACCCGGCGCCCGTCCAGGTCCACCGAGCGCGCCTCGTCGAGCAGGACCTCGGTGTTGCGGCTGTCGCGCAGGATCGAGCGGATGGGGGAGGCGATGTCGCCCGGGCTCAGGGCGGCCGTCGCGACCTGGTAGAGCATCGGCTGGAAGACGTGGTGGTTGTGGCGGTCCACGAGCGTCACCCGCACCCGCCCCTGCCGGAGCGCCTTGGCCGCGTTCAGCCCCGCGAAGCCTCCGCCGAGGATGACGACGTGCTTCACAGCCGCATCGTCTCCCGGCGCCACCGGGCAAACCGCACCACATCATCCACCGGGGGAACCGCGTCCTCGCTCGCATAGGCGGTGTACATCCGCCAGCGGAGGTAGGCGCGATCGGGAACGGGGAGGAAGGGAGCGGTGCGCCACCAGTCGCGCCGGCGGAAGGCCCATGCCGTGCGGAGCAGGTCCACAGCGAGCCGCGGATTCACGAGCGACCGCAGGGCAAGTCGGCCGGTGAGCGCGCCCCATGAGCCGGCGTACCGCGGATCGAGCTTGGCTGGCATCCCCGAATTCTAACCACTCGGTCCCCGGGATATATTGAGCCGCATGACCCTCGCGTCACCCGGTGCGGTGAAGACGTTGCGGGACGAGTTCCCGATCTTCCGGCACTCCACGTACCTCAACAGCTGCTCGCTCGGCGCGCTCAGCGTCCGCGCGCGCGCGCGGGTGAACGAGTACCTCGACCTCTGGGAGAACCGGGGGGCGCCGGCGTGGTACGAGATCTGGTGGGCGGCGCTCGCCGACCTCCGGATGCGCTACGGGCGCCTCGTCGGGGCCCGGGCCGGGGAGATCGCCCTGCACGCGAACATCTCCTCGGCGCTGTCGGTGGTCGGGGAGTCGCTCGAGTACGCGCGCCGCCCGAAGGTGATCGTCACGAGCCTCGACTTCCCCACGATCGGCTACCAGTGGATGGCCAAGCGCGCCCGCGGGGTCGAGGTCGTCGTGCTCGAGAGCCCCGACGGGATCCGGGTGCCGCTCGAGCTCTTCGAGCGCGCCGTGGACGACCGCACGGCCATCGTGGCGACGAGCCATGTCTTCTTCGCGAGCGGCGCGATCCAGGACATCGGCGCCATCGCCGGGATCGCGCACCGGAAGGGCGCCCTCTGCCTCATCGACGGCTACCAGGGCGTGGGGCAGCTGCCGGTGGACGTGAAGGCGTCGGGCGTGGACTTCTACTGCTCGGGCGGCCTCAAGTGGCTCCTCGGCGGGACCGGCGTCGCCTTCCTCTACGCGTCCCCCGACGTGACGCCGTCGCTCTTTCCGCAGGTGACGGGGTGGTTCGCGCACCGGGACCAGTTCCGGTTCGACACGCGGAGCCTCGAGTTCCACGACGACGCGCGCCGGCTCGAGACCGGGACGCCGCCGCTCATGCCGGTCTACGCACAGCGCGGCGGCCTCGAGATCCTCGAGGAGCTCGGGGGCGAGGCCATCCGCCGCCGCACCGCCGAGCTCGCCGAGGACCTGATCGAGCTCGCGCAGGCGCGCGGGCTCCGGCCGCGCGTCGCCCCGACGCCCGAGGAGCGCACCGCGATCGTGATGCTCCCGAGCGACGATCCGCACCGCGCGGTGGCGAGCCTGGCGGCGGCCGGCTTCGTGACGGACGCGCGGCCGGGCCACGTCCGCGTGTCGCCCTACTTCTACAACGTGCCCGACGACCATCGGGCCCTCATCGAGCACCTGACGCGTGGACGATAGGAAGCGGCGCGACGGCGAGCAGCGCCGGCCGACCCAGGACGAGCAGCTGCTCGAGGGCCCCCAGCGCGAGGGGACCGATCCGATCTTCAATTCCGATCCGTGGCTCGTGCTCCGGATCATGGGCGAGTTCGTCTGGGGCTTCGACAACCTCGCCGACGTGCGCGACGGCGTCTCGGTCTTCGGCTCCGCGCGCACGCCGCCGCACGATCCGTACTACCGCCTGGCCGTGACGACCGCGCGGCTCCTCGCCGAGGCGGGGATCCCGATCATCACGGGCGGGGGCCCGGGCATCATGGAGGCGGCGAACCGCGGGGCGGAGGAGGGCGGCGGGCTCTCGATCGGCTGCAACATCGAGCTGCCGTTCGAGCAGGGATCGAATCCCTACCTCGACCGGAGCCTCAACTTCAAGTTCTTCTTCGTCCGGAAGACGATGTTCATCAAGTACGCCACGGCGTTCGTCGTCTTTCCGGGCGGGTTCGGGACGTTCGACGAGCTCTTCGAGGCGCTCACGCTCATCCAGACGGGGAAGATCAAGCACTTTCCGGTGATCCTCTTCGGGCGGGACTACTGGAGCGGCATGGTCGAGTGGCTCACCCGCACGGTGGCGGCCGAGCGGAAGATCGGCGAGAACGACCTCAACCTCTTCCACGTGACGGACGATCCCGAGGAAGTGGTCCGCATCGTGAAGAGCACCCGCGAGACGAAGCCGGAGCTCCGGAAGCGCGAGGCCAGGGGGAAGGACCCGGCGGTGATCGGCGAGCAGCCCACGGTGCCCGACGCGAAGCCGGCGCCGGCCAAGCGACCGGAGTAGGGGAGAGCGATGACGCGACCTTCAGCGCAGTACCTCCGCGGCCAGCGGATCAATCCCGACGCGATCAGCGGCCGGGAGACCGCGGCGGACCTCATCGACAACGCCTTCCTCGCGTACAACGCGGGCCGGCTCCGCGAGGGGTGCATGCTCTTCACCCAGCGGATGCTCGAGCCCGACGTGACGGTCGGCATGACGCTCACCGGCGCGATGACGCCCGCCGGCCTCGGGATGAGCTGCCTCATCCCGCTCATGGAGTCCGGCTACGTGGACTGGATCATCTCCACCGGCGCCAACCTCTACCACGACGCGCATTTCGCGCTCGGGCTCGCGATGCACCGCGGCACGCCGACGGCGGACGACGTCGAGCTGCGGGACAAGGGCGTGGTCCGCATCTACGACATCTTCTTCGACTACAGCGTCCTCCTCTCGACCGACGCGTTCATCCGCGACGTCTCCGCGCGCGAGGAGTTCCAGCGCGCGATGAGCAGCGCGGAATACCACTGGCTCCTCGGCGGGTACATGCTCGAGCGGGAAAAGTCGCTCGGACTCTCGCGGCGCTCGGTCCTCGCCGCCGCGCACGAGCTCGACGTGCCGATCTACACGAGCTCGCCCGGGGACAGCTCGATCGGGATGAACGTGGCGGAGCAGGCGCTCGCCGGCAGCAGGCTCCGGTTCGACGTGAGCGCCGACGTCAACGAGACGGCGTCGATCGTGCTCGAGGCGAAGCGGAGCGGCGGGAAGAGCGGCGTGCTCATCGTGGGCGGCGGGAGCCCGAAGAACTTCATGCTGCAGACCGAGCCGCAGATCCAGGAAGTCCTCGGCATCGACGAGAAGGGGCACGACTACTTCCTGCAGATCACCGACGCACGCCCCGACACCGGCGGCCTCTCGGGCGCCACGCCGTCCGAGGCGGTGAGCTGGGGGAAGATCGACCCGAGCCAGCTCCCTGGGACGGTCGTCTGCTACATGGACAACTCGGTCGCGCTGCCGCTCCTCACCGCCTACGCGCGGGCGCGCCACGCGCCGCGCGAGCTCCGCCGGCTCTACCGGAAGCGCGAGGCGATGATGGGGCGGCTCAGGGAGGAGTACCAGGCGGCGCTCGCGTTCCGCGACGAGCGGGCGGAGGAATCGCTCTCGCACATGCACCCGGGGGCGGGGGGCGCGGAGACGATCGCACGCCGGTGACCCCGACCCCGACAGCTGCTGCAGTGCCCCCGACGCGCGCGTACGCCTGGTACGCGCTCGGGCTCCTCACGTTCATCAACCTCCTCAATTACCTCGACCGCAACGTCATCTTCGCGCTCTTCGAGCCGATCAAGGCGGAGCTCGCGCTGACCGACGCCCAGCTCGGCTGGCTCGGCTCGGCGTACGTGCTCGTCTTCTCGCTCGCGGCGCTGCCGTTCGGCGTGATGAGCGACCTCCGGTCGCGGCGCGCGGTCATCGCGTTCGGCGTGGCGTGCTGGAGCCTCTTCACGGTGCTGAGCGGGATGGTCGAGAGCTATGCCCAGCTCTTCATCTGCCGCGCGGCCGTCGGGATCGGGGAAGCCGCGTTCGGTGCGGCCGCCGCCTCGCTCGTCGCCGACTATTTCGCGAAGCGCGGGCGCGCCGTCGCCATGGGCATCCTCTCCGCGGGCCTCGTGATCGGCGGCGGGCTCGGCATCTGGCTCGGCGGGAAACTGGGCGATGCGTACGGCTGGCGCGTCGCGTTCATGGTGGTCGGGGCCCCGGGGTTCGCCTGCGCGCTGCTCGCCGCCCGGCTTCGCGACCCGACGCGCCATCATCCGCCGATCGCGCTCCTCCCGTACCTCCGCGAGACGAAGGAGCAGGGCCTGTCGATCTTCCGCCAGTTCTTTCCCACGATCGTGGGGCTCGTGCTCGGCGGCGCCGCCGCGGTGATCCTCGACCGGCGCTATGGAGCGACGAGCCGCATCGATGCGGCGGCGTTCTCGATCGTGGCCGGGCTCGGCTTCGCGCTCAACATCGCCCTCTGGGTGCGGCAGATCCGCAGCAACCGGATCGACGAGACGCCGTTCGGCGGCCAGATGACCGGCGCGATCGAGGGAATGCTCGGCTCGGCGAGGGCGGTGCTCCGGACGCCGACCCTCGTCTACGTGTTCATCGGGGGCGCCCTCATCTCGTTCGGGATGAACGGGCTCGTCGGGTGGGCGCCGACGTTCGTCTCGCGCGCGCTCGGCATGTCCACGGCTGCCGCGTCGGACCTCCTCGGCTGGCGGCTCCTCCTCTTCGGGGCGCTCGGCACGCTCGCGGGCGGCGGCGTCGCCGACTGGCTCCGGGGACGGACCGAGGCGGGGCGCGTCATCACGATCTCGGTGGGCATGGTCGTCGGCGGCGCGCTCGCGATCTGGCTCCTCCTGAGCCGCGACCCGGCGCTGTTCGGGCCGCTCTTCGCCGCCTCGGTCTTCTTCCTCACCTGGTACAACGGCCCGATCGTCGCCGCGATCTTCGACGTGGTGCCGGCGCGGATCGGCGCCACGGTGGCCGGGACCTACTACCTCTTCATCCACCTCGTGGGCGACGCGGTCGCGTTCCCGCTCGTCGGCGCGCTCTCCGATCGCTTCGGCATCGACCGCGCCGTGCTGCTGCTCCCCGCCGTCGCGATGCTCGGCGGCATCATCGTCATGCTCGCCGTGCGCACGGTGCGGCGGGATCTCGGGCGCGCCGCGCCGGAGCCGCGGGAGGCGGCCGCATAGACGGGGTTAGATTGAGGGCAGTCCCTGAACGAGGTCGTCATGAGCCGGAACGCAGTCCACCAGCACCACCTCCTCCACCGCGGCCGCTCCTTTCATTTCGTCGCGTACGGCGCCGAGCCGGCCAACCCGGCGCGCGGAACGCTCGCGACGCCGGCCACCTGGTTCCTCATGTCGTCCGGAAAGCGGTGGGAGGTGATGCCGGAAGTGGCCGAGCTGCCGGAGCCCGAGCGCGACCGGCAGTTCACCAGGTGGCTCGACCAGCACGTCTTCGCCTGACGCCCGCGCCGCCCGGTGCCCGCCTACATCGTGGTGCAGATCGACGTCGCCGACCCGGCACGTTACGAGGACTACAAGGCGATGGCGCCGCCCTCGATCGCGAAATTCGGGGGGAAGTACATCGTGCGCGGCGGTGAGGTGCAGGTGCTCGAGGGAAGCTGGGAGCCGCGCCGCTTCGTGGTGCTCGAGTTTCCCGACGCCGACCGCGCCCGGGCCTGGTGGAATTCGGAGGAGTACGCGGACGCGAAGTCCCTGCGGCAGCGCTGCGCCACGAGCGAGATGATCCTGGTGCAGGGAGTGACCGGCAGCCCCTGAGATGGCAGGATACAGCGGCACCCCCCTTCCCGCGAAACTCGGCATCAGGCCGGGCGCGCGCATCGGACTCCGGAACGCGCCGCCCGGCTTTCGCACGCTGCTCGAGCCGTGGCCGGAGGACGCTGTGGTCACCGGGCCGCGAGCGCGGGAGCTCGATCTCGTCGTGCTCTTCGCGACCACGGCACGGGAGCTCGAGAAGGAATTCAGGAGGGGCGCCGCAGCGCTCGTCCCGGCGGGCACGCTCTGGATCGGGTGGCCCAAGAAGGCATCGGGGGTCGCCACCGACCTGGCCGAAGATCGCGTGCGCCAGATCGGCCTCGCAGCGGGGCTCGTGGACGTGAAGGTCTGCGCGATCGACGACACCTGGTCGGGACTCAAGTTCGTGGTGCGATCGAAGGACAGGCCGGGAAGGAAGACGGCGGCGTCGTAGGCGTGCGAGTCCCGCGTCAGCCTTCCTCCGCGCGGCGCGCCGTCAGGACGTCGAGACGGGCGCGGAGCGCCGCGAGGAGCGGGTCCGCCGCGGTGTGCGCCCGGCCGTAGTCGAGGTTGAAGCGGTAGTCGAAGCCGGGCGGATTGTGCCCCTGCGCGTGCTGCAGGATCGTCTCGAGCTTGTCGAGGCCCTTGGCGAGCCGGGCCTCACGACTTCCCCCCGATTCGTAATCATCCCACAGCGACACGATCTCCTCCCGCATCCGCAGCGGCAGCGGCTCGACGAGCGCGAGCAGGTCGAGTCGCTCGTCGGCCGCCTTTGCGCCGAGCTGCTCGGGCGCGGGGATGTCGCCGCGAATCGCCTCGCCGAGGTCGTGGATCACGCAGATGCGGAGCAGGCGCCCGAGGTCGACGGTGGGGTCGCCCCCGTAAAGCACCATCGCCAGGAGCGAGAGCCGCCAGGTGTGCTCGGCGACGCTCTCGCGCTCGCCCTCCGAGGTCCAGCCGCTCCGCCTGACCGTCTTCAGCCGCTCGGCGGCGCGAAGGAAATCGATGATGCCCTCGAGCGATCCGGCGACCTCGTCGTCCTCCGCCGGGCTCATCGGGGATCGAACCCGCCGAGCGCGAGCGTGCGCTCGTATTCCTGGCGAATCGCCACGGTGCCGATCTCGGAGCCGTCGGCGAGCACGATCCGGTCCGGAATTCCTTCCGCGCGATGGATCACTCCCATCGCGAGCTGCATCGCCTGGGCCGCGCTCTCGCACGGGATCTCGGCGACGTCGGTGGCGTGGAGCACGAACAGGTGTGCCGGCGCGCGCATGTCGTGCGGCTCCGATCCGTCGGCCTCGCGCATGCCCTGATCGTGGCGGGGAAGCTGTTCGGTCATGGCGGTCCTCTTCGATGTAGCGCTCCGGACCATCCGCGGGCCGGAGCCGTCCCGGTGACGATACACTCCCCGGATCGGCTGCGTAATCCGCGCCTTCGTCCCCCGTCCCGCAAACGAAAAAGCGCCCCGACTTCGATCGGGGCGCTTCGGACCGGCCGGTCGTTCAGGCCGGCAGTTTCGTCTCGAGCGCCGCGGAGGGGTGATACGAGAAGATCACGGATCCGTCCCGGATCAGCTCGATGATCCGCGCCGAGGCCTCGGGGCTGAGGGCAGGGCAGCCCTGGCTCCGGCCGAGCCGGCCGAGCTGGTCCACGATCCCGGGGTTCACGTAGGTCGCGCCGTGAACGACGATGGCTCGCTGGAAGGCGAGGTCGTTGAGCCCCTCGTCGAGTCCGTGGAGCCGGAGCGACTTCCCGTGCTTCCCGTAATAGATCTTCCCGGTGAGGAAGGTGCCGAGGCTCGACTGGTTGCTGCCGGGGCGGTTGGAGAACGCGGTGGCGATGTCGCCGCCCGTGCCGTTCCCGTGCGCCACGAGCTCCCGCTCGAGGACGGCTCCCTTGTCGAGGTCCAGCACCCAGAGCCGCGGCTCGCGGGAGGGGAGGCTGTAGTCGATAACGGTCAGGATCGGGCTCGATGTCCTTCCTTCGGCCCGGACGCGGGCATGGGCCCGGATCCCGAGCTCGAGGACCTCGTTCCGGAGGCCGGCCGTGGCCGCGGCCTCTGCCAGTCTGGCCGCGACGGCATCGGACGAGTCAACGACAGCGATTGACGGCGTAACATCAACGGGCACAGTGACATACGCGTCCGCCGGTGCCGTGGGGATCGCCAGGAGGAGCGCGACCAGGGCCGCGGCACTGCCAGGAACGTGTCGTGTCACTCTTCACCTCGGTCACATGCGTGGTCAGACAGGGTAACAGGCGGGTGCAAGTCTTTGCAAGCATCGGACCACGTCAGGCCCTTCCGCGAACCTTGGCGACCCACCACCGGAGGCCCACGAAGAGGAACCGCCAGTCCTTCAGGAACTCGGGCGGCTTTCCCTCGACGGCGTGGCCGGCGAACTGGAAGATCCAGCCGACGACGAAGAGGCCGAGGGCGACGGGCCAGAGGCCGTCGACGAAGGCCGCGATGACGAGCAGGGGAATCGAGAGGGCGATGAGGGGAATGCCGATCGTATGGCAGAGGCGGTTGAACGGGTGCTGGTGGCTCTCGGAATAGCGGGCGATCCACTCGCTCCACGGGCGGTTCCCGAGCATGCGCGCCTCCTCGCGGGCCTACGGCCAGCGGGCGAGCATCTGCCGCAGCTCGTCCCGGTGGTTGGTCTCATCGGCGATGATGTCGTCGAACTGGACGACGAGGCCGTGCTCGCCTGCGGCCTCGGCCTGGCTCCGCCGCTTCACGTACCGCTCGAGGGTCGACTCCTCGGCCTCGAGCGCCTTCTCCAGCATCTGCCGCGCGTCCGACACGACGGGAACCTTCGAGGGCTCGGCGGCCGGCGTGCCGCCCATCGCGGAGATCTTGTCGGCGAGGATCTGGGCGTGCGCGAGCTCCTCGGGGATCTCGTTCGCGAAGAAGGCGCGAAGCTCCTGGCGATACGGGCCCTGCACCATGCTCGCGTAGAGGCGGTACATGATGACGGCCTGGAACTCCCCGCGGAGGTCCTCGTTGAGGCCGTCGATGAGCTCCTGCCGGCGATCGGTCATCGGATCTGCTCCTCCGCGGCCCGGGGGATCCGGCCGAGGAACGTTGAGGTGAAGCGGCCAATCTGGGCCGCGCTGCGTGCCGGCGAGGTGATCCACGTCGCGTCCGGTGCCGGTCGGGCCGGCCCGTGACCGGCGATCGTCACCCGCGATACGCGTCGAGCGAGATGTTGAGGTCGCGGCGCAGGTCGGCATCGCCGCTCAGGAGCGCCTCCCAGCTGATCTCGTGCCCCTTCCGTGCGCCCTTCGGCGTGATCCTCACGCCCTCGGGCGTGATCGTCACGGTATAGAGCCGGCCGTTGAGCTCGAGCTCTCGCTTGATGGTCTTATCGAGTCGGGTCGGCATGCCGAGCAGCCTCGCGATCGAAATCGGGATCGTCCACGGCGTCGAGCAGCCGTTCCACGAGCTCGGCCTGCGCCGGGTTGAGCTTCCGGCGCGCGGTGTCGGGATCGAACCATTCGCACCGGTCCACCTCGGGAAAGGTGATCCGCCGGCCGGAGCGGGGCGGCCATTCGGCGCTCATCGTGTTGCTGACGACGCGCGAAGGATCGAGGTCCCCCTCGACAGCCCAGGCGTGGACCGTCTTTCCCGCCTTCTGCCGGATCGAGCCGAGCGGGAGAAATGTCCCGCCGGGCACGCTCCCGGTTTCCTCCACGAATTCGCGGCGAGCGGTGTCGAGCAGCTCCTCTCCCTCCGCCGGCACGCCCTTCGGGATCGTCCACGCGCCCTCGTCGCGGTGCGACCAGAAGGGGCCGCCGGGATGGGCGAGCAGGAGCTCGATCGCGCCGTTCCTGCGCCGGAACATCAGCAGCCCCGCGCTCACCGTGGCGCGGCGGGCCGGCGTCATTGCGCGTGGAAGCGCGCCACGAGCCCCGCGGAGTCGAAGAGCTGGAGCGTCGAGTCGCTCCGCGCAAAGCGCACGGCCCGGTCGAGGGCGGCCCCATAGGCCTGCTCGAGCTCCATCCCCTGGTCGCATGCCATGAGCGTCATCGCGAGCGGGCCGATGTGGATCGAATCACCCGCCACGTGATACGGCCCGCCCGCCGAATTGCAGCCGGTGAAGCCGCCGGCATTGCCGTCCCCGCCGAAACGGAGATCGGGCGCTCGGCCACCGTTTCCAGTGAGCGCCGTGGTGCCCGGCAGCGAGTCGAGCACCCACAGCGGCCCGACGAGCGCCTCGGAGCCACCCTGCCCGCCGACGTCCGCATCCGGCGGCGTCGTATCCGA
>DASUXZ010000100.1:0-17489 GCA_036377655.1 Gemmatimonadales bacterium
GTTCGGGGTCCGCGGGTGGATCACCGCCCTCGATGCGGGCTCGGGCGCGATCGCCTGGCGCGCGTACCATACGGGCCCCGACAGCGACGTGCTCATCGGCGACCGCTTCCGCCCGCACTACGACATGGACCGGGGGAAGGATCTCGGCGTCTCCACCTGGCCGCCCGACATGTGGCGCACCGGCGGAGGCGGTGTCTGGGGATTCATCTCCTACGATCCCGCGCTCGATCTCGTCTATTACGGCACCGCCAACCCCGGCCCCTGGAACCCCGACCTCCGGCCCGGGGACAACAAGTGGACCGCCGGCATCTTCGCGCGCGATCCCGACGACGGGTCCGCGGTCTGGTTCTACCAGACGAGCCCCCACGACCTCTACGACCACGACGGGATCAACGAGAGCATCCTCGTAGACTTGCCGTGGCAGGGCCGGGAGCGGAAGGTGCTGCTGCATCCGGGACGCAACGGCTACATGTACGTCATCGACCGGGAGACGGGCGAGGTCCTCGCCGCCGACCCGTTTGCCTTCATCAACAGCTCGCGCGGCGTGGATCTCGAGACCGGGCGGCTCATCCCAGAGCCGTCGAAGGCACCGGTCCCGAACCGCGTCGTGAACATGATCTGCCCCGCCTCGCCCGGGGCGAAGGACTGGCAGCCGGCGGCCTGGTCGCCTCGGCTCCGCCTCCTCTTCCTCCCGCACCAGAACCTCTGCATGGATCACGAGGCGGTCGAGGCGAACTACATCGCGGGCACCCCTTACGTCGGCGCCGACACGAAGTACTACGGCGGTCCCGGGGGGTGGCGCGGACGGTTCGGCGCGTGGGATCCGGTCGAGCGCCGGATGGTGTGGACCATCGAGGAACGGTTTCCCGTCTGGAGCGGCGCGCTCGTCACCGCCGGCGACGTGGTGTTCTACGGGACGATGGAGGGGTGGTTCAAGGCGATCGACGCGCGGAGCGGCAAGGAGCTGTGGCGCTTCAAGACGGGCTCGGGAATCATCGGACAGCCGGTCACGTACCTGGGACCCGATGGGAAGCAGTACGTCGCGATCCTCTCCGGCGTCGGCGGCTGGTCCGGCGCCATCGTCTCCGCCGATCTCGACCCGCGCGATTCGACCGCCGGCGGCGGGTTCGTGAACGCGATGCGCGACCTGCCCGAGCACACGACGAAGGGAGGCACGCTGTATGTCTTCGCGCTTCCCTGAGGTCGCCGCGCTCGTGCTCACCGGGCTCCTCCTCGGTGCGTGCGAGCGGGAAACGCGGCGGTTCCGCGAGGAGCCCCCCGCCGCGCCGGCCACGAGCGGCGTCCGGCTCTCGGAGCTCGAGCCGGGGCCGACGACGCCGGACATCCCGCTCCACAACGCTTACGAGGACAACGCGTGGGCCGTGGCCGAGGGGAAGCGCCTCTACTCGCAGTTCAATTGCGTGGGCTGCCATGGACATGGGGGCGGGGCCATCGGCCCGCCGCTCATGGACGCCGAATGGCGCTACGGGGCGGAGCCCGAGAACGTCTTCGCGTCGATCGCCGAGGGACGGCCGAACGGGATGCCGGCGTTCGGGACGAAGGTCGGCGCGCAGCAGATCTGGCAGCTCGCGGCCTACGTGCGGTCGATGAGCGGCCTCGTCGCGAAGGACGTGGCGCCCGGCCGCGATGATCACATGCAGAAGAAGGCCCCCGAGCTGGCGGCGCCCGACGCTGCGCCCCGCGACTCGCGCTCCGAGCCGCCACCCCCATGACGACGGCGCTCCTCGCGCTGCAATGGTCCGGCCGGCATTCGGCGCTCGATCCGTTCGGGCCCCAGGCCGGCCGCGTCCATTCGCTCTGGCAGTTCCTCTGGATCGTGGCCGCGCTCGTGCTCCTCGCCGTCGTCGTGACGCTCCTGCTCGCCACGTTCCGTCGGCGGGGAGAGGCGCCGGAAGAGGCGGGGCCGCGCACCCGGAGCGCCGTGGCGACGGCGGTCGCCGGCACGGTTGCCGTGCTCCTCGTGTTCCTCGGCGTGAACTTCGCCACGGGCCGCGCGGTGACCCTCCCGCCCGACGATGCGCTGCTCCTGCGGATCACGGGCCACCAGTGGTGGTGGGAGGTCACCTACCCTGCGCGCCCACCGGGCAACCAGGTCACCACGGCCAACGAGATCCACGTGCCGGTCGGGGTGCCCGTCGTGGCCGAGCTCCAGTCGTCGGACGTGATCCACAGCTTCTGGCCGGCCAACCTCGTCGGCAAGCGCGACCTCATTCCCGGCGAGACCGCGAGCATCTGGTTCCGCGCCGACAGCGCCGGTGTCTACCGGGCGCAGTGCGCCGAGTTCTGCGGCCATGGGCACGCGAAGATGGCGCTCCTCGTCATCGCCGAGCCGCACGAGAGCTTCGACGCCTGGCTCGTGCGGCAGCGGGATTCGGCGCGGACGCCGGCCGATTCCCTCGCCCGGCGCGGCCAGGAGGTCTTCCTCGCCTCGAGCTGCGTCATGTGCCATTCGGTCCGCGGAACCCCGGCCGGGAGCCGGATCGGCCCGGACCTCACGCACCTCGCGAGCCGCCGCTCGCTCGCGGCCGGCTCCATTCCGAACACGCGCGGGCATCTCGCGGGCTGGATTCTCGACCCGCAGCGGATCAAGCCGGGCGCGCGCATGCCGGCCAACGCGCTCTCCCCACCCGACCTCGAGGCGCTGCTCGCGTACCTGGAGTCGCTCCGATGAGGGCCGTCTCGCCGAGCGAGATCACCCGGGCGGACGACCGCGAGCTGCACGAGACGCTCGAGCGGGTCTGGGGCGACCGGCCCGGGCTCGTCGGCTGGATCACGACGACCGACCACAAGCGCATCGCCCTCCGGTACATCGTCACGACCTTCGTCTTCTTCCTGCTCGGCGGGCTCAACGCCGGGCTGATGCGCCTGCAGCTCTCGCGGCCCGAAAACGACTTCCTGGGTCCCGACGCGTACAACCAGGTGTTCACCGTGCACGGCATGACGATGATGTTCCTCTTCGCCGTGCCGATGATGCTCGCGCTCGGCCTGTACTTCGTGCCGCTCATGGTGGGCGCGCGGAACGTCGCCTACCCGAGGCTCAATGCCTTCGGGTACTGGGTCTTCCTGATCGGCTGCCTCCTCCTCTATACCGGCTTCCTCACCAACACCGGGCCCGATGCGGGGTGGTTCAGCTACGTGCCACTCGCCGGACCGGGCTTCTCTCCCGGCAAGCGCTCGGACATCTGGGCCCAGACGGTCACCTTCACCGAGGTTTCCGGGCTCATCGCGGCCGTCGAGATCATCGCGACCGTCTTCAAGCATCGCGCGCCCGGAATGTCGCTCAACCGGATGCCGCTCTTCGTCTGGGCGATGCTCGTGACCGCCTTCATGACGATCTACTCGATGCCCTGGGTGGCCTCCGCCAGCCTCTTCCTCGCCAGCGACCGGCTCGTCGGGACCCACTTCTTCAACCCGGCGGAAGGAGGCGACGCGCTTCTCTGGCAGCACCTCTTCTGGTTCTTCGGGCATCCCGAGGTCTACATCATCTTCATCCCGGCGACCGGCCTCGTGTCGCAGCTCGTGAGCGGGTTCACGCGGCGGCCGGTGTACGGCTATCCCGTCATGGTGCTCGCGAACATCATGCAGGGATTCCTCGCGTTCGGGCTCTGGGTGCACCACATGTTCGCCACCACGGTCCCGCAGCTCGGCTCGAGCTTCTTCACGGCGACGAGCGCGATGATCGCGATCCCGGCGGGCATCCAGATCTTCTGCTGGCTCGCGACGATCTGGCACGGAAAGCCGCAGTTCCGGGCGGCGTTCCTGTTCGTGCTCGGATTCATCGTGGTCTTCGTCACGGGCGGCCTGAGCGGGGTGATGATCTCCTCGGTGCCGTTCGACACGCAGGTGCACGACTCGTACTTCATCGTCGCCCACTTCCATTACGTGCTGCTCGGCGCCCTCTTCCCCTTCTTCGGCGCGGTCTACTACTGGTTCCCGAAGCTCACCGGCCGGATGCTGAGCGAGCGTCTCGGGTACTGGCACTTCGGGCTCTTCTTCGTCGGCGTCAACGTCACCTTCTTCCCGATGCATTTCCTCGGGCTCGCGGGGATGCCGCGCCGCGTCTACACGTACATCGCGGAGACCGGCTGGGGAAACCTGAACCTGCTCGCCTCCGCCGGCGCGGTGCTCATCGTGGGGAGCGTGGCCGTGCTCCTCGTCAACTTCTTCCGCGCCCTTCGCCGCGGGGATCGCGCCCCGGACAACCCGTGGCGCGCCGAGACGCTCGAGTGGGCCACGGCATCGCCTCCGCCGAGCTACAGCTTCCTGCATATCCCGGTGGTGGAGGGACGGTCGCCACTCTGGGAGCGCTCGGAGCGGCGGCCGGTGGTCACCGGCCTTTCCACCGAGGTGCGCGACACCCTCGTGACGACCCTGGTGGACGCGCTGCCCGATTCCCGGCACTACGATCCGCGGCCGAGTGCCGCACCGCTGTACGCGGCGCTGGCGCTCGGGATCACGTTCATCACGCTCATCTTCACACCGTGGGGGCTTCCGATCGGCGGCGCCGTCTTCTTCCTCGGCATGGTGCGCTGGGCGTGGCCCACGCTCAGGTCGTACCGCGAGCAGCTGCGCTACGAGGAGGGGAAGGCGTGACCGCGGCATTCGACCCGGCCGACCGCGCGGACCTCGACGTCTCGGGGCTCCCGACGACGGTCTTCGGGCCCCGCGACATCATGTGGTGGGGTGTCCTCGGCTTCATGACGATCGAGGGGATGACGCTCGTCGTGGCCGTGGCGTCGTACTTCTACCTCTGGCGCCAGCCCGGTACCTGGCCCCCCGAGCATACGCTGCTGCCCTCGCTCGGCTGGCCGACGGTGCACGTGGTCTTCCTCGTCGCCTCGAACCTCGTGATGATGCGCGTGAGCCGGGTGGCGCATCGGCTCGACCTCGCGGCGCTCCGGCGGTGGATGCTCGTGGCGACGGCATGCTCCATCGTCATGGTGCCCCTGCGGTGGCTCGACTTCCTCGCGCTCAACGTCCGCTGGGACACGAACGCGTACGGGTCGATCGCCTGGCTCACCGTCGGCCTGCACGGCACGCTGCTCGTCACGAATACCGCGGAGATGCTCGTCTTCACGACGATCCTCCACCTCCGCCCCACCGAGCGGCATTTCACCGATGCCGCCGACTCGGCGTTCTACTGGTATTACATGACGCTCGTCTGGGTCCCGCTCTACGTGATGGTGTACTGGGGGCCCCGGTTCCTCTGATGGGCGCCGAGACCCACCCGAGGCCCTCCGACGGAACCCCGCTCTTCGCGGAGTGGCTCGTCAACGTCGGACCGCCGCTGCTCGTGCTCGCGGACCTCCAGGTGGGGTACATGCTGGTTTCGCGGAACTGCCTCGAGAACGCATCGCTCTCGAACCACCTGGCGCACGGGGCCTTCCTCGCGGCGGTCCTGTTCCTGCTCTTCCGCGCGTACGGCCTCTGGCGGGCGGCAGGATCCGAATGGCCCGGGAGCGCACCCGACCTTCGCACCCGCTCGCGATTCATGGCGGCGGTCGGCATGCTCGTCGGCGCGCTGTCGGCGCTCGTGATCGTGGCGCAGTGGATTCCGCTCTTCTTCCTGCATCCGTGCCAGTGATGCTCACGCGCATGCGTTTACCGGCACTGCTCCTCCTGCTCGCCGCGGTGCCGACGGCGGCCGCGGCGCACGAGGGAAAGCCCCCCGCGCCGCACGACCTCGCCGGCGCCTGGCCGACCGATCCGGGCGTCCTGGCTCCCCTCCTCGGCGCGATGGTGCTGTACCTCCTTGGCGTTCGCCGGCTCCGGGAGCGGGCCGGAGGGGCCGCGTTCCGCGGGCGGGTGCCGCTCTTCGTCGCCGGATGGCTCGTCCTCGCCGTCGCGCTCGCGACGCCGTTGCATGCGCTCGGCAGCGCGCTCTTCTCCGCGCACATGCTGCAGCACGAGCTGGTCATGGCGGTCGCGGCGCCGCTGCTGGTCCTGGGCCGCCCGCTCGCGCCGATGCTTTTCGCCCTGCCGGAGGGGTGGCGCCGCCCCGTCGGGCTCGTCGCGGCGCGCGGTCCGGGCGGCGCGCTCGCCGGGTTCCTCGCCAATCCCCTCGTCGCGACGCTCCTGCACGCCGCGGCGGTTCTCTTCTGGCACGTTCCGCCCTTCTACGAGGCGACGCTCACCTCCGAGGCCGCGCACGCGGCCCAGCACGCGAGCTTCCTCCTGACAGCGCTCGTCTTCTGGTGGGCGCTCCTGCGCGGCAACGCGCGGCCGAAGCGAGGCGCAGCGGTGATCGCACTCTTCGCCACGACCGTCTACACCGGCGGCCTGGGCGCGCTGCTCACCGTCTCCGAAACCCCGTGGTATACGGCCTACGGGAACGCCGCCCTCCCGTGGGGGCTCACGCCGCTCGAGGACCAGCAGCTCGCCGGCATCATCATGTGGATGCCGGGGGCCGGGCCGTACCTGGTCGCGGCGCTGCTTCTCATCTCCGGATGGATTCGCGACGGCGGGTCGCGCGCGGTCCGGCGGGCGGCCGTCGCCGGCGTGCTGCTGCTCGCGGGCACCGGCGGCTGCCACCTGGATGGCGAGGATGCCGGATACACCGCCGCGCGGCTCACCGGCGGCGACCCGGCACGCGGGGCGGTGCAGGTGCGGCGCCATGGCTGCGGGAGCTGCCACACGATCGGCGGCATTCCCGGCGCCGACGGCCTCGTGGGCCCACCGCTCGACGGCATCGCGGCCCGGGGCTTCATCGGTGGCGTGCTCCCGAACTCCGGCGAGAATCTCGTCCGCTGGATCCAGGACCCGAAGGCGGCGGCGCCCCGCACGGCGATGCCCGACCTCGGCGTCACGGAATCCGAGGCACGCGATATCGCCGCGTACCTCTATACCCTGAGCGACTGAGAGCGTCCCGATGGCCGAGCCGCCGGAGCTGGAGCCCCGCGAGCAGCAGAAGGCGGACGAGGAAGAGCAGCTCAACGCCGACGTCACGTACGAAGTCGTCCGCCGCGAAGGCGAGGGCGAGCTCAGGCGCCGCCCGTCGGCGCTCGCCTGGTCCTCGCTCGCCGCCGGGCTTTCGATGGGCTTCTCGTTCCTCGCCCAGGCGCTCCTCCGCAGTCACCTCCCCGAGACGGAGTGGGCGCAGCTCGTCGCGAAGCTCGGGTATCCCGTCGGCTTCCTCATCGTCGTGCTCGGGAGCCAGCAGCTCTTCACCGAGAACACGCTCACCGCGGTCGTCCCGACGCTCGCGCAGCGGTCGGGCCGCCTCGCCGCGAGGATGGCGCGGCTCTGGGCCATCGTGCTCGCCGGCAACCTTCTCGGGGCGCATCTCTTCGCCTGGGTCGCCGCGCGGACCGCGCTCACCGACGCGAAGGTGCACGCGACGATGCGCACGATCGGGCTCGAGGCGATCGACGCGCCGTTCGAGACCACGCTGCTCCGCGCCATCTTTGCGGGATGGCTCATCGCGCTCATGGTGTGGATGCTGCCCGCCGCGCGGAGCGCGCAGTTCTTCGTGGTCGTGGTGATGACCTGGCTCGTGGGTGCCGGAGGGCTGGCTCACGTGATCGCGGGGTCGGTGGACGTCCTCTTCCTCGTGTTCACCGGCGCGATCTCGTGGGGCGAGTATGCGGCGCGGTTCCTGGTCCCGACGCTCGTGGGGAACACCCTCGGCGGCACGGTGCTCGTGGCCGCGCTCAATCACGCGCAGGTGGCGGGCGGGCGCGACGGGAAGGAGCCCAGGGCGGCAGGCTGAGGGCGCGCGGCGCTCGGCGCGGGCCGGAAGGCCGGTTCACTTCGGGCGGGGCGGGTCGTTAAGCTACGACCCGACCCTCACAGGATTGCCGATGATCCGCCGCGCCACGCTCGCCCTCGCGCTCGCGCTCCCGACCGGGGCCGCCGCCCAGTCCCGCGACACGGTCCGCTTTGAGGTCGCCTTTCCCAATGCCGTCCATCACGAGGCGCAGGTGCGCGTGGAGCTCCGGAACGTTCCGTCCGGGACGCTCGAGCTCCGCATGAGCCGCAGCTCGCCCGGGCGCTACGCGATCCATGAATTCGCGAAGAACGTGTACGCGGTCGCCGCGACGGACGGACGCGGGCGGGCCCTCGAGATCTCGCGGCCAGACCCCTACCAGTGGAACGTGGCCGGGCACGACGGCACCGTCGTCGTCACGTACACCCTCTTCGGCGACCGGGTGGACGGGACCTACGCCGCGATCGACCTGACCCACGCGCACCTCAACGTGCCCGCGACGTTCATGTGGGCCCGCGGCTTCGGGGACCGCCCGGTGCGCGTCACCTTCCGTCCCGCGCGCCCGGACTGGAAGGTGGCCACGCAGCTCGCGCCCACCGCGGATCCGTGGTCGTTCACCGCCCCGAACTTCCAGTACTTCATGGACAGCCCGACCGAGCTCAGCGCGCACGACGTGCGGAGCTGGACCGTTGCCGGCGGAGACGCGGCCCTGACGATGCGGTTCGCGCTGCATCATGCGGGCACCGCCGCCGAGCTCGACAGCTTCGCCGACCAGGTGCGGCGCGTGGTGGCGGAGCAGGGCGCGATGTGGGGCGAGTTCCCGCGGTTCGACTACGGCACCTACACCTTCATCGCCGACTACCTGCCCTACGCGAGCGGCGACGGCATGGAGCACCGGAACTCCACCATCCTCACGAGCTCGCGCCCCCTCTCCGCCGGCGGGTTCGGCCTGCTCGGCACCGTCTCGCACGAGTTCTTTCACGCGTGGAACGTCGAGCGGATCCGGCCGCAGTCGCTCGAGCCGTTCGATTTCGAGGAAGCCAACATGTCGGGCGAGCTCTGGCTCGCCGAGGGGTTCACGAGCTACTACGACGACCTCTTCATCCGCCGCGCCGGCATCATGTCGCTCGACCAGTACGCGGAGGCGCTGAGCGGAGGGGTGGATTTCGTCGTCAACGCGCCCGGGCGCCGCTTCTTTTCGCCGGTCGAGATGAGCATGCAGGCGCCGTTCGTGGATGCCGCGTCCTCCATCGACCCGACCAACCGCGGCAACACCTTCATCTCGTACTACACCTGGGGCGCGGTGCTCGGCCTCGCGCTCGACCTCGACATCCGCGCCCGCTTCCGCGGAAAGTCGCTCGACGACTTCATGCGGCTGCTCTGGACGCGCCACGGGAAGACGGAGCGGCCGTACACCCTGGCCGACGTCGAGGCCGCGCTCGCCGAGGTCACGTCGCGCGAGTACGCCGCCGACGTCTTCCGCCGCTACATCCGCGGCCGCGACGTGCCGCCGCTCGATACCCTCCTCGCGCGCGCGGGCCTCGTGCTCCGCCAGGCGCGGCCCGGCACGGTCTGGCTCGGCCCGGTCGGGCTCCGGGAGGAGGACTCGACGCTCGTGGTGGCGAGCGCGCCGACGATCGGCTCCCCGCTCTACGAGGCCGGTGTCGAGCGCAACGACCGCCTCGTCGCCCTCGGCGGCCGGCCGCTCATCACCTCAGCGGACCTCGATGCGGTGCTGTCCGACAAGAAGGACGGCACGAGCTTGCCGCTCGTCTTCATCGGAAGGACCGGGCGGACGGAAGCGACGGTGCGCCTCGCGCAGGACCCGACGCTCGAGATCGTGACCTTCGAGAAGGCGGGACGGCCGATGTCGAAGGAGATCGTGGCGTTCCGTGCCGCGTGGATGGCGAGTCGGGTGGGAGGGAAGGGGGCGGGTAGGCGGTAGACAGTAGACGGTAGGCAGTAGACAGTAGACGGTAGGCAGTAGACAGTAGACTGTTGGGGACGGACAATCGGTGGTTTGGGGCTTGCGCGTCGGGGATCAGCCGTGCGTCAACATGGTTCGGGCGATGCTCCTCGGCGCGTGTACCTTCGCAACATGCCGGGCCACCACGATCTCGAGGCATGGAAGGCTGCGCGGGCGGTTTCCGCAGGCGTCCTTCGGATGAGTCGCGATTCGTGGAAACCGCACCTGGCTGCGGTGTTCAGCCAGCTCCAGCGAAGCTCCCTTTCGGCACAGCTCAACATCTCCGAAGGATATGCCAGCGGACCCGGGCACAGATGCCGGTACCTGCTCGAAGTCGCCTATGGTTCCGCCGTCGAGACCGACGATCTGCTGCAACTGCTTGCGGCTGAACGCGACACGCCCACCGCCGAAATCGCGGAGGCGCTGGAGCAATGCCGCCAAGCCCAGCGCCTCCTCAAAGGCCTGATCAGACGCTATCGCTAGCCCTTCCGCCTACCGCCTACCGCCTTCCGCCTACTGTCTACCGTCTACTGCCTACTGCCTACTGCCTACTGTCTACTCGTCACTTCAGAAACAGCAGCTCCCGGTAGGTGGGAAGCGGCCACAGCTCCGCCGCCACGTGCACCTCGAGCGCGTCCACCGCGGCCCGCAGCTCCTCCATGGCCGGCTTCACCTTTCCATTGATGTGCGTCGCGTGCTTCAGCGGGTCCGCCACGTGGTGCGCGCACGCCTTCTCGAGGGCCACGGTCGCGGCGCGGAGCCGGCTCACCATCTCCACGAACTGCGCCAGCGCCTCCCGGTCCTCGGCGGCATCCACGCCGGCCGCGTCGGTGGAGGCCACGGCCTGCGCGAGGAGCGTCTGGTGCTCGAGGGATGCCGGCAGGATCTGCGCGCGCGCGATCGAGACCATCGTCTCCGCCTCGATGGTGAGCTGCTTCACGAACTTCTCCACCGCGATGTGCATCCGGCTCTCCACCTCCGCGGGGGTGAGCACGTTGTACTTCGCGAAGAGGTCCTTGGCCTTCTTCGCGCCGAGGACCGGGAAGGCGGCGGCGGAGTCGGCGAGGATCGGGAGGCCGCGCTTCTCGGCGTCCCTGTGCCAGGCGGCCGAGTAGCCGTCGCCGTCGAAGATCACCCGCTTGTGCTCGTGGATCACCTTCTTGAGCACCGCGAGCACGGCCTCTGCGCGCTTCTCGTCGCTCGGATTCTTTCCCGCCGCCTTCTCGAGCTCGGTGGCGAGGTGATCGATCGACTCCGCGACGATCGTGTTGAGCACCGTGGCGGGCCAGGCGATGCTCGCCGAGGAGCCGACCGCACGGAACTCGAACTTGTTGCCCGTGAACGCGAACGGCGAGGTGCGGTTCCGGTCCCCCGAGTGCCGCGGAAGCTGCGGCAGCGTGCGCGCGCCGAGGTTGAGCGTCCCGCCCCGCAGGGTGCGCTGCGGCGACCCTTTCTCCAGCTGCTCGAGGATGTCGGTGAGCATCCCGCCGAGGAAGATCGAGATGATGGCGGGCGGCGCCTCGTTGGCGCCGAGCCGGTGATCGTTGCCCGCGGAGGCGATCGCGGCACGGAGCAGGTCCGCATGCAGGTCCACCGCGCGGATCATGGCGCAGAGGAACACGAGGAACTGCATGTTCGAGTGCGTCTCGTCCCGCGGATCGAGGAGGTTGACCCCGGTGTCCGTGGACATCGACCAGTTGACGTGCTTCCCGGAGCCGTTGACGCCGGCGAACGGCTTCTCGTGCAGGATCGCGTGCAGCCCGTACCGCGGCGCCACCCGCTTGATCGTTTCCATCAGCACCATCTGGTGGTCGCTCGCCACGTGGCCCACCTCGAAGAGCGGGGCGATCTCGTACTGCCCCGGCGCCACCTCGTTGTGCCGCGTCTTGACCGGGACGCCCACCCGGTAGAGCTCGCGCTCCACTTCCGCCATGAACGCGAGCACGCGCGGCGGAATGGTGCCGAAGTAGTGGTCCTCGAGCTGCTGCCCCTTCGGCGGCCGCGCACCGAAGAGCGTCCGCTCGCAGGTGAGGAGGTCGGGCCGTGCGTAGTAGAGCTCCCGGTCCACGAGGAAGTATTCCTGTTCCGGGCCGAGCGTCGTGAAGACGCGCGAGACGCCCGCGTCGGCGCCGAAGAAGCGGAGGATCCGGAGGGCCTGCTTCGAGAGCGCTTCGATGGAGCGGTGCTGCGGGATCTTCGTGTCGAGGGCTTCGCCGGTCCAGGAGACGAACGCGGTGGGGATGCAGAGGGTGACGTTGTTCTCGCCCCGCATGAGGAAGGCGGGGCTCGTCGGGTCCCAGGCGGTATACCCTCGCGCCTCGAAGGTGGCGCGGAGCCCCCCGCTCGGGAAGCTCGAGGCGTCCGGCTCGCCCTGCACGAGCTCCGCGCCCGAGAAGTTGAAGATCACGCCGCCGCTCCCATCGGGCGAGACGAGCGAATCGTGCTTTTCCGCGGTGAGGCCGGTGAGGGGCTGGAACCAGTGGGTGTAGTGCGTGGCGCCGTTCTCGATGGCCCAGTCCTTCATCGTCGCCGCGACCACCCCGGCCACCTGGGGATCGAGCGGCTCCCCGAGCTCGATCGTCTGCATCAAGCTCTTGTACACCTCCTTCGGGAGGCGCTTCCGCATGACGCGGGGGGAGAAGACGTCCGCCCCGAAAAGGGCGTCGATCCGGGAGGTCGAATCCATGCTGGACAGGGGTGCGGTCACGGGGCCTCGGAAGGGTGGCGGTGGCGGCCGGCTCGAGAAGGGCCGAAAATAGCGATGTACTCGAATATGTGCAAGTTACGCAAAATATTGCTGACACCTGAGCAGATTCATGGCCCATGCCATCGGAAAAGGTCGATAATGATGCAAAAAGTGTAGGATTTCTGTTACAGTTGACCGGCCCCCCGGTGGGCCGATCCGGCAGACGGTGCCGTTACCGAAAGCGGGGTACGGCACCGGGCTCCGGCACCCCCGCTACCTTACCTCGATGCCCAATCACCTCTTCGGCGCCCATACCATCGACAACGGCGGCATCGACATGGCCGTCCGGCGCGCTCGCGCCGCCGGCATGGACGCCCTCCAGATCTTCACCACGATCCCCAAGTTCTACGGCGATCGCGCCTCGATCCGCCCTGACCGCGTCGCCCGGTTCCGCGCGGCGCTCGACGAGACCGGACTGCCCGCGCGCAACGTAATGGCGCACTCGGCCTACGTGCTCAACACGGCCACGCACGAGGAGGAGAAGTGGGTGCGCGCGGCGGCCGGCCTCGCGAAGGAGCTCGAGCGGTCGACCGCCCTCGGGATCGGGGCGATCTGCTTCCACCCCGGCGCCGCGCGCGACGGCGACCGCGAGGCCGCCGCGGCGCGCGTCGCCCGCGCCATCACGGGCGCGCTCGAGAAGGTCCCCGGCGACACGCGCGTGCTGATCGAGAACACCGCCGGCGCCGGCCTCACGATGGGCCGCACGCCCGAGGAAGTCGCGGCGATGCTCGACGCCGTCCCGAAGCGCCTGCGGGCACGCACCGGCTACGGCCTCGACACCTGCCATCTCTTCGCCGCCGGCCACCCGATTCACGAATCGAAGGCCCGCCTCGCCGGGGTGCTCGATGCGTTCGAGGAGGCCACCGGGGAGCCGCCATCCTTCTTTCACCTGAACGACAGCAAGTTCCCTTTCGCCTCGAATCGTGACCAGCACGCCCTCATCGGCGAAGGCCTGATCGGCGCTGCGGCGTTCGGCTGGCTCCTGGCCGACCGCCGCGCGCGGGGCGTCCCGCTCATCCTCGAGACGCCCCAGGCCGACTTCGAGATCGCCGAGGCCGATCCGTCCCCGGACCCGTGGGACCTCCGGATGCTCGAGCTCCTCAGGTCCCTCACATGATTCATTCGATCTTCACACAGATCCCACGATCGGGCCGCGAGATTGCATGGCCCCGTCGTTCCGACCTCCTCACGGAGATTCGCATGCGTTTCCGATTCGTCCTGGCGTCGGCCCTGCTCGCGGCCACCGCCTGCGCCTCCGGCCAGTCGGCCCCCGGTCCCGGTGCGCCGGCGCCGGCGCAGGGTCCCGCGGCCGCCACCGCCCTCCGTCCCGACTCGGCGAGCCGTCCGCGCCCCTACCCGGTCTTCGAGTCGCGCGCGTTCGCCCAGGCGGTCGAGCGCGGCACCCGCGCCCGGACCGGCGCGCCCGGCGCGCGCTACTGGCAGCAGTGGTCGCGCTACGACATCGCCGCGACGTACGACCCGGCGAGCGGCGCCCTCGAGGGCCGGAGCACCATCACCTACCTGAATCGTTCGCCGAACAGCCTTCCCGCGCTCTATGTCCACCTGCACGGCAACGTCTTCTCGCCCGAGGCGGTGAAGAACCGGCCGGTGCCGACCACCGGCGGCGTGACGCTCACGCGCGTCGCGGTGCGGGGGCAGGAGATGCAGCAGTTCGGTCCCGGCGCCCCGCGCGGGTACCGGCTCAACGGCACCATCATGGGCATCCCGATGGCCGCGCCGCTCGCCGCCGGTGACAGCGTGACGCTCGAGTTCGCCTGGCGCTACACCGTTCCGCCGAACGGCGCCCCGCGCGGCGGCCGGGACAGCACCGTGAGCTTCGTCTCGTACTGGTACCCGCAGATGGCGGTGTACGACGACGTGAACGGCTGGCAGATCGACCCCTATCTGAGCAACGCCGAGTTCTACATGGGGTACGGCGACTACGACGTCGCCATCACGCTTCCCGCCGGTTACCTCATCGGGGCCACCGGCTCGCTCGTGAACGCGGCCGAGGTGCTCTCCGCACGCACGCGCCAGAATCTCGAGCGCGCGCGGGCGGGCGACAGCGTGGTGCATGTCGTCGCGACCGCCGACCAGGGAGCCGGAAGGGCCACCGCCTCCGGGCGCGCGCTCACCTGGCGCTTCCGGGCCGAGCGCGTGCGCGACTTCGCCTGGGGCACGTCGAATCGCTACAACTGGGACGCGACACGGGCCGTCGCCGGCGACGCCGACGGCAACGGGACGCCGGACACCGCGCTCATCCACTCGTTCTGGGTCCCGGAGGCGCGCCCGAATGCGTGGACGGAGAACGCGCGGTACGGCCGCTTCTCGATCGAGTTCCTCTCGCGGTTCCTCTGGCCGTACCCGTACCCCCAGATGACGTCGATCCAGGGAACGCCGTCGTGCGGCGGCATGGAGTTCCCCATGATCACCTGCATCGGCGGCTCCCAGTGGGACTCGACGAGCATGTTCGGCGTGACCGTGCACGAGCTCGGCCACATGTGGTTTCCGATGCAGGTGGGCTCCGACGAGAAGCGGCACAGCTGGCAGGACGAGGGGCTCACGCAGTTCAACGAGGGCAATGCCGAGAAGGCGTTCTTCGGCCAGGAGGAATCGTCCACGATCCTCGGCGCGCAGCGCGCGTACCTCGCCATCGTGCAGGCGGACCGTGAGGTGGAGCTCATGCGCCACGGCGACCTCTACCCGAGCTACGCCGCCTTCGGCACCGCGTCGTACATGAAGACCGCCGCCGTGCTCCACATGCTTCGCGGCATGCTGGGCGAGGAGACCTTCATGCGGGCCTACCGGGAGTACGGGCGCCGCTGGCAGTGGAAGCACCCGACGCCGCTCGACCTCTTCAACACCTTCGACGACGTGACCGGCCGCGACCTCGACTGGTTCTGGCGCACCTGGTTCTACGAGACGTGGTCGCTCGACCAGGCGGTCGAGGCGGTGACGCCGGGCGCCGCCGGGACGGAGATCGTGATCGCCGACAAGGGCCTCGCGCCGATGCCCGCGCCCGTGACGGTCACGCTCGCGGACGGATCCACGCGCGAGCTCACCGTGCCGGTCGAGACGTGGCTCGGCGGAGCGCGGCGCGCGACGCTGACCGTGCCGGGCGGCACCGTGACCAGGGTCGAGATCGATGCCGCGAAGCACTACCCGGACACCGACCGCGCCAACAACGTCTGGACGGGGGCGGCGGCAGGCACCGACTGAGCCAACGCTCGCATCCGGCTCGAACCGGGAATGGCTCCGCGATACTTCGCGGAGCCATTTTCAGTTTCGCAGGCATCTCGTGTCCGGCCGCCGGCCGGCGGCCAACCCTTTTGAGGCCGGAACGCTCAAACTACGACTGCACGCCGATGGACCGACGTCCTTCTCCGGGAGGTTCGATGCGCACCGTGCCCGCCGTCGCCTGCTTCTTCCTTGCATTGACCGCGTGCGCGCGCCATCGGGAATCTCCCCGCATCGAAGGATCGCCTCCCGCCCTGAGCCAGCGCCCGCATCCCTATCCCGTCCCCGAGCCACGCGGCTTTTCGCGGGCCGTCGAGCGCGGTACCCGCACGCGGACCGGGGCGCCCGGGCCCCGATACTGGCAGCAGTGGTCGCGTTACCACATCGAGGCGGACTACGACCCGGCGAGCGGCGCGCTCGAGGGAAAGGCCACCATCACCTATCTCAATCGCTCGCCCGACACCCTCCCCATCCTGCACCTCCACCTGCACGGCAACGTCTTCCGGCCCGAGGCGATGCGAACCCGCGGCGCGCCGACGACCGATGGCGTGACGCTCTCGCGAGTCGCGGTACGCGGCCAGGAAGTCCGGCCGTCCGCGCCGGGATCCCAGGAGGGCTATCGCGTCGACGGCACGATCCTGCGCCTTCCGATGCCTTCCCCGCTGCTCGCGGGCGACAGCGTGACCCTCGAGCTTGCCTGGCGCTACACGGTGCCGCAGGATGGCGCCCCGCGCGGCGGCCGGGACGGCACCGTGAGCTTCGTCTCGTACTGGTACCCGCAGATGGCGGTGTACGACGACGTGAACGGCTGGCAGGTCGATCCCTATCGCGGCAACGCCGAGTTCTACATGGGCTACGGCGACTACGACGTGGCGCTCACCGTGCCCGCAGGGTACCTGGTAGGGGCGACCGGCACACTCGCGAACGCCGGCGAGGTCCTCCGTCCCGAGGTGCGTGCACGCTTCGAGGGCGCGGGAAGCGGCGAGGGGGTGGTCGGCGTGGTGACCTACGCCGAGCGCGGTCGCGCCACGCTGCCGGGGACGCATGGCTCGGTGACGTGGCGATTTCGCGCGGAGCGAGTCCGCGACTTCGTGTGGGGGACGTCCGATCGCTATCTCTGGAATGCGGCGCGCGCCGTCATCGGTGACGCCACGGGCGACGGTCGTCCCGATACCGTCGCCATCTACAGCTTCCATGTCGCGGAGGCGCCCGACCTCTGGACCGAGAACGCCCGTTTCGGGGGCTTTTCGATCGCCTGGTTCTCCCGCTTCCTCTGGCCGTATCCCTACCCGCAGGCGACCTCCATCCAGGGCCCCCGGTCCTGTCGCGGCATGGAATTCCCGATGGTCGCCTGCATCGGCGGCTCAGGCTGGGATTCGGCCGGCATGCTCGCCGTGACGACGCACGAGCTCGGGCACATGTGGTTCCCGATGCAGGTGGGATCCGACGAGAAGCGATTCGGCTGGATGGACGAGGGGCTGACGCAGTTCAACGGGGGAATGGCGGAGAAGGAGTTCCTTCGGGAGACTGAGTCCTCGACCCTGTCAGGCGCGCGACGCTTCTACCTCGCGTCCGTGCGGGCGGACCAGGAGGTCGAGATCATGCGCCATGGGGATCTGTACCCGACCCTGGAGGCGTACGCGCGGGCCACATACATGAAGCCCGCCGCGGTGCTCGACATGCTCCGCGCGATGCTGGGCGAGGACACCTTCATGCGCGCCTACCGCGAATACGGCCGGCGATGGCAATGGAAGCATCCGACGCCGCTCGATTTCTTCCATACGTTCGATGACGTCGCCGGCCGCGATCTCTCC
>DASUXZ010000101.1:0-2471 GCA_036377655.1 Gemmatimonadales bacterium
CCCGCCAGAAATCCTTGCTCCCACCCGGCGCGCACCTCGAGCAGGCCACGCGGCTTGGCCTGGTCGCTCGCGAGCTTGGCGATCATGCGGTTGGGGCCGATCCCGATGCTGCAGTCGAGGCCCGCGCGAGCCTGCACCGCATCGCGGATCCGCTCGGCGACGGGCAGAAGCGAGACGGGATAGAGCCGCTCGGTGCCCCCGAAGTCGAGGTACGCCTCGTCGAGCGACGCCATCGCCACCTGCGGCGCGAAGTCGCGGAGCACGCCTGCGACCGCCTCGGACGCCTCGCGGTAGTGCGGGAACGAACCCTGGAAGAACGTGGCCTGCGGGCAGAGCCGCACCGCCTCGGCGATCGGCATGCCCGACCGCACGCCGAAGGCCCGCGCACCGTAGGACGCCGACTGCACCACGCCGCGCGCCTCGCGGCGGCCGCCGACCACGAGGAGCTCCACGTCCCTGAGCTCAGGGTTCCGCTGGCGGCACACCTCCACGAAGAAGGCGTCGAGGTCCACGTGCATGATGCGGGCGGGCATGGCGGGGAGGGTAGCGTCGAACGCCGCGAAGCGCCAACGGCGGCTCCCGTAGATCTACGGATATTGCGGGCCCCGGTACCGCTTCCTATCGTGAAAATGCCATCCGGCGCGGTCCGCCCGGCAGCTCGGGCATCGGGACCGCATTACCCACCACAGGAGTCCCCGAATGAGCCGTTCCTTCCTCCGCATGTCCGGGGCTGCACTCGCCGTGCTCGCCCTTGCTGCCTGCAGCGATGCGTCCGCGCCGAGCGGCGACGACGTTCTCGTGCCGTCGCTCGCCCCGTCCGCATCCCGCGGAACGATCGAGGCCGTCGAGCCCGGCCAGGTGATCGTCCAGCTGCGCGAAGACGCCGATCTCGACGCCTTTGCGCGGAACCGCGGCCTCGCCATCGCCGAGAAACTGGCCGCGCCGGGCCTCGCCGTGCTGCGGGTGCCGATCGGCAACGAGCGCGCCATGGCGGCCCAGCTCGGGCGGGAGCCAGCGCTCCGGTTCGCCGAGCCGAACTACCTGCGCCAGCCGCACGCGATCGACGGGCGACTGTGGGCCTTCCGCAATCCGGGCAACCTCAGCATCAGATTCACGCGTGGCGGGAGCAAGGGCCAGCCGGTGAACAGCTACTTCTCGTTCGTCGATGCCGACGAGGACAACGTCGAGGGCTACGCCGCGGGGGGCGCGCCCGTCGTCATTTCGAGTCTCGATACCGGCGTGGACATGGATCACCCCGAGTTCACCGGACGCTTGATCGCAGGACGGGACTGGGTGAACGGTGACGCCGACCCGTCCGACGACAACGGCCACGGATCGCATACCACCGGGACTATGGCGGGAGCCAACGTAGGCGTCTCGGGAGTGTCGGGCGCCGGTACCAACGTCAAGGTGCTCGTGCAGAAGGTCTGCGGCCGGCGCGGTTGTCCGTCGTCGGCGATTGCCAACGCCATCCGTGCGGCTGCGGATCATCCCGGGATGGTCGCGATGAACCTGAGCCTTGGCGGCAGCTCGCTGTCCAACGCCGAGCGCGACGCGATCACCTACGCGACGAACAAGAACGTCCTCGTGATCGCCTCCGCCGGCAACAGCGGCGAGGCCACGGTCTCGTGCCCGGCGTGCGACGCGCGCGCCATCTCGGTCGCCGCGACCAACTGGCGGGACGAGCTCAGCTACTACACCCAGTTCGGCGACGGGCTCGACCTCTCCGCGCCCGGGGGCGAATGCTACTCCAACACGTCGGACGAGTCCTGCATCTACAGCGCCTATCTCGACGGCGGCTACGCCATGCTGCAGGGCACCTCGATGGCGGCGCCGCAGGTGACCGGCACCGCCGCGATCGTCGCGTCGAAGACCGGCCTTCGCGGTGCCGCGCTCCGCGCGCGGCTCGAGTCCACCACCGACGACCTGGGCGCTACGGGGTACGACACGGAGTTCGGGAACGGGCGCCTCAACAGTTACCGTGCAGTGACGGGGAATTCGCTGTCCGGCACGAACTGAGACGCGCGCCGTGCGGCGGACGAGCGGCGGGCCCCGGCGGCCCGCCGCTCGTCGTTTGCCGGTTTCCGCCGCGCCCCGCATGCCTTAGTTTCACGAAATCCGAACTCCAGCTGAAAGGCGTCCGTGCGCATCTCGTTCCTTGGACTCGGTGCGATCGGCTGGCCGATGGCCGCCCGGCTCGCCGGCCCCGGCACCCTCACCGTCTGGAACCGCACGCGCGAGCGTGCCGACGCGTTCGCGGCCCGCCATCGCGCCGCGGTTGCCGCCACGCCGAGGGAGGCTGCGGCCGGCGCGCATGCCGTGATCACCTGCCTCTCGACGTCCGCCGACGTCGAATCGCTGCTCGACGGCCCGGAGGGACTGCTCGCGGGCCTCGCGCCGGGCACGCTCTTCCTCGACTGCACCTCGGGCGACCCCGCGGCCTCGCGCCGGATCGCGGCGCGCGTGCAGGC
>DASUXZ010000102.1:0-6762 GCA_036377655.1 Gemmatimonadales bacterium
CGCACCTCCGGCCGCGCCAAGGCCCCCGCATCCTCCCGCCTCGAGAAGGGCGACCTGCTCGAGCTGTTCCGCCTCATGCTCCTCTCGCGCCGGATCGACGACAAGGAGATCCAGCTCAAGCGGCAGAACCGGATCTTCTTCCAGATCTCGGGAGCGGGGCACGAGGCGGTGCTCGTCGCCGCCTCGCGGGCATTCCGGTCCGGCTACGACTGGTTCTACACCTACTATCGCGACCGCGCCCTCTGCCTCGGCCTCGGGATGACGGCCACCGAGCAGCTCCTGAGCGCCGTCGCAGCGGCGGACGATCCCAACTCCGGCGGGCGGCAGATGCCGTCGCACTGGGGGCACAAGGACTACAACATCGTCAGCGCCTCGAGCCCGACCGGCACGCAGTTCCTCCAGGCCGTGGGCTGCGCCGAGGCGTGGCTCCGCTACGAGCAGAACGACCGGATCGACGACGCCGACAAGCCGATCGAGCGGGACGAGGTCGTCTTCTGCTCGACGGGCGACGGCACCACGAGCCAGGGGGAGTTCTGGGAGGCGCTCAACACCGCCACCAACCTCAAGCTCCCCGTCGTCTTCCTCGTGGAGGACAACAAGTACGCCATCTCGGTGCCGGTCGAGGTCAACACGCCGGGCGGCTCGATCTCGAAGCTCCTGGGCGGGTTCCCCGGCCTGTTCATCCAGGAGTGCGACGGCACCGATGTGCTCGAGTCATACGATACGCTGTCACGCGCGGTCGAGTACTGCCGCCAGCGGAAGGGGCCGGCGCTCGTGCACGCGCACGTGATCCGGCCGTACAGCCACTCGCTCTCGGACGACGAGGTCTTCTACCGCCCCCCTGAGGAGCGGGAGGCCGATGCCGCGCGGGATCCGATCGTCACCTTCCCGCGCTACCTGGCGGAGCAGGGCATTGCCACCGAGGCGGAGATCGACGCGATCCGGGCGAAGGTGGAGGAGGAAGTCGAGGTCGCCACGGAAGTGGCCCTCGCCTCGCCGCAGCCGGCGCTCGACACCGTGTACAAGTACGTCTATTCCCCCGACGTCGATCCCACCGGCGAGCAGTTCGACACCGAGGACGACCCGAAGTTCACCGGGGAGCCCACCACCATGGTGGACCTCCTCAACGCCTGCCTCCGCGACGAGATGCAGCGCGACCCGCGGATCGTGATGTTCGGCGAGGACGTGGCCGACTGCAGCCGCGAGGAGTACCTCTCCCAGGTGAAGGGGAAGGGCGGCGTCTTCAAGGTCACGTGGGGACTGCAGAAGGCGTTCGGCGGGAACCGGGTGTACAACTCGCCGCTCGCGGAGGCCAACATCATCGGCCGGGCGATCGGGCTCGCGGCGCGCGGACTCAAGCCGGTGGTCGAGATCCAGTTCTTCGACTACATCTGGACCGCGTACATGCAGCTCCGGAACGAGCTCGCGCTCATGCGGTGGCGGTCGAACAACGCCTTCTCGGCGCCGGTCGTGGTCCGCGCGACGTACGGCGGCTACCTCAAGGGCGGCTCGATCTATCACTCGCAGACGGGCGCCGCGATCTTCACCGGCGTGCCGGGCTTCCGCGTGGTCTGCCCCAGCACGGCGCTCGACGCCAACGGGCTCCTGCGCACCGCGATCCGCTCCGACGACCCGGTGCTGTTCCTCGAGCACAAGCATCTCTACCGGCAGACGTACAACAAGGCGCCGAACCCGGGCCCGAATTTCATGATCCCGTTCGGGAAGGCCAAGGTGGTGCGCGAGGGGAGCGACCTCACCGTCGTCACCTACGGGGCCGTGGTGCAGCGGACCCTCGTCGCGGCCAAGGAGATGGAGGAGCGCCACGGCGTGTCGGTGGAAGTGATCGACCTCCGCTCGCTCAGTCCGGTGGACTACGAGACGATCTACGCCTCGGTCAGGAAGACCAGCCGCGTCATCGTGGCCTACGAGGATTCGATGAGCTGGGGCTACGGCGCGGAGATCGCGGCCCGGATCGCGGACGAGACCTTCGCGTTCCTCGACGCCCCGGTGCGCCGCGTGGCGGCCACCGACACGTTCGTGGCCTATGCGCCGGAGCTCGAGGACGTCATCCTGCCGCAGGTGGAATCGCTGCGCGCCGCCATGGAAGAGATCACCCGCTTCTAGCCGCTTGACGGGACGGGTGTGGCACCGGAAATTCCTGCCGCAACGCCGCACCCCCCCTTCATTCGTACGCGGCAATACCTCCGGAGGACAACTGGTGACTTCGAATATTCTCGGCCGCGCCGGCGTGGCCGCCCTCGCGCTTGCGCTGCTCATGCTTCCCTCCGTCGCGGAGGCCCAGCTCGGCGGGCTCGGGCGCCGCATCCGTGACAAGGCCAAGGAGCGGGTGGAGCAGAAGGAGGAGGAGACCGCGGAGCGGGTCGTCGACGCCGCCGATCCGTCGTCGAGTGCCGCGCCGGCCGCGTCCCAGGGCCAGGCGTCGTCGCCGGGTGCCCCGACGGCCGCGGCGGGCGCCGCCGCGGCGTCGCCCGCCGCCGCGATGAAGCCCGGGGAAGGCGCCTGGGCCAATTACGACTTCGTGCCGGGCGAGCGCCCGATCTTCGTGGACGACTTCAGCGCTGACCGCGTCGGCAACTTCCCGAAGCGCCTCGAGTTCCGTTCCGGCAACATGGAGATCGTCGAGTGGCAGGGCCAGCGCTGGCTCCGGGCCGAGGACGGGCAGTTCCTCGTCAACCTTCCCGAGACGCTGCCGGAACGGTTCACCATCGAGTTCGACCTCACCGGCTCGGGGAACGCGATGGAGATGAGCTTCGTGCAGGACAAGCCCGGTTACGATCAGCGCCTCGAGATCGGGACCTACTTCGCCCGCCTTCGCTCCGGCGAGGTGGACGGACAGGGCGAGCTCGGCGTCAACACCGACGAGACGCCGGTCAGGATCCGCATCGCCGTCGACGGCCAGTACGTCAAGCTCTACGCGAACGAGAAGCGCGCGCTCAACGTCCCGAACGGCAACCTCGGCCGCTCGAGCCGGATCTTCTTCAACATGAACGGCTGGAGCGCGGACCAGCCGCGCATGATCGCCAACCTGCGCATCAACGCGGGCGGGCGGGAGCTGTACGATGCGCTCGCGGCCGACGGCCGGGTGGCGACGCAGGGCATCCTCTTCGACACCGGCAGCGACCGCATCAAGCCCGAGTCCACGCCGACGCTCGAGGAGATCGCCGGCATGCTGACGTCGCATGCGGACCTCCGGCTCCTGATCGAGGGACACACCGACAACGTCGGCAACGCCGCGGCCAACAAGTCGCTGAGCGAGCAGCGCGCGGTCGCAGTGAAGGCGTACCTCGTGAGCAAGGGCATCGACGCCGGCCGGATCGAGACCGCCGGCCTCGGCGACACGAAGCCGGCCGCGCCGAACACCACGCCGGAGGGGCGGCAGCGGAATCGGCGGGTGGAGCTGGTGAGGCGGTAGTCGGGGGTGGTGCTGATGGCTGGATGATGGAAGGTTGAAAAGGTGGAAGGTTGGAATGGAGTGATACATGAAGGCCCTGCCGGGACTTGCCGGCAGGGCCTTTCCCTCCTTCCCCCGTTCCCTCCTTCCGCCGCCTACCTCATCGCCTCCCGTATCTCCGCCGCCGCCTCGATCGCATGGTCCACGTTCCGGCTCAGGGCGCGGGCCTGCTGGGTGGCCTGCGTGATGTCGCTCATGACCTCGGAGACGTTCGACGAGGTGAGCTTGAGCAGGTCGAGCCGGAGGTTCTGCATGGCGAGCACGCACGACTCGAGATGGCTCGCCACCTGGCCGCGCCGGGCGGTGAGGTCGGCGAGCGTCCTCTTCTGCCGCTCGAGGAGGTCGATCTGCCGGGTGCGCTGCTCCCGGTCCGGCTCCGCCTGGAGCGCCGCGAGCTTCTCGTCGATGCGGGCGATGTCGCCCTCGCCCCGGATGTCGGTGTCCATGAGGTGGAGCGTGCGCGCGAGCTCGGTGGCACGGTTGTAGAGCCCGTCCACGGTTTCATGGATGTCGGCGAGGTCCTTCCGGACCGCGGGCGCGAGCTTGTCGTAGCGGCGGAGGATCGCCTGGCGGTCCTTGTACGCCTGCTCGACGTCGGCATAGTGAAGGCCGAATTCCTCGCGCCGGGGGAGCGGGAGCTGTCGCGGCAGCTTGCCCGCGGTGCCGGCGCGGAGCTTCGTCTCGACCGCGTCCGGCGCCGGCGGCCGGCTCAGCACGTCGCGCCAGCTGTATCCCGCCTGCCAGAGCTTCGCGTAATTCTTGAGCAGCCCGATGCCCATCCCGAATGTCGGGAAGAGGAACCACGGCGCATCGAGGCCGGTCGCCACGTTGATGCCGAGGCACCCGACCGACACCGCGGCCCAGCTCGCGAACTGGCCGCGGACCCGCTGCACGATCTTCGGCTCGCCCGTGTCGGGGAGCGGCGTGTCGTCGTTCCGGCGCGGGGGGCGCCGGCTCTCCCATGACGCCCGCGGCGCCATCGGATCGCGCGGGGCGAGCGGCCGCGGCGAGAGCGGACGCGGCGCCGGAAGGCCTTCACGCCCGCGCGGGCGATCGCCGAGCGCGGGCCGCGGCGAGAGCCCGCTCCGTGCGGCGCCGCCGCCGAGCGGGCGCTGCGCCCGCCATCCGAGTCCCGTCGGCTGGTATCCGGTCACGACCCGGCTCTCGAGCGCGCGCCGGAGGGCGTCGGCGGTCGGCCAGCGGTTCTCCGGGTCCTTCTCGAGGCAGCGGAGGACGGCGAGCGCCAGGTCCTCGGGAATGTCGGAGCGGCGCGTCCGGAGATCGGGGGCGGGCTCCGTGATCTGCTTCATCAGGATCCCGGCGACCGTCGGCGCGGTGAACGGCAGCTCGCCCACGAGCATCTGGTACGTGACGATGCCGAGGCTGTACAGGTCCGAGCGGCCGTCGATCTCCCGCTCGCCCGCCGCCTGCTCGGGGCTCATGAACTGCGGCGTCCCGATCGCCACGCCCACGCCCGTGAGCGTAGCGCCCGACGAGGCCGAGAGCGCCTTTGCGATCCCGAAGTCGGTCACCATCACGCGGCCGCGCGTCCCCTCGAGGAGGATGTTGTCCGGCTTGATGTCGCGATGGATGACCGAGACGGCATGGGCGGCGCTCAGCGCGTCGGCCGTCTCCCGCATGATGCGCCGCGCCTCCTCCACCGGCAGCCGCCCGCGCCGCTTGATCCGCGCCCCGACCGACTCGCCGTCCACGTAGCCCATCACGAAGTAGACGAGGCCCTCGCCTTCGCCGACGTCGTGGATCGGGACGATGTGGGGATGGGAAAGGCGCGCCGCGGTCTGCGCCTCGCGGGTGAAGCGCTGGCGGATGTCCTGCTGGAAGGCGAGCTCGGGCGGCAGGACCTTGATGGCCACCCGCCGCTGGAGCCGCTCGTCGCGGGCCCGGTATACGACCCCCATGCCGCCGCGGCCGATCTCCCCCTCGATCGTGTACGCCTCGCCCAGCGCCGCCGCAAGGCGGGCAGGCAACGGCCTCTCGGTCGAGTCGGTCATGCTGCGATAGGCCTCGCGCGGAAGTGGCGACCTGCTCGGGCGAATTCGATGGCAGCCCTCAATTTGGGCGGTCGTGACCGCGAGGGCAACACGTTCCCGGTCATACGGGGGGCGGCGCCCGCGGGATTCGCCGCCGGCGGTTCCGGGCCAAAATGGCAGGCCGCAATCCCCGAACCCGCCACTCGCGCCGGCCGCGGAGCGCCGGAGCGTCCTGGCGGGGCATATTTCGCACGGAATCCGCGCCCGGGCGCGGTTATGCTTCGTATATCGGTGGCACGGCCGGTGCACCTCGGTGGTCGATTCGCAGTCGTGACTGCCATTCAGCCCGATGAGGGCAGCAAGGAGTAGCAATGTCCGAACGCATGACACTGCCGGTTCTGCCGCTGCGCGAGGTGGTGCTCTTTCCCGGCGTGACCGCCCCGATCGGGGCCGGCCGCCCCGCCACCCTGCGCGCGATCGAAGCCGCGCTGCAGACCCCCGAAAAGCTCGTCTTCGCCGTGTCCCAGCGGGAAAACGTCGAGACGGTCACCCCCGAGGCGCTGTACACGATCGGCACCGTGGCGCGCATCGGCCAGCTCCAGCGCGGGCTCGCCGGGATGCAGCTCCTGCTCCACGGCGAGCAGCGCGGCATCGCCATCCACTTCAGCGAGAAGGACGGATTCCTCCAGGCCGTGGTGCGCGAGGCGGAGGAGATGGCGCCGCTCAGCGAGGAGGATCCGGCGTTCGTGGCGCTCCACCGCGAGGTGCGAGCCCGGGCCGCCGAGCTCGGCCAGAAGTCGGGGCTTCCCGAGGAGGTCGTGAACCAGGTCCTCGCGGGCGTCAACGAGGCGGGCCGGTTCGCCGACCTCGTGGCCGGCTACATCGACATCACCCCCGCCCAGCGCCAGAGCCTTCTCGAGACGCTCTCCGTGGAAGAGCGGCTCCGGCGGGTGCTCGTGCACGTGCAGCGCCAGATCGGCGTGCTCGACGCGCAGGAGGACATCAAGTCGCAGGTGCAGGAGGAGCTCGGCGAGCGCCAGCGCGAGATGTTCCTCCGCGAGCAGCTGAAGCGCATCCGCCAGGAGCTCGGCGAGGACGACGAGCGCGACGATCTCGAGGAGCTGAAGCAGAAGCTCGAGTCGCTCGAGCTGCCGCCCGAGGCGCGCAAGGAAGTGGACCGCGAGCTCGGGCGCCTCTCGCGCATCGGGCGCGAGAGCATGGAGTCGCAGGTCATCCGCACCTTCCTCGAGAACATCGTCGAGCTGCCGTGGAACGTCCGGAGCAAGGAGCACCTCTCGC
>DASUXZ010000103.1:0-2278 GCA_036377655.1 Gemmatimonadales bacterium
ACCTTCGAACGGGGGCCGGCCGCGATCTGCAGGTCCGCGCCCGTCGAGTCACGGATGACGATGCGATCCGGCGTCCACGAGACGAACGAGCCGGTGAGATAGCGGCAGGGTATTCCGGGACTCGGCTCGCAGATGTTGAGCCGGACACGGTCACCGGGCTGCGGCGTGCGCTGCTGAGCCGCCGAGGCGACTACCGCTTCGCGATGAGCGCGATCAGGAGCCGCACCGGCGGAACGGCCAGGGTGATTTCGGGCCGGTCCTCGACGACCGCGGCCCCGACCGCCCCAAGCACCGCGCTGATCGCGAGCGACTCGAGGACGCGGTCGTTGGCATCGGCGAGATGCAGCCCGAGGGGAACCCCGATGGTGGGGCCGATGGCGGCTCCGGCGATCGCTCCGAGAAGGCCGCACTGATCGTCGCAATGACGACGATCCTCCAGCTCCGCACCGATGAATGCCCCGCCGATCACGCCGACCACGAGGCCCAGGCTCGCGCCGAGCACGGCCTTGCCGGTCACTCTCCCGGAGCGCGCCGGTGGCTGGATCCCGGCGACGGATGTGGCACTCGATGCTGCGGCGGACGGTGCGAAATGGCGGGGCCCCTGCGCGGCCAGCGGCGCCGCGGCCACCAGCACGGCGGCGGCGGACAGGAGGAGAGGGACCAGGGTTCGAGAGCGTATCACCGACTCGTCCGCCTTTCCGCCACGACCGCTCCGATGACCTGCGCGAACGGCACGAGGAGCATCGGCGTGCCGTCGCGAAGCACAAGTGACACCGCCACCCCGCCGGCGAGCGCCGCCGCGCTCGCACCGAATCCACGGAAGAGATCGCCGCGCCTGTCATTCGAAAGGTGAACGCCGATGGGCACCATGACGGTCGAGCCGATCGCGGCGCCGATCAGGCCGCCTTCGAACCCGCACCAGGCGTCGGTGCACCCGCCCGATCTCTCGAGTTGCGCCCCGAGAAATCCGCCCGCCACGAGGCCGCTCATCCCCGCGAGTATCCCGCCGAAGGCGAGGTCCAGTTCGTTCGCCGGCGGTACCGAATCGATAGCCGGCGCGAGGGACGACTCTTCGGACACGGGTAGAGAGATCGAAAATCGGGGCCCCTGACCCGCCAACGAGGCGGGCAGAAGGCACGCAAGAAGAAGAGCGGGGGCTTTCATGGTCCGCAACGTGGCGCGGCCCCGTTACCCGGAAGTGCACCGGTCCGTGACCTCAGCAGCCGTCCCAGATTGAAACATCCGGGCCGGCCCGGCGTAGTGGCCGCTACCCCAACGGAGCTCCGTTCATGCGAGCCGTCGTCCGGTCGCTCGTCCTGCTCGTCGCCGTCGCGCTGCTTGCCGCCGCGCTTCCCCTCGTTCCCGACCTTCTCCCCGCCGACGACGCCGACCGTGCGGCGTGGCGCGACGAGCTCGGCCAGGTCGAACGACACCTCGCGTCGGCGTACGCCAATTTCCAGTGGGCCGTCGAGTCCGACAGCGTCGACCTCCCGTCCATTCACCACCGCGCCGACTCGGCGCTCGCGGTCGCGTCGAACCGCCGCGCCGCGCGGCGGGCGTTCCGCGACCTCGCCGCTGCCTTCGGCGACGGCCATCTCCGCGTCGCACCGCCCGATCACCCGGCCCTTCGACTCGCCGAGCGGGCCTGGCGCGGGGGAGGCGGCGCCGTGCCGGCCGGCACGGGCGCGGCAAAGGCGTGCCGTCGCATGGGCTTCGACGACGAGTCCCATCCCTTCGGGATCCCCTTCGATGAAATGGCCGGCTACGAGGCCGTGGCGGTGTACCCCTTCCGCGCGGGGACGGTCGCCGACGCTTCCGGGGAGGCGGTGGGCGTGCTCCGCATCGCGAGCTTCAGCGAATGGAACTACGCGCGGAGCTGCGAGGAGGCCTGGACCAGGCGCGCCGCCGTGGCGGCCGATGCCTGCGCGGAGGACTGCCAGGACGAGATCTACGGCGAGGTGAGCCGCACGCTCGTCGCCTCGCTCGCGCGGACGCTCGAGGAGCTCGAGCGGCGCGGCGTTCGCACGCTCGTCGTCGACGTGACGGGCAATGGCGGCGGCAGCGGGATCGCGGACGCCCTCGCCCGCGAGCTCACGGCCGTCCCGCTCCGCGCGTCTCCCGTCGGGCTCATCCGGCACCCGCATCCGCTCGAGAGCCTGCGGGAGTCGGACAGTCTCTTCGCCCGGGAACTCGCCAGTGCCGACCTCGGCGCGGCCCACCGCCGTGCCCTCGAGGACGGCCGGGCGCGCGTTTCCCATACGATGGACCAGATCGGGAC
>DASUXZ010000104.1:0-4152 GCA_036377655.1 Gemmatimonadales bacterium
ACACGGTCCCCGCCCGGTGGCTCGGGCGCGAGCTCCACGATCCTCCCCCGGAGCACGTTTCGCGCACTCCCTCCCGGCACCTCCCGCGACACGACGATCTCCCGCGGGTCGATCGACACGAAGATCTCTCCCTCGAGCCCGCCGTCCGGCGCGAGGAGCGCACCCCCGCCGGTTTCGATCCGCACGAGCCCCGACCCGTCGCGCCCCGCGATCGTGCCCCGGAAGAAGTTCGTGCCCGCGAACGCGCCGACGACCTCGCTCCTCGGGTGGCGCAGCAGGTCCGCCGGCGGCCCCTCCTGGACGACCCGCCCTCCCTCCATGACCGCGAGCCGGGCCCCGAGCGCGAGCGCCTCGAGCGGGCTGTGCGTGACGCAGATCGCGATCACGTCCCGCTCCGCGAGCGTCCGCCGGAGGAGCGCGCGGATCGCCGGACGGGCCGAGGCATCCGCCGCGCTCAGGGGCTCGTCGAGAAGGAGGAGCCGCGGCTCGGCGACGAGGGCACGCGCGAGCGCCACCCGCTGGCGTTCCCCGCCCGAGAGCCCGCCGGGCTTCCGTCCCTCCGCCCGCTCGAGCCCGAGCTCGGCGAGCATCGCACGGGCGCGGCGTGCGGCGTTCCGTCCCTCGCCGCGCGCCCTGAGCCCGAAGGCGACGTTCTCCACGGCGTCGAGATGCGGGAAGAGCCCGAGCTCCTGCGGCACCCACCCGACGCGCCTCCGGTCGGCGGGCATCCACTTTCCGGTCGATGTGTCCGCCCAGCTGACGTCGTCGACGACGATGTCCGCCTCGCCGGGCCGCTCGAGGCCGGCGAGGAGCCGCAGCACCGTGCTCTTCCCCGCCCCGTTCGGGCCCACGAGGACGAGCGGCTCCCGCGCCCGCACCGAGAGCGCGACGGACAGCGTGAACGCCCCTCGCCGGTCAGCGACCCGCGCGGACAGCATCGGAGGGCGCGCCGAAAGGGCCCGTGCGGACCGCGAGGAGAACGCCGAACGAGACCGCGAGCAGCGTCACCGAGAGCGCGACGGCCGACTCGAGATCGGTCTCGAACCGCACGTACACGGCGAGCGGCATCGTCCGCGTGACCCCCGCCAGGTTCCCGGCGAAGATGATCGTCGCGCCGAACTCGCCGAGCGCGCGGGCCCATCCCATGGCCGCCCCGGCCACGAGCCCGGGGAGGCCCAGCGGCACGATCACCTTGAGGAATGCGTACCAGCGCGGCGCGCCGAGCGTGGCCGCGACTTCGCCGAAGAGCGGGCTCACCCCCCGGATCCCCGCAGCGGCCGCGCCGACGAAGAACGGGAGCGCCACGAACATCTGCGCGAGCACCACCGCCGCCGTCGTGAACGGGATCGAGATGCCGAGCGCCGAGAAGGCACCGCCGAGCAGGCCGGCCCGGCCGAAGGCGAGGAGCAGGGCGAGGCCCGCCACGGTCGGCGGGAGCACCATCGGGAGGGCGACGAGCACCTCGAGGATCCGCTTCCCGGGAAACCGGGCGGACGCGAGCAGCCACGCGAGCGGAAGGCCGAGGAGCACGACGAGCGCCGTGGCCGCGAAGCTCGTGGCGAGGCTCAGCCGGAGCGCCTCCCGCACCTCCGGATCGGCGAGCTCGGCGAGCAGGCCGCGCGGCGAGACCCGGAGGAGCAGCGCCACGACGGGCAGGACGAGGAACGCCGTCACGAGCCCGACGGCCAATCCCGCGAAGATGCGAACGGCGAGCGCGGCCCCCTTCACGGCGTCGTCCGGCGGCGGAGGAATCCGTGGCGCTCGAGGATGGCCTGCCCAGCAGGTCCGAGCGCGAACCCGATGAACGCCGCCGCGGCCGCCGAGTCGTCGACCGAGCGGAGCTGGGCGATCACGTACTCGGCCTCGACGTCGTACGCCTCGGGGATCTCGATGACGCGGACCCCCGCCAGCTGCGCCGCCGCCCCGTCGCCCGCCACGTCCGAGGCGTAGACGATGCCGGCATCGGCCTCGCCGAGCTTCACCTTCGTGAGCACGGCACGGACATCCACCTCGTCGGACACGACGTTCTCGAGCACCCGGTCGGCATACTCCGCGCCGTACCCCGGCGCCCGGCTCAGGTTGCGGAGCGCCTGCCGCGCATAGCGGCCGGCCGGCACCTCGGGGGCCGCGAGCACGAGCTTGAGCCCGGGCGTCGCGAGGTTGAGGAGCGACACCAGGACCGCATCCACGTCGGGCCGCGCGGCCGCCACGACGACGAGGCGGTTCCGCGCCAGGACGGCCGGCTCGAGGACGCGCCCGCGGTCGGCGGTGAACTTCATCGCGTCCCGGTCCGCCGCGGCGAACACGTCGGCCACGGCGCCGCGCACGATCTGCGCGGCGAGCTGCTGCGAGCCCGCGACGTTGAGCCGCACCGGTATCCCGCCGCCGGAGCGCTCGAATGCCGTCGCCATCTCGCCGAAGGGCTCGGCGAGCGAAGCGGCGGCGAACACGGTGAGCGATCGCTCGCCCGGCCTGGGCGCCTCGGGGCGGCAACCGGCCGCGAGCGCGAGCAGGAGTACGCAGAGGCCCGGGCTGCGCCGGATGGGGAACATGGACAGCGGGATCACGCGGGTCGGCCCTGGTCGAGGTGCTGTAGAATGTCCCCGTCCCGCCACGAGCGACAGGTTGCCGCTCCGGCGCGCCCCGGAGTAACATCCAGTCGGAGCACGACACCCGAACCGTCCAGGATCGACCATGACCCGCGCCCTCGCGTCCCTCGGCGTGACGCTCGTTCTCGCCGCCTGCCCCACGTACCACGAGTACCCCAAGCTGAGCGACCAGGGCGGGCTCGTGGACGCCGACACCTACGCCCGGTACGGCCGCGAGCAGGCGCAGGCGATGGCCATCGGCCGCGAGTATGCCCATTTCCACCGGGGCGATTCGCGGACCGAGCTCCAGGCGGCGGCGGAGAGCACCGTCGCCTACGCCCGCACCCTCCCGGACGTCGCGGCGGCCGAGCCGGACTCGCTCGGCCACCGGATCACCATCCAGTTCCGGAGCGGGTGGCGGACCATGGTGAACCCGATCGACGACGGAAAGCGCGGCTCGGAGACGCTCAACCTTCCGGGGGCCGCCGCGCCGGCGCAGTAGCCTTGGAGTGCGTCCAGGTCACCACGACGGTCGGGACGCGCGCTGATGCGGACGCCATCGCGCGGGCGCTCGTGGATCGGCGGCTCGCGGCGTGCGTCCAGGTCGCCGGGCCGATCGCGAGCACCTATCGGTGGGCGGGCGCAGTCGAGCAGGCCGAGGAGTGGTACTGCCACGTGAAGACGACGCGCGCGCGGAGCGCCGAGGTGATGGACGCCATCCGCGCGCTGCACCGCTACGAGCTTCCCGAGATCATCGCCGTCCCCCTCGAGGGATCCCCGGAGTACCTCCGGTGGGTCGCCGAGAGCGTGGAGGCGAGCGGGCCATAGCAGGCCGACCTCCTCTCACAGCGAGCTGCCGATGAACGAGACCCGCCAGGCCCCCGGGCCATCCGATCTCGCGGAGATCTACTACGCGCCGACGGCCGTCTTCGAGCGCCGCAGGAACGGCGGCTTCTGGCTGCCGCTCATCGTCCTCTTCGTGGCGTCGGTGGTGCTGTTCTACGCCACGCGGAACCTGATGCAGCCGGTGTTCGACGCCGAGTGGGTGCGGGGCGCCGCGAAGCTGCGCGAGCAGAATCCCCAGCTCACCCCGGAGCAGCTCGAGCAGGCGAAGAGCATGTCGCAGAACTTCGCCGTCGTGGGCCTCTTCGTCGCCATGTTCCTCGGCCCCCTCCTCGCCGGCCTCGTGCTCTGGGTCGTCTGCAAGTTCGCCGGCGTGAAGGAGACGCTCACGGCCGCGATGACCGTGATGGTGTTCTCGCTCTTCCCGATCCTCGTCGAGCAGGTGGTGAACGCGGTCCAGGCGGCGGTCCTCCCCGAAGACAGCATCACCTCCCGCTACAGCCTGAGCCTCGGGCCGGCCCGGTTCCTCGAGGGCGCCGCGATGTCGACGCGCGCGCTCGTCGGCCACATCGACGTGTTCACCCTCTGGACGGCCGTGCTCATCGCGATCGGCGTGCGGGTGACCGGCGGCGCCACGCGCAACCAGGCGATCGCCGTCGCGGCGGCCATGTGGGTCATCGGCGCGCTGCCCACCTTCCTCACGGCCCGCTGAACGGAGTGC
>DASUXZ010000105.1:0-10428 GCA_036377655.1 Gemmatimonadales bacterium
TCATGATGTTGCCCTTGTGGACCAGCGTGACGCTCGGCAGCTGCTGGGCCACCGCATGCTCGAGCGCGGCGCGGATGAGCCGCTTCGATCCCTCGGCCGAGATCGGCTTGATCCCGATGGCGCTCGTCGCCGGGAAGCGGATGGAGCGGACGCCGAGCTCCCCCTGCAGGAAGCCGATCAGCTTCTGCGCCTCCGCCGATTCGGCGCGATACTCGATCCCGGCGTAGATGTCTTCCGTATTCTCCCGGAAGACCACCATGTCGACCTGCTCGGGCGCCTTCACGGGCGAGGGGACGCCCGTGAACCACCGCACCGGCCGCACGCAGGCGTAGAGATCGAGCTGCTGCCGGAGCGCCACGTTGAGCGACCGGAACCCGCCGCCCACCGGCGTGGTGAGCGGGCCCTTGATCGCCACGAGGTGGTGCCGGATCGCCGCGAGGGTGTCTTCCGGCAGCCAGTCGTTGAGCTTGAGCTTGGACTTCTCCCCGGCGAGCACCTCGAACCAGGCGATCCGCCGCCGTCCGCCGTACGCGCGCTCGACGGCGGCGTCCATCACCCGCTGGGAGGCACGCCAGATGTCGGGGCCGGTGCCGTCGCCCTCGATGAACGGGATGATCGGCATGTCGGGGACCCGGAGCCGGCCCCCGTCCATCGTGATGGTCTCGCCCTCGACCGGCGGGGCGAGATGGCGATAGGTGGGTATGGTGGTCATGCCGGAAAAAGTAACGGCGGCCGGGACCGCGGCGAAACCCGCCGCTTGCGCCACCTCCGGCGATTTCGCAGATTGTTGCCATGACCGCACCGCGCCCGGCATGCTTTGCGTTTGCCTTCTTCTTCGGCTTCCCCACCGGGGGTCGAAGTCGGGCAGGCGCGCGCCGCTGACGCGAGCAGGCCCCGACGAACGGCCCCCGGAACGATCCGGGGGCCGTTTCCTTTTCCCCACTTCCGCCGTCTGCGAGGCAGCATGATCATCGTCACCCGTCCGGGCATCACCGAGCCCGAGCTCGATCACCTCCGCGAGCGTGTCGAGTCGCTCGGGCTCCAGGCCCACGTGATCTGCGGCGAGCGCCGCACGGTGGTGGCGTGCGTCGGGGACGACGCCGTGCTCGCCGAGGTCCCCCTGCTCGCCCTGCCCGGGATCGAGTCGGTGACGCCGGTGCTCCGGCCCTACAAGCTCGCGAGTCGCGAGGCATCTCCCCGGCTCGGCGGGAGCGTCGTCCGCGCCGGGCGGGCCGCCGTCGGCGGCGAGGCGCTCGCGGTCATCGCCGGGCCGTGCTCCGTCGAGGGACGGGAGATGCTGCTCGAGACGGCGGAAGCGGTCCGCGCGGCAGGGGCGTCCCTCCTCCGGGGAGGCGCCTTCAAGCCACGGACCTCGCCGTACGCCTTTCAGGGGATGGGGGAGCCGGCGCTCGAGCTCCTGCGCGAGGCGCGGGAGCGGACCGGGCTCGCGATCGTCACCGAGGTCATGGACACACGCCAGGTCGAGCGCGTCGCGGACGCGGCCGACGTGCTCCAGATCGGCGCGCGCAACATGCAGAACTTCTCGCTCCTCGCGGAGGTCGGGCGCTCGGGCCGGCCGGTGCTCCTCAAGCGGGGGCTCGCCGCCACGGTCCGGGAGCTGCTCATGGCGGCCGAATACGTCATGGCCCACGGCAACCGCGAGGTGATCCTCTGCGAGCGCGGCATCCGGACGTTCGAATCGGGGACGCGCAACACGCTCGACATCTCGGCGATCCCGGTGCTCAAGTCGGAAACCCACCTGCCCGTCATCGTGGACCCGAGCCACGCCGGCGGGCGCGCCGCGCTCGTCGCGCCGCTCGCCTTCGCCGCGGTCGCGGCCGGCGCGGACGGGCTCATCGTCGAGGTCCACCCCGAGCCGGAATGCGCGCTGTCGGACGGCGAGCAGTCGCTCACTCCCGCCGCCTTCGCCGCGCTCATGGAGCGGCTCGCCGCCTTCGCGGCTGCGGCGGGGCGCACGGTCGGCCAGCCGGCGAGGGAGCGGGCCGGGCACACGCCCGCGGCGGTCGCATGACGAGCGCCGCACGCACGAGCGCGCCGTCGCGCGCCGCCGCCGTGCCGCTCCGGATCGGGATCCAGGGGGAGGCGGGCTCCTTCAGCGAGAGCGCGATGCGGCGACTCCCGTCGCTCGAGCCCGAGCCGATGTACTTCGACGACTTCGCTCCGGCACTCGCCGCGCTCGAGGCCGGAACGATCGACCGCGCGCTGCTCCCGGTGCACAACTCGCTCGCCGGCGTGGTGCACGCGAGTCTCCGGGCGATCGCGGCGCACGATCTCCGCGTCGAGGCGGAAGTGGACGTGCCGGTGCGCCTCGCCCTCCTCGCGCTTCCGGGCGCCGGCCTCGGCACGATCACCTCCGCGGCATCGCACCCCGTCGCCCTGCGGCAGTGCAGCCGATTCTTCGCGCACCATCCCGGCATCGCCCCGGCGGCGGTGCACGACACGGCGGGGGCGGCCCGGCTCGTCGCTGCCCGGGGCGATGCCGCTGCCGCGGCGATCGCGAGCCGCGAGGCGGGAGAGCGCTACGGCCTCGTGCCGCTCGCGACCGAGATCCAGGACCGCGCCGACAATCGCACCCGGTTCTGGCTCCTCGCGCGCCGGCAGCTCACGCCGGGCGGGGACGTCACGTCGCAGGTCGAGGCGCACCTGTCGGGGGAACGGCACATCGCCGCGATCCGGGGCGCCACGACGGTGCCGGCGGACACGAAGGAAGAGATGAAGGCGGCGGTCACCGAGCTCCTCGCCGCCCTGCTCGAGCGAAACCGCCTCGCGGTGGACGAGATCGTGAGCGCGGTCTTCAGCGTCACGCCGGACATCGTGAGCGGATTCCCCGCGCTCGCGGCGCGCGAGGCGGGTTGGGGGGCGGTGCCGATGCTCTGCACGGCCGAGGTGGCGGTGCCGGGCGCGCTCGCCCGATGCATCCGGGTGCTCGTGCATGCCCGCATGCCGGAACCCACCCACGCGGCGCACGCATACCTGCGGGACGCGCGCGCCCTCCGCCCGGATCTCGCGCGGGACTAGCTAACCGGCCGCCGCCGCGTCCACGAGCCACGTGAGGTGGCCGACCGGGCGGACGCGCGCCACGGGAAAATCGCCCGCGGCGCCCGCCGGATCCGACCGCACCGCGTGGACGATCCGGCGCTTCGACGCTCCCGCGGCGAGCACGAGGACGCTGCGCGCACGGTTGATGAGCGGCAGCGTCATCGTGACCCGCGCGGCCACCTCGGCGCCGGCCGGGGCACGCACGTCGATCACGAGCCGCTCGCGCTCCTCGAGGGCGGGATCGCCCGGAAAGAGCGACGCGGTGTGCCCGTCCTCGCCGACCCCGAGCAGGACGAGGTCGAAGGCGAGATCGGGCAGCCGGTCGCGGACCAGGGACTCGTAGGCTTGCGCGGCGCGCGGCGGCGCCTTCTCTCCCGCGATCCGGTGCACCTGGGTCGGGGCCGCGCCCGCGCGCAGGAGCATCGCCTCGTGCGCGAGGCGGAAGTTGCTGCGCGGATCGTCGGGCGGCACGCAGCGCTCGTCGCTCCAGTACCACTCGATCTCGTCCCACGGCATCGCGCCGCGGTACTCGTCCGAGGCAAGGAGCTCGTAGAGCCGCTTCGGCGTCGACCCTCCCGAGAGCGCGATCGTGCAGCGGCCGGTGCAGAGCACCGACTCGCGCGCGGACAGCAGGACCACGCGCGCCGCTTCGTGGCTCAGCGCGTCGAGCGATTCGAGCACCGAGATTTCGGGGCTCAGGGGTTGCGCCACGGATGCGTGCCGCGCGTGAGTGCGTCCGCCTCCGCCGGCCCCCAGCCGCCCGCGGGATACGGATGCGGCACCGCATCGACGTCGAGGAGCGGCGCCACGAGCGTCCACGCGGCCTCGACCTCGTCCGCATGCACGAAGAGCGTCTGGTCGCCGAGGAAGACGTCGAGGAGCAGGGTCTCGTACGCCTCCGGCAACCGCCCGAAGGCTTCGGCGTACGCGAAGTGCAGCGGCTGCCGGGCGAGCGCGAACGACGCGCCCGGCTTCTTCACGTCGAAATACAGGATGAACCCCTCGTCCGGCTGCAGCCGGAGCACGAGCGTGTCCGCCTGCGGGCTGCACGCCTCGAACCGCTCGAAGAGCGCGAGCGGCGGCTCCCGGAAATTGAGGACGACCTCGGTCACACGCTCGGCGAGGCGCTTCCCGGTGCGCAGGTGGAACGGCACCCCGAGCCAGCGCCAGTTGTCGATCGCGACACGGAGCGCCGCGTACGTCGCCGTGCGCGAGCCCGGCGGAACGCCACGCTCGTCGAGATACCCGGGCACCTCCCTCGCCTCGATCCTTCCCGCCGCATACTGCCCGCGCACCAGGTCCTCCGGACCCGGCGCCCGCACCGACTGGAGCACCTTCACCTTCTCCGCCCGGATCGCGTGCGCCTCGAACCGGCTCGGAGGCTCCATCGCGACGAGGGAGAGCAGCTGCACGAGGTGGTTCTGCAGCATGTCCCGGACGGCGCCGGCCTTGTCGTAGTACTCCGCTCGCCCCTCGACGCCGAGCGATTCCGCCACCGTGATCTGCACGCTCTCGACGTGCACCCGGTTCCAGAGCGACTCGAACATCGCGTTGGCAAAGCGGAACACGAGGAGGTTCTGGACCGTTTCCTTTCCGAGGTAATGGTCGATCCGGTAGATCTGCGCCTCGCGCCACGCTTCGTGCAGCGCCGCGTTCAGCTCCCGCGCCGTCCCGAGGTCGCGGCCGAACGGCTTTTCCACGACGAGCCGCGTCCACCCCGGCCCCTCCGCGAGCCCCGCCCGGGCGAGCCCCCGCGCCGTATCCGCGAATCCCGCCGGCGGCAGCGCCAGGTAGAACGCGCGGTTCCCGGTGAGCACGTGGCGGCCTTCGATCTCCTCGATGCGGCGCGCGAGGGCGGCGAAGTCCTCGGCCGATCCCTGGCCGATCGGCTGGTAGTAGAGCCGGGATGCCGCCCACTGCGCGGCAGCCCTCTCCTCGGCCCCGAGCGCCTCGACGGCGATCTCGCGGAACGACGCATCGGTCACGTCCGCGGTGCGGGTGACGCCAAGGACGTAGACGTTCGGTGCGGCGCCGGAGGTGTGGAGACGATGGAGCGCGGGGAGAATCTTCCGGCGGGCGAGGTCGCCGGTGGCGCCGAAGAGGCAGAAGAGGGTCGGGGGCGCTTCCTCCGTCACTGCGCCTTCTTCACAGCGTGCCCGCCGAACTGGTTGCGCATCGCCGCGAGCAGGCGGTCGGCAAAGGCTTCCTCGCTCCTCGAGCGGAGCCGCGCGAGGAGCGCGAGCGTGATGACCGGCGCGGGCACATCGAGGTCGATCGCCTCGGCAACGGTCCAGCGGCCCTCTCCCGAGTCGGAGACCCACGGCGCAATCCCGTCCATGTGCGGGTTCTCCTCGAGGGCCGCCGTGGTGAGGTCGAGCAGCCAGGAGCGAACCACGCTGCCGTGCTGCCAGATCCGGCCGACCTCGGCCAGGTCGAGCTCGAACTCCTTCTTCCGATGCAGGATCTCGAACCCCTCGGCGAAGGCCTGCATCATCCCGTACTCGATCCCGTTGTGCACCATCTTCACGAAATGCCCGGCGCCGGCCGGCCCGACGTGGCCCCAGCCCCGCTCGGCGCCCGGCGCGAGCGTACGGAAGAGCGGGCCGAGCCGGCGCACGGCGGCCTCGTCCCCGCCGATCATGAGGCTGTAGCCCTCGGTCCGGCCCCAGATCCCGCCGCTCGTCCCCGAGTCCACGAAGTGGATGCCCGCGCGCTCGAGCTCCGCGGCGCGGCGGATCGAGTCGCGGTAGTAGCTGTTGCCGCCGTCCACGATCGTGTCGCCGCGAGCGAGGAGCGTCGAGAGATCGCGAATCGTGGACTCGGTCGGATCGCCGGCGGGAACCATGATCCAGACGACGCGGGGCGACTCGAGCGCGGCGACGAGCTCCCCGAGGGAGCCCGCCCCCTTCGCGCCGCCCTCCACCGCCTCGGCGACCGCCTCCGCCTTCCGGTCGAAGGCCACGATCTCGTGCCCACCCTCCCGCAGGCGCGCGGCCATGTTCGCCCCCATGCGGCCGAGGCCGACCATGCCGACCTTCATCGGGCGCCGAGCTCGCTCGCGGCGCGCTCGATCCGCTCCGCATAGGCGGCAGCGCCCTCGCCGCGCTCCCGCGCGGGCACCACGAGCGAGCGGTGCTGCGGCGCCGACGACAGTGGCGAATCCACGAACGAATCGGCGCCGCGCGCCGCGGCCGCCGCCTCGAAGGCCTCGACTGCGGCCTGCAGGTCGGCGAGCTCCTCGGCCGATTCCCGGCCGGTGAGCTCGATGCCCCGCCCCCGCAGGATGTCGGCCGCGTGGTCCGCCGCGCGCTGCTGCTCCTCGTCGCGGTGCGGGTTGAGCGCGTGGTCGATGTCGTCGGATCTGCTGTTGCGCGCCATCTGGAACCTCCCTCTCCTGTATGAATGCACGGCCGGCGGTCGCCGGCCCGGCTCTGCTACACCTCCTGCTCGGCCGGACGCTCGGCGTCGAGCACCTCGCGGACGCGGCGGAGGAGCTGGGCCGGCGCCCACGGCTTCTGGATGAAGGGCGCGCCCGGCCGCATCAGGCCGCGCCGGACCACTTCGTCATCGGTGAACCCCGAGGTATAGAGGATACGCATCTCGGGGTGCGCCGGACGGAGCTCGCGCGCGAGCTGCTCGCCGCCCATCCCTGGCATCACGATGTCGGTCAGCAGCAGGTGCACGCGCCCCCGGAGGCGCCTGAGCAGGCTCAACGCGGCGCTCGCGTCCACGGCCTGGTGGCAGTCGTACCCCGCCGCGCTCAGCGTGCGCCAGCCGAGCATCCGCACCGTGTCCTCGTCCTCGACGATGACGATCGTCTCGGTCCCCCCGCGCGGCGCGCCGAGCTCGGGAACCGGCGTCGGGATCACTTCCTCATAGTCGCCGGCGCCGGGGAGGTACACGGTGAACGACGACCCATGCCCCGGCTCGCTGTACGCCCACACGAAGCCGCCGGCCTGCTTCACCGTGCCGTAGACCGTCGCGAGGCCGAGGCCGGTCCCTTCACCGACCTCCTTGGTGGTGAAGAACGGCTCGAAGATCCGGCTCAGCGTCGCCCGGTCCATGCCATGGCCGGTGTCCGCGAGGACGAGGCGGACATACTCCCCGGGGATGATCTCGGTGCCCGGGTGGCGCGCGGCGTCCTCCTCCCCGAGCGTCACGTTCTCGGTGCTGATGCTGAGGCGGCCGCCGGCCGGCATCGCGTCGCGCGCGTTGAGCGCGAGGTTGAGCACCACCTGCTCGAGCCGCCCGCGATCGGCGAAGACCGTGGGCTCCTCCGCGTCGAGCCGGGTCTCGACCACGATGCTCTCGCCGAGCGCGGGGCGGAGCACGCGCTCGGTATCGCGCACCACTTCGTTCAGGTCGAGGGGCTGGGGGCGGATGAGCTCGCGGCGGGCAAAGGCGAGCAGCGAGCGCGTGAGCGCGGCCGACCGGTCCGCGGCCTTCCGGATCTCCGCGACGTCGGCCCGGCGTGCTTCGTCGTCGAGCGCCAGGCTCTGCTCGAGGAACATGCTGTATCCCACGATCGTGGTGAGCATGTTGTTGAGGTCGTGCGCCACGCCTCCGGCGAGCCGGCCCACCGCCTCGATGCGCTGCGCCTGCGCGAGCTTCTCCTCCGCGCGCCGGCGCTCGCTGAAGTCCGCCATCGTGCCGAGCATCCGGTAGCCCCTGCCGCGCCCGTCGCGCGCGACCATGCCGCGGTCGGTGACGATGGCGTAGGTGCCGTCGGCCCGGCGGAACCGGTATTCGTCGGTCCAGAACTCGGCGCCGCTTTCGATCGCGGCACGCATGCCGGCGACGACCCGGGGCCGGTCCTCGGGATGCACCCGATCGTGCCACCAGGAGACGTCCGGCACCACGTCCTCGAGGCGGTACCCGAAGAGGTGCTCGATCCCGTCGTTCCACTCGACGTGATCGCTCAGCAGGTTCCAGTCCCAGATCGCTTCGCGCGATGCGCGCGCGACGAGGCGGTACCGCGCCTCGCTCCGGCGGAGCGCCTCTTCCGTTTCCTTCCAGGCCGTCTGATCCCGCATCACCTTGGTGAAACCGATGACCGCCCCGCCCTCGTCGTGGAGGGCGGTCGTGGTGCCGGCCGCGAAGAAGTGCGTCCCGTCCTTCCGCCGCATCCACCGGTCGTTCGACGCCACTCCGGTGGCCGTGGCCACCGCGAGCTCCTTCTCGGGAACGCCGGCCTCGCGATCGCGCTCCGTGAAGATGAGCCCGGGCTCCGAGCCGATGAACTCGTCTTCTGCGTATCCGAGGACCCGGCCCACGCCCTCGTTCCAGCTTTCCGGCCGCCCCTGCCGATCGGTGCGGAAGATCGCGTAGTCGCGCACCTGCTCGACCAGCATCCGGTACTGCCGCTCGCTGTGCGCACGAGCCGTCTCGGCGCTCGTCCGGTCGGCGAGTGCCGCCGACGCGGCGGCGGCCGCTTCCCGCGCCCGGGCGGCCTCCGCCTCCGCCCGGCTCCGTTCCCGCTCGAGCTCGGCGGTCCGCTCGCGGATCCGCTCGTCGAGGTTCTCGCGCTGCGCGACAAATCCTGCCTCGACGCGGGCGCGCTCGTTGACGTACCGGAGGAGGGCGAGGCCCAGGGCGCCGTGGATGGCGAGGCCGATGAGGGAGAGGGCGGTGACCGCGAGGACCACGTCGAGCGAGCGGGCGGCCGCCTGCCGGCGCTCGGCTTCGGCGATGCCCGCGCGCTGGAGCGTGGCCGTGGCCACCATCGAGCGGAGCCGGTCGCTCAGCACCGCGTCCTCGTTCGCGCCGAGCATCGCGGCGCGGGCCGCCGCCGGCGCCGCGCGCATCGAATCGAGGCGCGCGAGCTCGCCCGCGATGAGGGCTTCGATGCCGTTCTCGACGCCGATGGCGCGGAGGCTGTCGGCATGCGCCCGCAGCTCCCCGCGGGCGCGGTCGAGACGGCCGAGGAAGGCGGAATCGCGCGAGATGACGAAGCCGCGCACGCTCGCCCGCGCCTCCTGGACCGCGGCGAGCGTCCGCTCGAGCTCCATGAGGAGGACGTGCGAGGTTTCCCCGTCGCTCACGGCCCCCGCCTGCTGCGCCCTCCGGTAGGAGAAGACGACGAGCGTGAGGAACACCACGAAGGTGATCAGGAACGCGAGGCCGAGGCGCTGCCTGATGGTCGAGTTCAAGGCCTTGACCCCGGAGCGGAGGGGAACATGAAGGAAACGTGGCCGGGTGGCCCGGGGATGTCGAGAGCGGGTGGCTGCCGGGCATATTGCACGGCCCGGCCCCGCCTCAACGGCGGCGGCACTCCGAACGTAACGAGAAGATGATTCCGATTCCCATTTCGCCCGTTTCCCGATTCCTCCCTTCTGCGCTCCTGCTGGGCCTCGCCGGTTGCGGCGACGGGGGACCCGACGCCCCCGCGGCCGGCCCCGGCGGCGCCGAGGCCCAGCGGCCGATTCCCGTCGAGATCGCCGTCGCGGAGCTCGGCACGGCGGCCCGCACCGTGACCGCCACCGGGACGATCGAGCCGATCCGGACCGTGACCATCAACAGCCAGCTCGCGGGCGCCGTCCTCCAGGTCGCCGTCGAGGAGGGGGACGTGGTCCGCGCGGGGACCCTCCTCGCCCGCCTCGACAGCCGGGAGCTCGAGGCGCAGCTCGCGAGCGCGGAGGCAAGCCTCCTCGTGGCGGAGCGCGCGGCGGAGCGGGCCGAGCAGCTCCGCGCGCAGGAGATCATCACGGTCGCCGAGTACGAGCGGGACCAGGCGGCACGGGCATCGGCCCGCGCCACCCGCGACCAGCTTCGGACCCGGCTCGGCTACGCCACCGTCCGGGCGCCGATCGCCGGCGTGGTCCTCCGGAAGAACGTCGAAATGGGCGACATCGTCGGGACGCAGGCCGAGCTCTTCACGATCGGCGACGTCTCCTCGCTCGTGGCGCAGCTCCCGATCTCGGAGCTCGACGTGACCGCGCTGAGCGAGGGCGACACGGTCTCGCTCACGCTCGACGCCCTCCCGGGCCGGAGCCTCCCCGGCAGGATCCGGCGCATCTTCCCGGCGGGAGACCCGACCACCCGCCTCGTGCCGGTCGAGGTCGTGCTGACAGGCGCGGCCGCCCGGGAGGCCCGACCGGGCTTCCTCGCCCGCGTGACCCTCCGGCTCGATCCCCGCGACGGCGTGCTCCTGGTGCCGGCCGGGTCGCTCGTCGAGGATGCGGCCGGCTCCGCGGCCTTCGTGATCAGCGCCGGGCGCGCCAATCGGCGGCGGGTGGAGCGGGGCGGCGTGTACCAGGGCCGGGTCGAGATCACGAACGGGCTCGCGGCGGGGGACACCGTCGCGGTGGCGGGCGTCACGACGCTCAAGGACGGCGCCGCGGTGCGCATCGTGGATGCGCCCGCTCTCGT
>DASUXZ010000106.1:0-4692 GCA_036377655.1 Gemmatimonadales bacterium
GCCACCCTGCCCGCCCACGTCTGCATCCGGCGGCGTCGTATCCGATCCGCCACCCGGTGAACAGGCGGCAGCGAAGGCGAGGATGGAGATGGGAACGATGGATCGCACGGCGCCTCCAGGTCGCTGGTTCCTCAAATCAACGCTGTCAGGAAGCTGGCGCAATGGCTGAGGCGGGCGGTGCCGGCGCTCGCAGCATGTAGAGGAGGATTCCCGACGCGTCGCCCGGGACCTCGACGGGGCGTTCGTAGCGGAAGCCGAGCTTCTCGAGGAGGGATATCGACGCGGTGTTTGCGGGCGACACGATCGCCGCCACGGTGCCGACGCCGAGCCGGCTGCGCGCGTGCGCGAGGACCGCTTCCGCCGCCTCGCGGCCGTAGCCGCGCGCGCGAAATGCCGGAAGGAATGCGAATCCGATGTCGGGGTCCTCGAGGTAGTCGCGGCGCAGGAGGCCGCAGAGCCCGGCCGGCGCGGTCGTGTCCCGCGACTCGACGAGCCACAGGCCGTATCCGTGGGCGGCGTAGCTCGCGAGCGGACCGTTCCGGACGTAGGCGCGCGCGTCGTCGAGGGTGCGCACCTGCCGGTCGCCGATGAAGCGGAGGAACGCCTCGTCATTGAGGAGCTCGACGATGAAGGGAGCATCCTCCTCCGTGAGCTCCCGGATGCGGAGGCGCGGGGTCTCGAGGATCATCGGCCGAGGAGCACGGTGATCGTGTCGCCCCCGAAGGACGAGGCTACGATGTCCGGGCGCCCGTTGCCGTCGAAATCGGCGCTCGTGATCCGGTATGCGCCGGGGCCCGCGGCATACGAGCGGCCCGGCAGCGGCCCGAGGTCGGGCCCGCCAAGGATGGCCACGCTGTCACCGGTCGACACGACGATTTCCATCTTGCCGTCCCCATCGAGGTCGAGTGCGAGCGGGCTGAACGCCCCGCCGCGGGCCAGGGGCCCGACGATGGTTTTCACGGAGAGCCGGCCCGTGCCGTCGTTCAGGAGGAGGCTCACCGCACCACCCGCATGCGCGGTGAGCGCGTCGAGGTCGCCGTCACGATCGAAGTCCACGAGTCGTGTCCCGCGCGGCGCCGGCGGAAGGCGCACGGCGACGCCGGCGGGCGCGAAACTGCCCTTGCCGTCGCCCGGGTAGACCATGAGAAAGCCATCGGGGCCGGACTCGATGCCACCGGCGTCCACGACGTCGGGGATACCGTCGCCGTTCACGTCTCCGAGGTCGAACTCATGTCGCTCGGCCCCGCTGACGAGGCGAACCTCCCGTGGCGCGCCCATCCTGCCGTCGCCAGCGCCGACCAGCACCTCGAGCGAGGACCGGCGGCCGTTTCCGGCCACGATGTCCGGGACTCCGTCGCGATTCACGTCCGCGACGAGGACGAGCGGCTTGTAATAGGGCGATGCAACGTGGAGCGCGATGCTCACGGCGGCAGACGGCTCGAGGAAGCCCGAGGGCGTCGCACGAAGCAGGTGGACGTACTCGCTCGAGCTGTCCCGGCTCGCGACGATGAGGTCGGCACGCCCGTCTCCGTCGACGTCGCCGAGGGCGGCCGTGCCGGGCTGGTAGTCGAACTCGATCACGCGCCAGCCCGCCGCGAAGGTGCCGTCGCCATGGCCGCGATGGATCGCAACACGCCGCTCGAGCAGGTGCTTCGAGAGCAGGTCGGGTTTTCCGTCGCCGTCGACGTCGGCGACGAGCAGCTCACCCGACCCCCTGCCCGCCGGGATCGGTGCGACACGACGAAGCTGCTGCCCCGATGCAGGATCGCAACCCAGGAGTGCGATCAGGGCGAGCACGATGGAGGCGCGGGTCATGCGGGGCTCCAGGCAGAGATGTCCACCTTGATGCCGGCGCCGCGGGAAACGTTTATCGCAACCGCTCGCGGTGGCCTATCTTTCATGCCCGATGCCGAGCCGAACACCCGGGATTCCCGCGCCGCCCCGCGTCTCCGCGGTCCGCTACGTCCAGCCCCTGAGGGAAGGGGGCTCGCTGCCGGCCGTGGTGGAGACGACGGACGGATTCTACGTCGTGAAGTTCCGCGGCGCCGGACAGGGGCCACGCGCGCTCGTGGCGGAGCTCATCGTGGGGCTCCTCGCGGGCGTGCTCGAGCTGCCGGTGCCGGAGCTCGCCATCGTGCACGTGCCCGAGCCGTTCGGCCGGAGCGAGCCCGACCCGGAGATCCAGGACCTCCTCCAGGCGAGCCACGGCGTGAACGTCGGGCTCCGCTACCTCGACGGCGCGTTCAACTTCGATCCGCGCGCGGCGGGCGACCTGGTCGACACCTCGTTCGCCACGCAGCTCGTCTGGCTCGACGCCTTCGTGACGAACCCCGACCGGACGCACCGGAACCCGAACCTCCTCATCTGGCAGCGCCGCCCCTGGCTCATCGACCACGGAGCGGCGCTCTACGCCCACCACGACTGGTCGAGCGTCGACGCGTCCCGCACCCGGACGCCGTTTCCCCTGATCCGTGATCACGTGCTCCTCACGCGGAGCGGGGACCTGCGCGCCGTGGACGGGATCGCCGCCGGCCGGCTCACGGAGGCAGTGCTTCGCGAGCTGCTCGCGCTCGTTCCCGACGAGCTGCTCGGAGACGGTCCCGCAGCGGCGAGAGACCGGTATCTCGACTATCTCGCCGCGCGCCTCGCCGGGCCGCGCGAGTTCGTGGACGAGGCCGTCGCCGCGCGCGAGCGGCGCCTCGCGGAAACCCCGTCGCCGTTCGGAGCACGCCGGTGAGCGAGCCCGTCGCCTACAATTTCGCGATCCTCCGCGCGGTGCCGCACGTGCACCTCGGCGCGTTCGAGCCGGTGGGCGTCGTGCTGCACGCGCGCACCCGCGAGTTCCTGGCCCTCGAGGCGATCACCGATCCCGCCGAGCTCCGGACGCGGCTTCCCGACATCGACAGCGAGCTCCTCTCGCGCTACCTGCTGAGCTGCCGGGCGGTCGCGGCGGGAGATCCTGCCGCGGGACCGATCGCGCTCGCGCCGTCGTCCGAGCGCTTTCACTGGCTCACGGCGCCACGATCGGACGTCCTGCAGGCCTCGCCGATCCACGAGGGCCTCTGCGACGATCCGGCGGCCGCGCTCCGGAAGCTCTTCGCCCTGTACGTGCCCGCCTAGTACTGCTCGATCGCCGCGCGCGAGAGGCGCTCGAGGATCCGCCGGTAGAGGGGGCGCCGGCTCCACCGCGCGAGGTCGAACTCGACCGACCGCTCGAAGTCCTCGAGGAAGCCCCGCTCGATCTCGGCGGCGAGCCGGCGGTCGTAGATCGACAGCACGTTCTCCTCGTTGAGCTCCATGCTCCGCTCGTCCATGTTGGCGGAGCCTACCACCGACCAGACGCCGTCCACCACGACTACCTTCGCGTGCATCATCGTGGGCTGGTACTCGTAGATGCGCACGCCGGCCCGCATGAGCTCCTCGTAGTGCGTCTGCCCCGCGAGCCGCACCGGCTTCGCGTCCGTCTTGCTGCCGGGGACGAGGATGCGGACGTCCACCCCGGCGCGCGCGCGATCCATGACCGCCTGGCGGAGCCGCTTGTCGGGAATGAAGTAGGAGTTCGAGATGAAGAGCCGCTTCCGGGCCGCGCGGAAGCCGAGCCAGTGGCAGATCCGGATCGGCTGCTCCGCATCGCTCGGCGAGCTCACGACCGCGAAGCCGATCGGCGGCTCGACGTCGGGATCGGCGGGGCCGGTGGGGGGCACGGGAAAGAAGCGCGGACCCGCCAGGATCTCCCCGCAGCAGTAGACCCAGTCGTTGCCGAAGGCGGTCTGCACGCCGCTCACGAGCGCGCCCGTCACCATCGTCATGCTGTCGCGCCATTCCCCGGGCGTGCGCGCGTTGCCCGCCCACTTGTCGGCGATCGCCGCCCCGCCGGTGAAGCCGATCGCCCCGTCCACCGTGATGGCGCGCTGGTGCGAGCGGCGGAAGGCGCGCACCATGTTGTACCACCGGATCGGCCGGAAGAACTCGAGCTTGCAGCCGGCCTCGCGGAGCCGGTCGCGGTCGCGGCCCTTGAACTTGATGGCGCCGAATGCGTCGATGAGGATCCGCACCTCCACCCCGCGCCGGGCGGCCGCGGCGAAGGCCTCGATGAACTCGTCGCTCACCTTGCCCGACTCCCAGATGTAGCACTGGAAGTTCACCGACTCGCGCGCGCCGCGGATCGCCTCGAGCATCGCCGGGAAGAAGGCGTCGCCGTTCTGCAGGATCCGGGCGGAGCTGCCGCGCAGCACCGGGACGTTGAGCGCGCTCACGAGGAGGTCCACGAACTCCGCCGAGTCGGCGGCGGGATCGGCGCCGACGAGGAAGTCGGGCTCGTGAAAATCGGGAAGGAAGAGCGCGGACGTGGCCATGACGAGCGCGAGGAGCCCGATCACGAGCAGCGTGATCCCCCACCACGGCAGCAACAGGAATTCACCCATGGGCGTCCCTCATGCGAAGTCGAGCCGGGCCAGGAGCGGATGGTGGTCGGAGCCGAAGACGAACGGGCCCTTGTCGAGCGGGTGCTCGTCGAGCCGCCGCACGCCGAAGCGCCGCACGCGCGGGTGCCCGGTCACGAGGATCCAGTCGAGCCGGAGCCGGGGCAGGCGGTGATAGGTGTGCCGCCACGGCACCGGCCCCGGCGGCACCGACGTCACGAAGCCCGCGTCGCGGAGGGCGCGGAAAGCCGGCTCCCGCTCCTCGCGCGCC
>DASUXZ010000107.1:0-3673 GCA_036377655.1 Gemmatimonadales bacterium
GGTGAGAGCCCGAGCGCGCGCATCCGCTCCGGGTCCACGTCGATCCGGATCTCGTCGCTCGGCGCGCCGACCACGGCGACGCTCGCCACGCCGTCGAGCTGCTCGAGGCGGCGGCTGTGGACATCCTGCGCGGTGCGCGCAATCGAGCGGAGGTCTCCCTGGCCGCGGAGGGCGAGGACGGCGATCGGCCGCTCGCCCGGGTCGCTCGTGAGGAGCGTCGGCCGCTCGGCGTTGTCGGGGAGCGACTGGCGCGCGTTGTCGAGCCGCTCGCGGACGCCGAGCACCGTGCCCGGCATGTCGGTGCCCCAGGCGAAGCGCGCGGTGGTCGTCGCCTCGCCGTTCCGGCTGAGCGAGCGGAGCTCGACCAGCCCCGGCGTCGCCGCGAGCGCCTGCTCGATCGGCTCCGCCACGAAGCGCGACACCTCCGTCGCCGCGGCGCCCGGATAGGCAGTGCGGACGGTGAGGACGGGTAGCGTGACGTCGGGAAGGAGCGAGACCGGGAGCCGGCCGAGCGAGACCGAGCCGAGCAGCACGACCGCGAGCGTCGCGGCCACGGTCATGACGGGGCGGGAGACGGCGGAGGACGAGAGCGACATCAGCGCTGCCGCGAAGGCTTCCCGATCACCACCCCCCTCTCACCTCTCACTGCTCACCTCTCACCGATTCTTCCGCCTTCGCCACCACCCGCACCGGCGCATCATGCGTCAGCGTCAAATGCCCCTCGACGAGCACCGTGTCACCCGCCGCGACCGGAATCTGCCCGGTGGACGAATCGGGAAGCACCTCGGTCTCGAGCCCGTTGGAGCGGCCGGGATTGATGTAGACCCACTGCGCGCGGCCGCCCTTCACGACGAAGACGAGCGGCCGACCGTCGCGCTCGAGCACCGCGGGCGCGGGGACGACGATCCGGTCGGTGAGGCGGGTGGACTCGAGGCGCACGTCGGCGTACATGCCGGGGCGGAGCACGCCATCGCTCCGGAAGCGCACGAGTGCGCGGCCGGCGCGCGTGGTGCTGTCGATCATCGGGAGCACCGCGGCCACGCGGCCGACGATCTCGCGCCCCGGTGCGGCCGCCGAGGTGATCACCGCCTGCCCGCCGACGCGGATGAGCGGGAGGTCGTGCTCGAGCACCGCCGCCTCGATGCGGAGGTCGTTGATGTCCACGACCGTCGCCACCTCGGCACCGGCGCTGAGGCGTTCCCCCGCGGCGACGTTGACCCGGTCGATCACGCCGGCGAAGGGTGCCGTGATCACGGCGCGGTCGCGGTCGAGCTTCGCGCGCTCGAGCCTGACGCGAGCCCCCGCGAGCCCCGAGCGCGCGAGCGCGTTCCGCCGCCGCTCCTCGCTCGGCGCCTCGCCGGAGACGATCGAGTCGGGGACGATCATGTCGTTGTACTGCACCTGCGCCTGCTCCACCGCCGCCTCGGCTTCGGCGACGGCGAGGTCGAAGGGCCGCGGATCGAGCGTCGCGAGCGCCTGCCCCCGTGCCACCCGCTGCCCCGGTACGACGAGCACCTTGTCCACCGTGCCAACGGTCTCCGACCGGAGCGTGGCGACGGCGTCGGACCGGACCTGGGCCGTGGTGGGCACGGTGAGGACGAGGTCCCCCTCCCGCACCACCTCCCCGACCACCGGGAGCGAAAGGGGCACCGCCGCCGAGGCGGTGGAGTCGGCCGCGGGCTCGGCGCTGGCGTCGTTGTCCTTGCAGGCGGTGGCGGCAAGGAGGAGGACGGCAAAAGCGACCGCAGGGGCCGCAGCTCGGTGGCTCATGGTCCGCCGTGTTCAGGAGTCGGTGTAAGATACCGCGAAAATCAGGATGTCCCGGGCGGGGAAATCGACGCACCGGGGATCCGATAGACGACGACCCGCTGCCCTTCGTCGTCATCCGCGACGAGCGCGAGCCGGTCACCTCGCACGGCAAACAGCACGTCGGGATTCCGTTCCGGTGCCGGAAGGGCCGCGACCCTCCTGCCCGCTTCAGGCACCCAGGCATCGAGCCGGAACCCGTCCGCCGTCACCGCCTCGACCCACATCCGGCCCTGGTCGTCGAAGGTCACCGCGCGCACGAAGTCCTTGTGCGGCGGGCGCGGGAGGTCGGAGCGGTCGCAGTCGGCGCCGACGAGCTTGTCCCGCCACGCGCGGTACTCGGTGCGCACCGAGTCCCAGTAGGCGTCGGGAATCGGGATCGTGTCGGCGCCGAAGGCCATCATGCGCTGGGGCTGGCCGGCGCCGTCGTACCAGGTGAAGCGGTAGTCGCCGGTGCGGCCGATGACGAGGAATCCCTCGGGAGACACCGCCCGGATCCGGACCGATGCGAACGGAACGTCGAACCAGGTGATCGCCCCGTTCGGGAGCTTGCAGGTGACGGCCGTGACCTCGTCGGCGCCGGTGCGCTCGGGGATGACGAGCGTGTCGCGCGCGTCCGGCCCCGCGGAGACGAAGAGCATCTGCATCTTCCCGTCGGCGGTGGGGCGGTAGCTGTCGAGGAAGATGCGCGACGGCCCCGCCTGCCAGAGCCGCACGTCGCGGCCGGTGATGCGAGAGCCGCGCCAGGTGGCGGCATGCCGGCCGTCGGTCGTGACGAGCTCGATGCGGCCGTTGCCGGGGTCGAGGACGGCGAGCGTGTCGCCGATCCAGGCGAGCGAGTAGGGACGGCCGAACTCCCCCGGCCCCTGCCCCTCCCGGCCGATCGTCCGGAGCTCCGCGCCCGCCGAGTCGAACACGCGGATGTGGTTCGCTCCCTGATCGAGCACGTACACGTTCCCGTCATCGCCCAGGGCGACGGACGTGACGTTCATGAAGGGCTCGGCGGGGGCGATGGTCGTGACGAGCTCGAGGGCGGGTGAACCAGTCGAATCTGGTGCCGCAGCAATTGGACCTGTCCCGGCCTCTCTCGAGCATCCCACGATTGATGCAGCCAACACCGCACACCACCACCAATTGATCACATGAGCTCCTCGAATCATCGAGCGGGGTCATGACCGCCGAGGCAATGAGGACGCCGAGGCATACGACAACCTCCTTGTGGGTCGCTCCGGTATGCCTCTGCGGCCTCATTGCCTCTGTGGTTATCCCTGACTCAGGCCTCAACGATCGACAGCAGTGGGCGACGTGGGCCGCGCAAACCGTTCGAGCACCTGGAACCCGTCCTCGTCCTCGTGCGTGACGTAAACGTAGCGGTCGGTGATCGCGCGGAGCCGGTAGTCCTTCGGGAACGAGACCGTCCGCTTGGGCGCGCCCGAGACCGGGTGGATCGCATACACCTCGCGCGTGTACCCCGCCGGCTGGTTGAGGCGGGTCCAGACCTCGCCGTCCGGCGCGCCGACGGCGTCCTGGTACGGCCCCTTCTCCGGCGGAAGCTCGCGCTCGACCGAGTCGCCCGCCACCCCGCGGAACGGGGGGAGCTTCTGCCGGTCCGCCTCGGTCGTCGGGATGGGGGTGAATGGGCGCGGCGTGCCGACCGTCCACGTCCCGTCCGGCGCGCGGCGATCCACCCGGTTCTCCCGCCCACGCGCGATCCAGAGCATCCCACCCGGCGTCACCCCCCACACGTCCGCGCTCTGGTAGAGCCGGCGCATGCGTGCGATGCCGTTGCCGATCCGGATGATCTCGTTCCCGATCTCGTAGAGCCGGGCGACGGTGTCCCGCTCCGACGAATTGGGCCGGAGGCGGT
>DASUXZ010000108.1:0-9587 GCA_036377655.1 Gemmatimonadales bacterium
GATCTGGTTCAAGGTCTACTGGGCCGGCTGGGCGCTCCTGCTCGGCGAGGGAGCGACTCTCGTTCTCGCGCGCGGCCGCGAAGGGCGAGTCGCATCCCGTTTCGGCAGGGCGAGGATCACCGCGGGCGGGCGCCGGGTTGCGCTCGCCGCGGTGGCGCTCATCGTCGCGGCCGGCGGCGTCGTCTTCTACAACACGAACGTCATCAACGAATACCAGGATGCCGATGCGGCCGCGCGCGACGCCGCCGAATATGAGCGGCGCTACGGCCGGTTCGAGGGTGTGCCGCAGCCGCTGCTCGTGGCGACGTCGCTGCACGCCGAGATCCGGCCGGACGAGCGGAGGGCCGAGCTGCGTGGCCGGCATCGCCTGGTGAACCGGACCGGGGCGGCCATCGATTCGATCCACGTCGCCACATCGACGGAGCTCCGGACGGCCCGTCTCGCCTTCGACCGCCCCGCCTCGGCCCGTGTCGAGGACGAGCACCTCGGCCATGCGATCTACGTGCTCGATCAGCCGCTCGCGCCGGGCGACTCGCTGACGCTCGACTTCGCCGTCGAGTACGCGCCGCGCGGGTTCCGCAACGACGGCGTGGAGGCGTACGTCGTCGGCAACGGCACGATGTTCGGGAACCAGGGGTGGCTCCCCTCGATCGGGTACCAGCCCGCCCGCGAGCTTCGCGATCCTGCGGATCGCCTGGCCCACGGCCTCACCGCGCGCCCCTCGCTGCCGGGACGGCTCGAGGAGGTCGCGGCGCGCAACTACATGGGCGGCTCCGAGCTGATCGACTTCGAGGCCGTGGTCGGGACGAACGGCGACCAGGTCGCCGTCGCGCCGGGAACGCTCCGGCGCTCGTGGATCGAGAGCGGCCGCCGGTACTTCCACTACGCGTCGGAGGCGCCGATCCGGAACGAGTACCTGCTCTTCTCCGCGCGGTATGCGGTGCACGAAGCCCGCTGGACCGATCCTCGTGACCCGGACGCGCCGCCGGTGTCCATCCAGGTCTATCACCACCCATCCCATGTCGCGAACCTCGATCGGATGGTCCGGAGCATCCGCACGTCGCTGACGCACTATTCCGCCGCGTTCGGCCCCTATCCCTATCGCCATCTCCGCTTCGTGGAGCGGCCGGGTGGCGACGGCGGGATGTCGGCCGATGCGAGCAGCGTCGCGTTCGACGAAGGGTTCGACCGGATGCATCCGGATCCCTCGCGCGGGCTCGACCTGCCGTTCTACGTCGTCGCGCACGAGGTCGCGCACCAGTGGTGGGGCTCCCAGCTCGCGAGCGCGCCGGTCGAGGGGATGTGGCTCATGTCCGAGAGCCTCGCGGTCTATTCGGGGATGCAGGTCCTGCGCGCGGGCTACGACGACGACCAGGTCCGCCGTTACCTCGCGCTCGTGCGCGAGATCTATGCGTTTCCCCGCTCGCGCGCCGCCGTCCCGCTCCTCCGCGCCGACGGGTCGTTCCTCGGATACCGGAAGGGACCGCTCGCGCTGCATGCCCTGGCGCGCTACGTCGGCGAGGGCCGCGTGAACGGCGCGCTCAGGCGCCTCATCGAGAAGCACGCCGGCACGGGCCCTCCCCTCCCGACGGCGCTCGACCTGTACGCGGAGCTCGCGGCGGTGACGCCCGATTCGCTCCGGTATCTCCTGCACGATCTCTTCGAGGCCAACACGTACTGGGACCTCGAGACGGACGCCGTCCGGGCCGACTCGACGGCGGACGGGTGGGTCGTCGCGATCGACGTGCGCGCGGCGAAGCACGTGGTGGATACCGCCGGCACGGCCACCGAGATCCCGATGGACGACTGGATCGAGATCGGCGTGTACGCCCCCGTTCCGCCCGGCGTGCAGGTCCTCGCCGAGCCGCTCCATCTCGCGAGGCACCGGGTGCGCTCCGGCCCGCAGACGATCACCGTGACCGTGCCGCAGGAGCCCGCTCGCGCGGGCATCGATCCGGGGCACCTGCTCATCGACCTCGTCCCGGAGGACAACGTCGAGCGGATCCGGAGGCCTGGGGACCCGGCGATGGACCTGCTGTGAAGCTCCACGGCATCCTCCGCTACGAGGTCGCCGGCCAGCTCCGGCGGCCGTGGCCCTGGCTCGCCTTCGGCGTGCTCCTCGTCTTCGCGTTCTCCAACGCGAGGAGCGGGTTCGTTCCGGTGACCCTGCCGCAGGACTTCATCCTCAATTCGCCGTTCGTCATCACGAGCATCACCGTGATCAGCTGCTCGATCTGGCTGCTCGTGGCTCCCGCGATCGCCGGCGAGGCGGGCGCGCGCGACGTGCACACCGGCATGCACCCGCTCGTCTACACGAGCCCCATCTCGCGATTCGAGTACATCGGCGGGCGGTACCTCGCGGCGTTCCTCCTCAACGCCTTCGTGCTCCTCGCGGTCCAGGCCGGCAGCCTGCTGGCGGTCCTCGTGCCGGGGGTGGCGCCGGAGATCGTCGGGCCGCTCCGGATTGATGCCTACCTGCGGGCCTACCTCTTCATCGCGCTGCCGAATGCGGCGATCGCGACGTCGCTCCAGTTCACCCTGGCGCTCCTGAGCGGGCGCGCGATGGCGAGCTACCTCGCGAGCGTGATCCTGCTCGTGCTGGCATACCCCGTCGCCGTGATCCTGTACTTCCCGCTCGGCCAGCCGGGCCTCGCGCGGCTCGCGGACCCGATCGGCGTCATCGCCATCATGAACGAGATGATGCTCCGGTGGACCCTGGTCGAGAAGAACGTGCGCGCCTTCACGCTCGAGGGCCCGATCCTCTGGAACCGGCTGCTCTGGCTTGCGACGGCGCTCGCAGTCCTCGCGGTGCTTCATCGCAGCTTCCGCTTCAGCCATCGTACGGCGGCCGCACTCCCGTTCGCGCGCCTGTGGCGCCGCGCGGACGGGCCCGCCGGGACGAGCGCCGGGGCCCGGCCCTCCGACAGCGGCCCGGGTGGACGCTCCATCGAAGTTCCCGAGGTCGAGCCGGCGTTCGGACCCGGCATCCGGCTCAGGCAGGCCGCCGCCATCGCGTCGGCGTCCTTCGGGACGATGGCGAAAAATCCTGCCGGACTCTTCCTGCTCGTGGCGTTTCCGATGTTCCTCGTGCTCGTGCTCCTCGTCGAGCTCGAGCACTGGAGCGTCCCGCTCGTGCCCCGGACCGGGTACATCCTCTCCAGGTACCTCACCGGCGACCTGCTTCGTCCGGACAACTACTGGATGATCGTCCCGCTGCTCATCGTCTATCTCGTCGGCGAGCTCGTCTGGCGCGAACGGGACGCGCGGGTGGACGAGGCGCTCGACACGACATCGGTGCCCGCATGGGTGCCCTTCCTCGGGAAGTTCGCGGGCCTCGCCTTGCTGCTCGCGCTCGTCATGCTGCTCGTCATGGCGGCCGGGATCCTCGTGCAGGTGATCAGGGGCCATCACGAGCACCAGCCCGGGCTGTTCGTCGCCGTGCTCTTCGGCCTTCAGCTGCCGACCTGGCTGCTCTTCGCGGCCCTCGTGTTCCTGATCCAGGTCGTGGTGAACCAGAAGCATGTCGCCCTGATCGTCACGTTCATCGTGTACCTGGGTCTGATCCTCGCACCCCTCCTCGGCATCGAGCACAACCTGCTCGTATACGGTGGGGGCCCCGCGTGGTCGTGGACCGACATCCGCGGGTTCGGGGCCTCCCTCGCCCCGTGGCTCTGGTTCAAGCTCTACTGGGCGGCATGGGCGCTCCTGCTGCTCGCGGGCACGGGACTCCTCTGGGTGCGCGGCAGGGAACGTGGCGTCGGAGCGCGCCTCCGGCTCGCCCGGGGCCGGCTTACGGGCGCGGCCGCCGGCGTGGCGCTCACCGCCATCGGCCTCATCGCGGTCCTCGGCGGGATCGTCTACTACAACACCAACGTCCGCAACGTGTACCGGTCCGCCGCCGATCGGCTCGAACAGGCCGCACGGTACGAGCGACGCTATGGCCGGTTCGATGACATCCCCCAGCCGCGGGTCACCGCCACGAGCGTCCGGGTCGAGATTCACCCCGAACGAGGCGCGGCGTCGTTCACGGGGTCCTATCGGCTCAGGAACGACCACCCGGTATCGATCGACTCCGTGCACATCGAGGAAGCCCCCGGCATGCGGACGCGCGTCAGCTTCGACCGGCCGGCCCGCGAGGTGCTCGCCGACGGGGAGCTCCGGCACTCCATTCACCGGCTCGACACCCCGCTCGCGCCCGGCGATTCCCTCACTCTCAGGTTCGACGTGGCGTACGAGCGGCGCGGCTTCACCAACGGCGGCGCGGGCAGCGCGGTCGTCCCGAACGGAAGCTACTTCACCGACGGTGCGCTTCCGGTCATCGGGTACCAGGCGGCGCGCGAGCTCACGGGTGCGGATGACCGCCGGGCACACGGCCTGCCGCGCCAGGTGACGTTCCCGGCGCCGGATGACGTGCATCCCGACGTCGAGCCGGGGGGAGGCACTGCCTTCGAGGCGATCGTCGGCACCGACATCGACCAGGTCGCCGTCGCGCCGGGCGAGCTGCGCCGGACCTGGATCGAGGGCGGTCGCCGCTATTTCCACTACGCGAGCGACATCCCCATCACCGGGAGCAGTCTCTTCTTCTCGGCGGACTATGCGGTGGAGCGAGATCGCTGGAGCGACGTGGACGTGAGCGTATTCCATCATCCCGCGCACGCCGCCAACGTCGACCGGCTGCTCCGCGGCGCGCGCGCGGCGATGGAGTATTTCTCGGCGGAGTTCGGCCCGTATCCCTACCGGTTCCTGCAGCTCATCGAGCAGCCGAGCAGCGGGCTCGGGATGGGCGTGGACGGAAGCGGCGTCGTCACCGTCCTCGAGGGCGCGCTCCTGCTCGCCCCGGAGGGCGACGGGCTCGACGTCGTCGGCGAGATCATCGCGCACGAGATCGCCCACCAGTGGTGGGGCGTGCAGCTGCGGCACGCCTACGCCGAAGGTGCGATCGTCCTGTCGGAAAGCCTCGCGTGGTATTCCGCGATGCAGGTGATCAGGAACGAGAAGGGCGCCGAAGCGCTCCGCAGGTTCATGTCCTTCATGCGCCAGCCGAATCCCTGGCCGCAGATCCGGACCGGCCTTCCGCTCCTCCGCGCCATGGATCCCTATGCGGGCTATCGCAAGGGACCGTTCGCCCTCTTTGCGCTCGGCGAGTACATCGGCGTGGACCGCGTGAATGCCGCCCTGGCGACTCTGCTCCGGAAACACGCAGCCGGATCGGCGCCGCCGGCCACCACGCTCGACCTCTATCGCGAGCTTGCGGCGGCGACCCCCGATTCACTGAAGCCGCTGCTCCACGATCTTTTCGAAGTGAACGCGTTCTGGACGTTCGATACGCGGGAGATTGCCGCCGAACCGATCGGTGGCGGCGCATGGCGGGTCACGCTCCAGGTCGAGGCGCGCAAGGTCGTCGCCGACAGTGCGGGGCGCGAAACCGAGGTCCCGATCACCGAGCCCGTGGACATCGGCGTCTTCGCGGCGGCGCCACCGGGCGAGGTGCTCGGCAGTCCGCTCTACCTCCGGAAGCATGCGCTCATCGGGGGCAGGCAGACCATCACCGTCACGGTTACCGGCCGGCCCGCCCACGCGGGAATCGACCCGTACGGCCTCCTCGACTGGGAGGAGGGAGACAACATCGAGCGTATCGAGCTCGAGTGATCCGCAGGGCCGGATGAGCAACGCCCCGCCGGACATCCGGCGGGGCGTTGCGTTCCCGGCGCTCTCAGTGGAGCTGCAGGGCTTACTGCAGCGACACGTCCTCGGTCGCGGACGTCTGCGACGCGTAGTCGATCACGAGCGCCACGCGCCGGTTCTCGACGCCCTGCTCGCCGGGGCCCTGGGCGCCCGGGACGATCTGGCGGTTCCGCGCTTCGCCGTAGCTCACCGCGCGAATGAAGGAGGCGTCGAGCGCTCCCTGCCCGCTCAGGTAGCCGGCGACCGCTTCGGCGCGGCGCATGCCGAGCCGCTGGTTGAACGCCGCGCTCCCGGCCGGATCCGCAAAGCCCTCGACCGTGATCGTGGCATTCGGGTAATGCTCCTTCACGACGCCGGCGAAGCGCTCGAGCACCGGACGATCGGCCTCACGCAGCTCGGCGCTGCCGAACTCGAAGTGGACCGGAACGTTGAACTTGAGCGCGCCTTCCATGCGCTCGACGCTCACGTTGTACTCGCTCCGGAACGACTGGAGCTCCTGCTCGAGCGTGGTGAGCCGATTTTCCACCGAGTCGATGCGGGTGGCAAGCTGGCGATCGCCAGTCTGCATCTCCTCGCGGATCTTCCCCACCTCGCTCTCGAAATCCTCCCGTGTGACCTTGGGGGCGCACGCGGTCAGGCCGAAGGCGAGGGTGAGTCCGCCGAGGATGATCGCGCTGCGCGGCGTGTTCCGCATAGACATGCTCCAGGGTAAGAGGGCCATTCGCTCTCGCTCAGCGCCGGCGGCGCAGGCGGCAACTGGCCCCCAAGCTCACATCGCGGCCCGCATCCCGCTGTGACCGCGCTCACCCGGCCACTGTCGCACTTTTCGACAGTCTCCCCGGAGGCGAGTGATCGATCAGCGCACCTCGACCAGCTCCACGTCGAACACGAGCGTGCTGTTGGCCGGAATCGGGCCGTTGGCCCGGGATCCGTACGCGAGGGCCGGAGGAATCACGAGCTTCCGCTTGCCGCCTACGCGCATCCCCGCGACCCCTTCCTCCCACCCGTCGATGACCGCGCCGCGGCCGAGCGGGAACACGAGCGGCTCACCGCCGGCGCTGCTGTCGAACTCCCGGCCATCCTGCAGCCAGCCGGTGTAGTGCACGGCGACCGTGGTGCCGGCCCGCGCCTCGGCGCCGGTCCCCCGTTCGATGTCCTGGTACCGGAGGCCGGTCCGGGTCTGCTGCATCTCGTCGAGGTTCACGTTGAGCTCCCGGGCAAAATCGTCGCCCGACTGGATAGGGGTCCGGCGGAAGTCGTTGAGCTCGCAGCCGCCGAGCAGGGGAAGCGCAAGAACGAGGAGGAGGGTCCGCATGTGTGCTCCGACGCGGGAACAGGATGGGGAACGCGCGAAGAGCCGGCACGCGGCCGGCTCTTCGACGATCGGGACGGCGGGATTTGAACCCGCGACCCCTGCAACCCCATTGCAGTGCGCTACCGGGCTGCGCTACGTCCCGCTTTCAGGGTGCGGAAACGTAGCCGCCCGCCCCGGTCCGTGGAAGGGGTGAAGCATGCGGAGCGGCGGACCGCTACAGGCGGGCCGTTGCGCGGCGGGCAAGTCCGACGACGGAATCGCGGACGTACGACCGCCGGGTCCGGCGGATCAGCGCCCGCACGGCCCGGGCCACGTCGTGGTCGAGCGCGCCGCTCTCGAGGGCCGTCCGGTAAGGCTGCAGCGATGGGCGCACGGGAACCTTCGCCACCCCGTCGATCCGGTCGGCGAGCGTGGTGGGCGATGCGAAGACCTCGAATCGGTCGAGCAGGCCATACGTCGCCAGCGTGACCTCCGTCCGGATGCATTTCTCGCAGCGCGAGCAGTTGAGCGTGCCCGAGCGGTTCTCCCAGCAGACCCGGAGATGGCGCTGCACGAGCGGATCGTTCCCGATGAGGCCGAGCTTCTCGCCCCGGCCCAGCGATTCGCCGAAATGCTCGATCGTGAGGCGGCCCGAGCTCCAGAGGGGGTCGAGCTCGAAATGCGATCCCCACGGATACGGGTCGCGCCGCGTGCAGCTGGACGAGACCACCAGGCGCTCCGCCGCGCCCCCGAGCGCATGGCCGAGCGCGGCGAGCGCTCCGCCGTGCGTCCGGGTCCAGTTGGCACCGAGGAACTCGCGATGCTCGCGGAGGTTGGTCCGCACCACGGCGGTGCGCACGCCGAGCTCGGCGGCCACCTCGTTCATGCCGTCGTGAAAGCGGGACATGCGCGCGACGTCCACGAGCGGGATGTCGAAGCCGTGCGCCGCCACGAGCAGGTCGACTCCACCTGGACGGCGGAGCAGCGTGAAGAACGAGTCGACACCGCCGCTGAAGCAGAGCGCCGTAAGGCCGCGGCGGGAATCGGGATTGCGGAGGACCTCGGGGCGCATCACGGCACGGGGGCGCTCCACGCGGTATCCCCACCATCGCCCGACCGTGTCGAGCACCTTCCCCGCCCCATCGGCCCAGGTCGACGAGACCGGTTCCGCGAGGTCGAGCCGGCGATGCGAGGCAGCAGCCGGAATGAGGAAAGCGCTGCCGAATGCCTCGGGTGCCGGTTCGAGCGGCAGGTCGGTGCATTCGAACCAGGCCGGATGGCCTCCAACCGGGGCGGTAACGCGCGTTCCATTCCCCGCCGCACGGGTAGCGACGGGGCCGATCGCGAGACTCGGTCGCATGGGTCCTCGAAGGTGGCAATTGGGAGCTCGGCCCCCCGAAGGCGCAAGCCGTGAGCCAGTCAGAAGTTAGGCCTCCGAGAGCCCCGTACGAAACCCGAAACTTGTTATCAACAGAGTGTTGACATCTCTGCAACACATTGATATATTTGCTTTTGCGAACGCTACTCCGGCGGCAGGTTTCCACACAGCGGGCTGGGCAAGTGGGAGAGAATGGCTGCCCGGGCACCCCTCGGACCTCCGCTGATGGGGGACCGTCGCGACACCTTTCCGGATTGGTCTCCGGCGCGCCTCGGCGCGGCAGGACTGCCCCTCGACCAGGGGCTGTGTGGTCTCGGAGGGTGGCCCCGGCCACCCATGACGCAGGAATCAGAGGAGAAGCACGATGTCAGACGTCGCACGCGAAGTGGAGCCGGCCGCGCAGGCGCAGCCGCAGTGGGATCCGTTCCAGCTCATGGATCGGCTGGACGAAGAGGCGTTCCGTCGGGAGCTCGATGGCGTGGCCAGCACCGACCTGGTCTACGTCGTGAAGGAGGGGGGCCAGGAGGTGGTCGGACTGTCGAAGACGGGCGTGGACGCCTGCTGCATGGCGCTCGTCTCGCAGGGACAGGTCATTCGGGAGGAAGACCTCGCCTATGAAGTCGTCGGCGAGGGTGAGGATCGCGAAGCGCTCTTCCGGGTCAAGGCGGCGCGGTTCGCGGTGAACCCCGCGGGCGGCGAGGTCAGGCTCGATCAGGTCATCGGCGTCAAGCGGCAGGCGCTCTACTACGAGCCCGCCCAGCTCGACCTCGATTCGAAGGCGCCCTCGAAGAAGTACCGCGGCCGGACCTATCGCGAGCTGCTCGCGACGAGCGAAGGCCGGGAATACCTGGAGTGGATGGCCGAGAACTTCACCGAGGCCCCGATTCGCGATTTCGTGAAGCGGATCCTCGCCGGTGAGGAGGTGGTCGCGGTTCGTGGCCGCCAGCTCAACCCGCACTGGTACGAAGCGGGCGCGATGAAGGCCGCGCGCAACGCGCGCTTTCGCCTGATTCCGGGGAACGTCCGCGCGCAGGTCATCGCGTCGGCACGCGCGTCCGGCCAGGCCAGGGTCGTCGAGGCCCGGACGGGCGCACCGATCACGGACGTGACCCGGACGCGCACTCCCGCGACGCCCGCAGCGGCTCGGCCGGTGGTCCAGCCCGGGACGCATGCAGAAGCCCCCGAGTCGGCACCCGCGCCCCGCACCGAGCGGCAGCTGACCGTGAGTGG
>DASUXZ010000109.1:0-22574 GCA_036377655.1 Gemmatimonadales bacterium
GGAGTCTCTTCAAGAGCAATATCAGTGGCACGATTCGCTTGTACTCCTTGATGAATCCTTTGCAAACACACCAACGGAATATCGGGACCGGCTCTTCACAAACCGTGTCCGCGCTCAACATCATCTAGGAATGGTCGGATCAGATAACATAGACGCCATTCTCGGCTCCCTCTTAGAAATTGCGCAAGGCGCGGGCCTAGCCTCCCAGCGCGTGACCGCCTTGCAAGCTGCTGCACGCATTGCTCATTCTGAGCGACACACCGCGCTTAACAAGTCATTGACCTCTGCTGCGCATGACCTTGAGAATAACTGCCTCGCTCCGACAGACCGTTTGGCAGTCCACTATGCGCTCAGCATGCTACTGCGCCAGGCGGGAGATCGTGCCGGGAGTTTGCATCACCTTCAAACAGGAGCGCGGATGATAGAAACGTCTGCGATTGCAAATTCGGTTGCCGGCTCGATCACGCTGAACCTTGGCTCAGCCCTTTGCGGCGAAGGCGACTACGAGGGAGCGCTTACTCAGTTTGCAGCCGCGCACCGATTAGCTGAGAAGCAGAGGATCGACGATCTACTAGCGCTCGCCGCTGCAAACCAGGCACTATGTCATGGCCGACTCGGACGCTACGACAAGCAGGTCGAATGGGCTAACGCTGCCGAACTCTCACTGAAAGGTCGGTTCGTTGGATATCGGAATGTTCAAGTGGCTACGTACCAGGGAATGGGTTATGCGATGCTCGGAAAGACAACCGTGGCACAGCAGTCGGTAGACTATTTGAGCCAGAGAATGCCGGAAACTGTCCCGCTTTGGATTCTCCAGGCATGGCAGCTGAACAAGGCCGACGTGCTTCTGCTATGCGGCAAGGACGGGCGAGCGCTGAAAGAGGCTATTCGCGGCACTACGCATGAACTTGCTCGCTTGCAGTCCGACGCGTACGCCGGGCCATTCGCTCGGTGGCTTGCACTGACCGAGAAGCCCGGCTTAGACGCACATCAAACTGTGCACGAGCTATATGCCAGGATTGGAGATTTTGATGCAATTGATCGGGTTCAGATTGCGGCAGCGAGAATTCACCTTCTCCGGAACGAAAGGCGGGCAAATCGCGTAAGAATGAGGGAGGCCGAAGAGCTTCGGAGCTACTGCTTGAGAATTCCGCTGACAGCGCTCTCACAGCTTCGGGCGCTCGGATTACCTCTAGGCCCGACCAGCCCGCCAAATTGAGGTGATCGGTCCGGAGATGCGGCGCGATCGCCCCGGATTCGAAATAAAAGGCTCACTTGGTGTGACCGCCTCAGAAATCAGCCGCCTAACAGCGACGGATGACACAACGACCTCAACAACATCGGGGTCGAACTGCGTTCCGCGACACTTCTGCAGTTCCGCAACAACCACCTCGAGACCAAGCCGCTTTCTATACGGTCGGTCGGTTGTCATGGCATCGATTGTATCGGAAATCAAAATGATCCGTGATCCAAGTGGGATTTCCGTGCCGCTCAATCCACTGGGATAACCCTGTCCGTCCCACCTTTCGTGGTGATGCCTAACAGACTCCTGAACAAAGCCGCGGAACTTCGAGATGATGCCAACCAACTCAGCGCTCTTAGTGGAGTGCGTCTGCATCAGAGCGGTTTCTTCGGGAGTGAGACGGCTCTCCTTTCTAAGAAGCGGTGCGAATTCCTCGTGGATTTTCCCAACGTCGTGCAAGAGCGCCGCAGTCTCGATGTCAGCAACTTCCTTTGCAGAAAGGCCCAGCTCGAGGGCGATTGTCCTTGAAAGCGCGCTCACCCGCAACGAATGCCCGGAGGTGTAAGGGTCACGGGCTTCAATTGCTTTTACCATCACCTGCAGCAGCTCTTGACCGCTCTCCTGCAGTTGATGATAGAGTCCGTAGATATGGCGAACCACAATTATGGGAATAAATGCCCCAAATAGCGCGTACGATCCAAGACCAAAGGCATGTGCAGACCAAGAGTATCCCCAGGCAATCAGCAGCGCGATAGCGCTCGCGCCGAGGTCATATCCGAGCACTCCGCGCGTATTTAAGTGCCATACGTCGCGGAAAGCGCGCTGATTATTCAGAGAAATGACCGCGGAGACGGCGAGACTATTGACGGCGAAGTAGACGCCCGCAAGCACAAAGAACAGCAGCAGGTCGCGCTGTAGCAGAACAGAGTCTATTCCACCAACGACTTGGAGGTAAGCCGGCGGCATGCCGCCGCCGAGCCCCTGATAGGCCGCAACAGCCGTCAGAACGCAAAGCGCTCGCTGCGCTGCGTTGAAGACAAGCTTTTGAGGATGCGTAGCAGCTGCAAGCATCGACAGGATCGTCGACGTTGATGCGACCACCGCACCCCAAAAACCCCCGAAGAGGAGGCCAGCGGCAATATGGATTACAAATGATGTAGAACCTTGAGCTTCGACCTTCAGTCTTGTGCTACTTTGGTCGAGCAGGAAGGCAACGACAATAAAACTCCCCAACTCCCACCACCCCGGTAGGGCAGCACGCCCACTCCAAGCCATCGCCATGGATACCGAGGCGACAACCGTAACGAGTGCAACGTAACCAGCGACCTTGTGGGATTGGCGCATGGAAAAAGGGGGTGGGGAACCCCAGCCAGGCATCAGACCCAGTTCTGGCCCTCAGCCATGAAAATACCCGCGACGAACTTGATCATCGCCGAGACAACATCGATAAGCAACATGAGCGTCACCTCCCTTCGGGTACCATCCGATACAACGGGAAGTGGCAAGCCTCGCTATGGCCCACCAGACGCTCCGCTCTCTGTTGTCCGCTCAGTCTCCGCTAGTGTGCTGCGTCGACCGGGGTCCCCTCCCTTGGTTTCCTTTCCGGCTTGAAGGTCCGCTGATGCCGGCGTCACGGCCGCCGGCCACGATCCTCACCTGTCCCTGGCTACGCCGGGCGGCGTGCCTCCGTCCAGCGATTGGTCGCATCGAGCACCGCGAACACCGCCGCGCGCTCCGCGCTCTCCTTGATCTGCGCCGACCCGGTGAGCAGCAGCGAATCGCGGCCGCCCAGGCCCTGGACGCCCACGAACGCGAACTCCCGGTCGAACGCCTCCACGATCTTGGCGCCCTCGAGCGCCACCGACGCGCTCGACGACGCGAGGAGCCGGTCGAGCACGGTCACCGCCGCCTTGGCCGCCGCCTCGACGCGGCTCCGCGGGGTGTCGCTGCTCTCCTCCTCTGCCGTCTCCGTGGCGCCCCGGTAGGACAGGGTCACCGAGATCATGATACGGTGCGGGCGCCGGCTCGGCGAGACCGTCATGGTCTCGAAGAGGAGCGCCCGGCGCAGCACCTGCTCCCGCACCGCCGCCTGCTCGAGCGCCTCGAGCGGCTTCACGTCGGCGGTCTGCGCGATGCTGATCTTCCGGTGATCGACCTTGAGGCCGAGCTGGGCCAGCAGCGCGGACTCGATGTTCCGCACGAGCTGCTTCGGCTGGAGGCCGGACTGGGCCAGGATGTGGATCTCGCTCACCTCGCCGAGCGGCGTCGTGACGACACGGGCCGAGAGGATCCCCTCGAGACTGGTGAGGAGGTTCTCCGCGCGGCGAACGCCCCACGGATCGGGAATCGGATCCGGAGCGGCCGGCCGCGGCGGGGCCGCAGGCGCAGGCTGACGGGAAGAGTACGGGCCGGTCACGTTGCGAGATGTCCCCTTGAGTACGGGCCTGATGTCATGCGACGACGTTGCGCCCGGCGGCCTTGGCGCGGTACAGCGCCCGGTCCGCCGTGACGAGGAGGTCGCCGTCGTTCGGCTGCTTCGGGTCGAACTCCGCGAGGCCGACGCTCACCGTCACCACGCCCGCCGGATACCCGAGCCGCCGACCCACCCCTTCGATCCCGGCGCGGAGCGCCTCCGCGACGCGCGTGGCGCCGGTGAGGTCGGTGCGCGTCAGGATCACCACGAACTCGTCCCCGCCATAGCGGGCCGCGACGTCCGAGGCGCGCACCGCGCTCCGGATCTCCGCCGCCGCACCCCGGAGAATCTCGTTCCCCGCCTCGTGCCCGTAGCTGTCGTTCACCTGCTTGAAGCGGTCCAGGTCGAGAAAGAGGACCGCGAAGCTCTCGCCGTTGCGCCGGCTCCGCTCCACCTCGAACGCCAGCCGGTCCCGGAGGACGCGATAGGTGGAGAGCCCGGTGAGGATGTCCACCGCCGCCGCCTGCTGCGCCTCCTCCGCCCGCCGCTCCTGGTACGGAAGGCACTGCCGCAGCGTGGCCCGGCCGGTCGCCGCGACCTCGGCGAAGCGCTGGCAGGTGGCGAAGCCGCAGGCGCCGCAGTCCCAGGGCCGCCCGTTCGGCCCCAGTCCGATGGCGCGGAGGATCGCCTGCACCGCCTCGGTGTCCGCGTCGATCCGCCGGGGGCGGATGTCGAACACCGCGCCCACGCTCGCGACGACCGCCTGGTCCACCACCGGCGCCCCGCTTCTCGGCGGCTCCGTGCTCGCGAGGAGCGCCCGGCGCCAGAAGAGCTCCTCCTTGGGACCGGAGAGCGGGTGGTCGAGGAGCCCCTCGTACGAGAGGATGTCCACGAATCCCAGGTCGATCCGGTCCACCGCCACCGCCCGCGCGATCGCGGGAAGGGCGCCGAGGCCGCGCGCGATGCGGAACCGCCCGCTCGTGTGCCGGAACTCCTCGAGCAGGGTGAGCGGCATCCCGCCCGCCGCACTCAGGTGCCGCCGCCGCTCCTCCGGCACCCGGTTGAAGAACGTCGGCTGGTCCAGCACGGTCACGCCGCGGGCGCGAAAGATCTCCTCGAGGTCGCCGAAGGTTATGGACGCGTCGAGGTCCGACTCATCCGGCGGCGGGCAGATCCCCGCATAGACGATCCGGAGCGCTCCGCCCGCGCGGCGCCGGAGGTACCGCGCCTCCGCGATCGCCGGAATGGCCACCGGCGCAAGGTACGGGACCAGCTCGGGATACATGGCCCGGATGGTGTCCACCACCACCGGGTCGGTCGACCTGATGAGCGTACCCCACGGCTCCTCTTCCCAGAGCCGGAGATATTCGGCCGCCACGAGCTCGTCCCCGATCACCCCGCGCGTCACCGTGCGGAACCCGGCCTCGTAGCAGGCGTTGATGACCTGCTCCGGCGTGGCCGGATAGAAGTGCGCGGCGGCCTCGGGACTCAGGATCAGGACACCGTCCCCGTGCGCCGCAACCGCAAGCGCCCGGCCCACTTCCCCATGCACCCGGACGGCATCGTGGGGGCAGGCGGCATGACACTGCCCGCAGCGGATGCAAAGCTCGTCCACTACCTGCAAGAGCGGAGCCTCGCCGGCTACCGCGATCGCATCGGTAGGACAGACTCTGACGCATGCCAGGCATGCGACACAGGCTTCCGCGTCAATGACGAAGTTCAAGGATGTCCGCCCGGAGGAACAGCGAGGTCGTGTTCAATATGGGGCATGCGGTTGAGGCATGTCAAGAGATGAACGCGCGCAAAGCTAGCTCGCAGCATGACTTAGGCACACGGCCCCGTATGCTTTGAAGTGACCTAAATCATTCCAGTTGATATGCTTTGATCTTCCGGTAGAGCGTCCGTTCACCGATCTCCAGCTCCTCGGCCGCGCGGCGCCGGTTTCCCCGGAACTCCCGCAGGGCCGCTTCGATGACGGCCTTTTCCACATCTGCCATTGTCATGCCAGCGCGGTAAACCACCGATTCCGAGGGGTCTTCCTCCGCAATCTGCGAGACCTCGCCGACGAGGGGGGAGTCGCTCAGCTCGATGACCTGAACCCGCTGGGGACCCTCGTCGAGGCGCCGGCGGAGCTCCTCCACCTGTAGCCGGAGGTCCACAAGGTTGCGGAGGATGAACTCCAGTTCCTGGGCCCCGACTTCCCGCTGGCCCCCGCCAGCCGACGGGATCCGGGCGGGCACGAGCGTCGGGCCCTCGAAGATGTCGGCGGGGATGTCGGAGGCCCGGATCTCCGACCCGGGCGCCAGCACGACCATGCTCTCGATGAGGTTCCGGAGCTGGCGGACGTTGCCGGGCCAGGGGGCGTTCACGAGCCGCTGCATCGCCTCGGGCGTGATGCCGCGGAACTCCCGGTCGTGCACCCGGGCAAACTCGCGGATGAAGCGGCGGACGAGGAGCGGGATGTCGCCCCGCCGCTCGCGCAGCGGCGGGAGGTAGATGTTGAGGACGTTGAGCCGGTAATAGAGGTCGTCGCGGAACTCGCCGAGCTGCACCGCCTCGCGGAGGGCGCGATTGGTGGCGGCGATGACGCGGACGTCCACGCGAATGGGCTGGGTGCCACCGAGCCGGAAGAAGGTGCGGCTCTCGAGCACGCGGAGCAGCTTCACCTGGACGCTGAGCGGGATCTCGCCGATCTCGTCGAGGAAGATCGTGCCGCCGTCCGCGAGCTCGAACCGGCCGAGGCGCCGCTCCGCCGCGCCGGTGAACGCGCCTTTCTCGTGCCCGAAGAGCTCGCTCTCGAGGAGGGTCTCCGGGAGCGCGGCGCAGTTGACGGCGATGAACGCCTTGCCGCGGCGCGGGGAGAGGTCGTGAATCGCCTTCGCGACGAGCTCCTTGCCGGTGCCGCTCTCGCCCTGCACGAGCACGGTGCTCGAGACCGGGGCCATCTGCTCGATCCGCACGAGGACTTCCTGCACCGCCTCGCTCTCGCCGGCGATGCCGGTGCGCTCCTGCAGGCGGCGGCGCTCGATGAGCCGCTGCGCGGTGGCGACGAGGTCGTCGGCCGCGACGGGCTTCGTCAGCACCTCGGTGACGCCGAGCCGCTCGGTCCGCTCGGCGCGCTCGGAGTCGGTCGGCTCGAGGAGGGCGAGCGTGGAGATCTCGTGGTCCCGCGCGAGGGCGGCGAGATGCCGCGCCGGCGCCTCGTGCACGCCGCCGGTCAGGACGACGAGATCGGGGCGCTCGCGCCGCAGGGTCCCGCCGGCGTCGTCGAGGGCGGAGAACATGGCCGTGCGCACGCCGGTGCCCTCGAGGGCGGCGTTGATGCGCACGGCCGTCTCGAGGTCGTCCATCGTGATGAGGACCTGGGAAGGCATCGCTCGGCTATCCGTGTTCCGTCCGGGCGCCGCGGACGAGCTCCACCGCATGCTCGACGATGATCTCGAGCACGGCGAGGCCGTCGCGCACGCCGCCCGGGCTGCCCGGCAGGTTGACGATGAGGCTCCGCCCGCGGGCCCCGGCGACACCGCGGGAAAGCGCCGCGCGCGGGAAGTGGTCGCGCACGGCGGCGCGCATGGCTTCGGGAATGCCCGGCGCCTCGCGCTCGAGGATGGAGCGCGTCGCCTCCGGCGTCACGTCGCGTGCCGTGAGACCGGTGCCGCCGGTGGTGAGGATGAGGTCGGCGCGGTCCTCGTCCGCCCAGCGTGCGAGGTGCGCAGCGATTGCGTCCGCCTCGTCGGGCACGAGCGCGCGCTCGACGACTGGCCAGCCGTGCGCTTCCGCCCACCCCGCCGCCATCGGGCCCGACCGGTCCTCCCGCTCGCCGCGGCTGCCCGCGTCGGACACGGTGAGGATGGCGACGCGCATCAGGCTGCCACCCGCGCGCTCACGGCTTCCGGACCGAGCCTTCCGTGTAGAACGGGCGGGACACGACTTCGGCGGGAACCCGCACGCCGCGGATCTCGACCTCGAAGGCCGTACCCTTCTTCGCGTCGGCCGCCGGGAGGTAGGTCGTCCCGATCGCGTAGCCGAGGCTCGGGCTCACGGTGCCGCTCCGGACGATGTCCACCTGCCGGCCCCCGTGATACACCGGGTAGCCGTGCCGCGGGAAGCCGCGCTCGGTGAGGCGGAAGCCGACCATCTTCCGCGTGAGGCCGCGCTCCTTCTGCGCGCGAAGGGCATCCGCGCCGACGAACGGCGCGCCCTTGTCGAGCTTCACGATCCAGCCGAGGCCCGCCTCGAGCGGCGTGATCGTCTCGTCGATCTCGTTGCCGTAGAGGGCGTAGCCCATCTCGAGCCGGAGCGAGTCGCGCGCGCCGAGGCCGATGGGCTGCGCGCCGGCGCCGGTGAGCGCGGCCCAGAGCCGCTCGGTGTCTCCGGCGCGGCAGTAGAGCTCGAAGCCGTCCTCGCCGGTGTAGCCGGTGCGCGAGATGAAGCAGTCCACGCCGGCGATGCGGCCGCTCGTGAACTTGTAGTAGCCGATGTCGCCGAGCCGGGTGTCGGTGAGCGGCTGCATGAGCGACTCGGTGGCCGGCCCCTGCACCGCGAGGAGGCCGATGTCGTCGGAGATGTCGCGGAGGCGGACGTTCTTCCCGCCCTTCAGGTCCACGATGTGCTCCCACGCCTTCGCGCGGTTCGACGCGTTGACCACCACCATGATCTTGTCCTCGAACCGGTACACGGTGCAGTCGTCCACGAACGTGCCTTCTGGCGTGAGGATCGCGGAGTACTGCACGGCGCCCGCCTCGAGCGCGCCGACGTCGTTCGTGGTGAACCGGTTGGCGAAGGCGTTCCGGTCGGGCCCGGTGATCTCGAATTCTCCCATGTGGGAGACGTCGAAGATGCCGCACCCCGAGCGCACCGCATTGTGCTCGGCAGTGATGCCGGTGGGATACTGGACCGGCATCTCGTAGCCGGCGAAGGGAACGATCTTCGCGCCGAGCGCCTTGTGCGCCTCGAAGAGCGGTGTGCGTTTCAGGTCGGCCATTGTGTCCTCGTGTCCTGGTGGTGGGCCGCGCCGGTCAGCGCCCGCCCATCAGCGTCGCCATGAGCGCCTTCTGCACGTGGAGGCGGTTCTCCGCCTCGTCCCACACGCGCGACTGCTTTCCTTCTATCACGCTCTCCGCGACCTCCTCGCCGCGGTGGGCGGGGAGGCAGTGGAGGAAGATTGCGTCGGCCGCCGCGCGGGCCATGAGGGCGTCGTCCACGAGGTAGCCGCGGAACGCCTGCTCGCGGACCGCCTGTTCCTCCTCCTGTCCCATCGAGGCCCAGACGTCGGTGTTGACGACGTGCGCGCCGGCGGCGGCTTCCTTCGGGTCGCGGGTGAGGGTGATGCGCGCCTTCGACCGGTTCCGCGCGAGGATTTCCGGATCCGGATCGTATCCCTCCGGGCACGCGAGCCGGAGCTCGAAGCCGAGCACGCCGGCGGCGTTGATCCAGCTGTGCGCCATGTTGTTCCCGTCGCCGATCCACGCGATCGCCTTCCCCTCCCAGCCGCCGAGGTGCTCGCGCACGGTGAGGAGGTCGGCGAGGATCTGGCAGGGGTGGAGCAGGTCGGTGAGCCCGTTGATCACGGGAATCGAGGCGAAGCGGGCGAGCTCCTCGACGTCGGCGTGATCGAAGGTGCGGATCATGATGCCGTCGAGGTAGCGGGAAAGCACGCGCGCCGTGTCGCGGATCGGCTCGCCCCGGCCGAGCTGGATGTCGCGGGAGGAGAGGAAGAGCGCATGCCCGCCGAGCTGGAAGGCGCCGACCTCGAAGGAGACGCGGGTCCGCGTCGAGCTCTTGGTGAAGATCATCCCGAGCGTCTTGCCGGCGAGGGGACGCTCCCGGTACTCGCCCCGCTTCATGCGGAGCGCGAGGTCGAACAGGGCGATCAGCTCGTCGCGGGAGAAGTCGGGGATGGCGAGAAAGTCGCGCTTTGACATGCAGTTACGGCCCATGCGCAGGAGGGACGGTCAAATTGGCAGGGGGATAGTAGCGGCAGAACGGGGAGGAGTCTAGGGCGGCCACGAAAGCACGAACGCTGGAAGAGGCCGGGGACGATGGCGTTGCTCGCGGTGTTCGTGCTTTCGTGTTTTCGTGTTTTCGTGTTTTCGTGTGAACCCTCGATCGCCGAGCGGCTCGCGCGGCCGGCTCGCGCGGCCTGCTTGCGGCCTGCCTGCGCGGTCTTCCCGCCCGGCCTATGCCCCGACCCCCGCGCCAAGCGCGCCCCGCATCTCGGCCGCGCTTCCCCAGCGTTCCCCCGGCGCCTTCGCGAGGGCGCGCATGACGCAGGCGGCGAGGATCGGGTCGGTCCCGGGGCGGGCGGTGCCGATCGGGACCGGAGCTTCCGTGACCTGCCGCTGCATCACGACCGAGTCGTTCGGATGCGTGAACGGCGGCTTGCCGGCGAGGCATTCGTACAGCACGCAGCCGAGGGAGTAGAGATCGGTCCGCGCGTCGAGCTCGTCCGTCGCCTTCACCTGCTCGGGGCTCATGTACTCGCAGGTGCCGACGACGATCCCGGTGCCGGTGAGCCGCGCGCCGCCCGACTCCTGCATGGCCCGCGCGATGCCGAAGTCGAGCAGGACCGCGCCGCGCTCGGCGAGGACGATGTTCTCCGGCTTCACGTCGCGATGGATCACGCCGAGCCGGTGCGCGGCGTCGAGCGCCGAGAGGATGTCCGCGGCAATGGCGACGGCATCACCTTCCGCGAGCGGTCCCGTGGTATCGAGCCGCTCGCGGAGCGTCGGGCCGTCCACGAGCTCCATCGCGTAGTAGACCACCCATTCGACGCTGCCCGAATCGACCAGGCGCGCCACGTTCGGGTGCGCGAGCTGCGACGCGAAGCGGATCTCGCGCAGGAAGCGGTCCGCCTCGACGCTCACGAGCAGCTCGGGCCGAAGGACCTTGAGCGCCACCGTGCGGCCCGTGCTGTCCTGCGCCCGGTAGATCCGCGCGGTGGCGCCCTTCCCGACCTCCGCTTCGACGCGGTACTTCCCGGCGAGCGTGGTATTGAGGAGTCCGACGAAGTCAGGGGGCACGGTTCGCTCCCGTCAGAAGAGAAGGTCGCTGCGGATGCCGGCACGGAGCCGCCAGAGCATCGCGCCGCCGATCGACGAGCTCCGGAGGGTAATGCGCGCAGTGCCGCGCGAGCCGATGCGCCAGGTGGCGTCCTCGAGGCGGACCCGCGCTTCGGTGATGCCGGCGCTGTCGGCGACCGGCGCCACGCTCTCGACCACGCCCTGTCCGGTGCTCCCGTCCCGGAGCGCGAGCCGCACCGCCTGGCCCGGGCGCACGAGGCTCGCGCCGGCGCCGTGGAGGAGCGCGCGGGCTTCGGTGTGCGCGGCATCGCCGGTGACGAGGAGCGGCTCGCCGGCTGCGACCCGGCGCCCCAGGAGCTCCTCGGGCCGCTCGGTGAGCACCGCGCCCGCGCTCGCCGCGCGGAGGACGAGCGCGCCCGCGCGGTCTCCGAGGCCGCGCGCAATGGCTTCGCCGCTCCGGTGCTCGGCCTCGTACTCCGCGGCGGCGGCCACGTTGCCGGCGGCGCGGGCGCGGCGGGCCAGGCGGCCGAGCGAATCGGCTGTCCGAGCGGCGGCGATCGCGTCGCGCTCGAGCTCGAGATTCCGGAGGCGGAGGAGCGGTGCCCCGGCCGCGACCTGCATGCCTTCGCCGGCGAGCACCTGCGAGACGACGGCCGCCTCGGGCGCCGTGAGCTCGCGCAGCTCGGGCGGAAGCACGGCGAACTCGCCGCTCACCGTGATCGGCCACGGCACGACGAGGAGCGCGAGCGCTGCGAGGACCGCGCCCCCGCCCGCCCGCCGCGCGAGCCGCGACCCGCGGAGCCGCGCCCCGTGCTCGCGTCCTGCCGCTCGGACGACCTTCCACGCCTCGCGGATCTTGCCGCGCATCATCATGAGCACCGCCCCGAGGAACAGCAGCCCCGCGAGGGCGCCGAGCGCCGCGCTGATCCATCCGTACACGCTCAGCGCCACGATCGTGAGGATGCTGGCGATGTAGAGCGACGCGAGGATGCCGTAGATGATGAGCACCCGCCGCTCGTCGGCCGCGGCCGGGGGCTCGGGCACATCGAGGCGGAAGACCTTTCGCCGGACGAGCCATCCGGCATAGGCGAAGGACCGCTGGCGCAGGTTCGAGATCTCGAGCCAGTCGCTCAGCGCGTAGTAGCCATCGAGCGGGATGAGCGGGTTGGCGTTGGCGAGCACCGTGAGCCCGCCGCCCACCACCACCGCGGTGAGCGCGACGTTGGACACCATCGTCCCCGGCACGGCCGCCCACCAGACCACAGCCGCGATGCCGGCGAGCACGAGCTGGATCCACGATCCCGCCGCCGTGACGTAGAGCCGCGCCCTCCGCTCGGGGAACGTCCAGGCGTCGTTCACGTTGCAGTAGAAGGCCGGATTGAAGTAGATGAGCATGGCCCCCATCTCGTGGACCCGCCCGCCGAAATGCTTGCAGGTGACGCCGTGCCCCACCTCGTGGATCCCGACGATCACGACGGTGGTGAGGATGATGGTCGCGAGCTTGGTGGCCGTGAACTCCGACGGGGTATACAGCGCCACGATGCCGGCGCTGAAGTCGCTCCACTTGAGCGCGATCACGAGCAGGTACGCGAGGAAGAGCGCCGCCGAGACCACGAAGAACGGCGTGGAGAAGAAGAAGCGGAGGCGCGGCATCCAGCGATCGAAGAGCGCGTCGGGATCACCGATGGACCAGCGCATGCGCATGATCGAGCCGCGGAAGAGCGGCCGGCGCTGCCGGCTCCGCCGCTCGGCGCGGAGGCGCTCGAGCTCGAGCACCGTCCGCTCACCGAGCGAGCGCTCGAGCAGGCCCATGCGCTCGAGCGTATGCGCGAAGTTCCCGAGGGCGGTGGCCGACACCGGAATGCCGGCCTCGACGAGCGCGGCGACGGCCTCGTGGATCGTGCGGGTGCCGTCGAGCGACTGCATCACGACGACCTCGATCGGCCGGAACCGGAAATACTTGTGGCTGACCGGATCCTTGACGATGTAGGTCTGTTCGCCGCGGTAGGTCTGCTCGACGAGGACGAGATCGGTTCGAAGGCGCGGGGTCGGGTTCATCGCCCCGCGCGCACGACCCGCTCGCCGGCGCCAAGGCCCGCGAGCACCTCGACGCGGCCGTCGCCCAGCTCGGCTCCGAAGGTCACCGCACGGGCCGTGGGCCGCCCGTTCTCCACCACGAGCACCGATCCTTCGGGGCCCACTGCGTCCGACGGAAGCACGAGCGCCGTCCGCCGCTCGCTCCCGAGCCGGACTTCGGCGCCGCCTCCGGGGCGGAGGCCCTGCCCCTCGGTCACCTGCAGCACGAACTCGCGCGTGCCGCTCGCGGCGTCTATGACGGGGCCGGCCCGGATCACCCGCGCCTTCCCCGCCCCTTCGGCGCCGAGCACCTCGGCGCTGCTCCCGACGCCGAGGTTGCCCGCCTGGCGCTCGGGGACCTGCACCGAGATGAGGAGCGGCGCGAGCGCCGTGACCCGGAAGAGCGAGTCCCCATCCTGCACGAGGCGCCCCGCGCGTGCGAAGCGCGCGCTCACCACGCCGGCGAACGGGGCCGTGACGCGGGTGAGCTCGAGGTTCCGGCGCGCCTGCCGCCGGTCGAGCAGGGCACGGTTGAGCGCGGCCTCGACCTGCTCGGAATCGGCCGTGGTGGAGACGCCCCGGAGCGTGAGCTCGCGCTGGCGGGCGGCCGCACGCTCCGCGACGGCGAACGCCTCGTCCGCCCGCGCGGCGGCGATCTCCTGGTCGGTGCTCTCGAGCCGGGCGAGCACCTGGCCCGCCCCGACCCGCGCGCCGAGATCCACGCCGAGCCACTCGACGGTGCCCGCGGAACGGGCATGCACGATCGCGTCGCGCTCGACGTAGAGCTGCGCCGGGATCGAAAGCGGCACCGCGACCGTGACCGATTCGACCGCGACCGTCGGGGCGCCGGGGTCGGCGGGCTCCTCGGGCGGCGGCGCGGCGGCCGCCCCGCAGCCGGCGGCGAGGAGCCAGAGGGCGGAGGACGAAGCTCGAGGAATCACGGGAGGGCCCTCCAGGTGAGGAGCCGGAACCAGCGGGTGGGACCGCGCAGGACGCGCCCGGCGAGCGACGCGGGTTCCGTGAGCACGCGCGCGTAGGCCGTCATGCCGGGCCGCAGGAGCGAGTCGGGATTGGCGACCGCCGCCCGGACCGGGTAGCTCGCCTCGTCGCCGCGGACCACGGGAAGCGGAGCGACGGAAAGGACGCGGCCGGTGAAGGTCCGCTGGGGCAAGGCGTCGACGCGGAGCCGGATCTCGTTGCCGGGGCTCACCCGCGGGACGTCGCGCTCGTCCACGCCGAACTCGAGCTCGAGGGTATCCGTCCGCCCGAGCGTGACGAGGACCTGGCCGGCGTCCAGGTGGGTGCCGACCAGCTCGGCCGGGCGCTCGGTGAGCACGATGCCCGCGACCGGAGCGCGCACGGTGAGCGACGCGATCTGCTCGTCGAGGAGCGCCGCCTCGGTGCGGAAGGCCCGGGCCCGCGAGCGCTGCAGCTGTTCGCCGGCGATGTCGCGGCGGCTCGCCGCCCGCTCCGCCGCCCGCTCTGCGGCGACGGCGTCCGCCTCGACGGAGGCGCGCTCCGCGCGGAGGGCCGGGTCCCGCAGCATCGCGATCGGCGCGCCGCGCCCGACCGCCGTTCCCTCGCCGACGAGCACCCGCTCGATGACGCCGGGCACGAGCGCGCGCACGTCGGTCCGGAGGGCGGGCCGGAACTGCGGCTCGACGCCGGCCACGCGGAGCGGCCAGCGGACGAGCGTGAGCGCGGCGAGCGCGAGGACCGCAGCGCCGGCATAGAGCATCCGCCGGCGCCGAGGAATCCGCATGAGCGCGCGACGGCGCTCGGCGAGCGTCCCGAGCGCCTCGACCATCGGCACCTGGTGATAGAGCTGCGCGTTGCGCAGGGCCACCGCGGTCTGGTTGGCGAGGATGCCGGCGAGCTCCCGCTGGGCATCGGTGAGGAACTCGGGACGCTCCGCCTCGAAGATGAGGATCCCGAGGACGCCCTCCTCGTCCTTGAGCGGGAGGTACAGCCCGCTCCTGGCGTTGGCCGCCGCGAGGTCGTCGCGGAAGATGCTCACGAAGGTGCGCTCGGCATCGGAGCCGGGCGCGGCGCTGTCGGTGAGATAGAACGGCTCGCCCCGGCCCGCAGCCCACTCCGCGCGCGCGCCGAGGTCGCGCGAGGCGGTGTCCTTCGCGTTGACGGTCTCGCTCCCGGCGACGGCGCGGAGATCGAATTGCCCCTTCTCGATGATGCCGACGGCGCCGCGGTCGAAGGGCAGCGCGCGCCCCGCGAGGTTCACGACCGAGCGGAGCACGCGGTCGAGGTCGAGCGTCGAGGTGATCTCGCGGCTGATCTCGAGGAGGACGGCGAGGTCCCGGGCGCGCCGCTCCGACTCGACGAGCTGCGCGTTCCGGATGGCCGTCGCCGCACTCACGGCGAGGCCCTCGAGCAGCGCGCGGTCGTTCGCGGTGAAGACCCCGCCTTCGCCCGCCTTCATCGTGACCTGGATCGAGCCGACGGTGACGCCGCGCGCGACCATGGCCGTCGCCATGACGCTCGACACCTCGCCGCCGTCGGCGCTGTCCACCGAGGCCTGGAAGCGCGGGTCGTGCATGGCGCGGGTGACGATGGTGGTCTTCTGCTTGCTCGCGACGTCGCCGGCGAAGCCGGTGCCGATCGGCATGCGCGCGCCGACGAGGCGTTCGCTCGCGCCGCCGAGCGCCAGGACGCAGCGGAGGAGCTCGCCTTCCGCGATCCAGAGCGATCCCCCCTGCCCTCCCACCGCCGTCAGCACGCTGTGGAAGACGCGCGGCAGGAGCTCGTCGAGGTCGAGCGAGGAGTTGAACTCCTGGCCGATCGTATGGAGGAGGCGGAGCCGCTCCACCTCGGCGCGGAGATCGGACGAGGGGTTCGGCGCGTCGATGGGAGGCTGGATCGTCATCGGATCCGATCGTCGGGGGGAGCAGCGGCCTAACCTACCGCCTGGTCCCGGATGCGGAAGGGCCCGTCCGGCCCCTCGAGGAGGAGCCGGACGGGCAATTCGGTCAGCTGATCAGGTAAGGCTCAGGCCTCGCCCTTGGCGCCCGGGATGAGCGTGCCCGGGGCGATCCGCTCTTCGAGCTCCTGCACGCTGAACTCCACCGAATCCGCCGTCTTGCCCGTCGTGTTGCGGATCATGGCCTTCTGCTCTTCGGTGAGCTCCAGCTTGACGTTCTCCTTGGGGTTCGACATGGCCATTTCCTCCTGGTGTGGTGTGACTTCCTCTGTGACTGCTACTTCGGACGCTGCGCTCAGTACGTGAAGTTCGCCTTCATCGGTGCGATCCGCTCTTCCAGCTCATGCGCGCTGAACTCGACCGCCTCGGCATCCTTGCCCGTCGCGTTCTTGACGATGGCCTTCTGCTCGGGGGTGAGCTGAATCCGGACATTCTCCCTGGGATCCGACATCGCGTGCTCCTGGTTGAGGAATCGATTGAAACCACTATGCTGGCCGACCGTGAATCCACCGTGAAACCCCGATTCCCCCTTCCGCCCGCCCCCGGCCAACCTGACGGAAACGACAATAGCACCCCTCCGTGAACTTTCCGTGAAAGGGGGGTTGCCCTTTCCGGTCCCGGCGGTACCTTGGCGACTCTCCCCCCGAGTCCGGAGCGGTCCCATGCCGGGATACGTGCTCACCCTGTTCGGCCATCCCCGCCTGTCGGCAGAAGGCCTGCCCGAGCCACGCCTTTCCTCCAAGGCCATCGGGCTCCTCGCCTACCTCGTCCTCGAGCCCGGACCGCACAGCCGGGAATCGCTCGCCGGCCTCCTCTGGGGGGAGTCCGACGACGAATCGGCGCGCACCTCCCTCCGCCAGGCCGTGATGCATCTGCGTGACGCGATTGGAGATGCGATTCGCGCCGACCGCACCTCGGTCGGACTCGCCGGCGTCCTCGAGTGCGACGCCGTCCGGTTCCTGGCGATGGTGCACGCCGAGCCGCGCAAGGCGGCGGAGTTCGACGTCCCGCGGTTCTTCGCCGACGTGACCGTCCGGGGCGCGCCCGCCTTCGAGGAGTGGCTCGACCGGACCCGCCACCAGCTCGTCCGCCGCTACCAGGAGGCGCTCCGGGTGGCCGCGAGGGAGGCGGTTGCGCGATCCCGCTGGCGCGAGGCGATGGACCTCGCCGACCGGTGGCTGCTCGCGGACCCGCTCGCCGAGGAGGCGATGGGGGTGCTGATGGAGTCGCTCTACTGCCAGGGGAGCCGGGGCAGCGCCCTCGCCCGCTACCGCGACTTCAAGGACCTGCTGCGGAGGGAGATCGGCTCGGTCCCCGGGGAAGGACTCGCCGAGCTCGCGCGCCAGCTCGAGATCGCGGCGGGAATGGCGGACGCCGACGACGAGCCGCCGGCCCCGCTTCGCTTCGAGTCCGACCTGGTGGGGCGGGAGGAGCCGTGGGGCGAGCTCACGCACGCGCTCACCGCCGCGGCGACCGAGGGTCCCCAGGTCATCCTGCTCGAGGGCGAGGCGGGGATCGGCAAGACGCGCCTCGCCGAGGAGTTCATCCGCTGGGCGGGCGCGCACGGCGCGACGGTGCTCCGCGGCCAGGGGTACCAGTCCACCGACGAGGCGCCGTTCGGGTCGATCACCGCGGCACTCCGGGGCGGCCTCGGCGCACCGGGGCTCGCATGCACCGATCCCGAGTGGCTCGCGGAGGTGTCACGGCTCGTCCCGGAGCTCAACCGGCGGTTTCCCGGGCTCCAGCCGGCCCCGACCGCTCCCGGCGGGCTCGAGCGGCTGCGGCTCTTCGAGGGCGTCGCCCAGCTCTTCCTGGCGCTCGCCGCCGAGCGGCCGACGGTGCTCTTTCTCGACGACCTCCAGTGGTGCGACGGCGAGTCGTGCGCGCTCGTCAACTTCCTGCTGCGCCGCCTCGACGGCAGCCCGATCATCTTCCTCGCGACGATCACGGCAGGGGAGCTCGTGCGGGACCTCCCGGCACGGCAGCTCGTGGCGGACCTGTCGTCCCAGGCACACTGCCGGGCGATCGCCGTCGCCCCGCTCACCGAGGACGAGGTGTGGCGGCTGGTCCGCCAGATGGGGAACATCCGCACGCCGACCGGCGGGCGGCGCTTTGCCCGCCGCCTCTACGAGGTGAGCGACGGAAACCCGTTCCAGGTCATCGAGATCACGAAGATGCTCTTCGCGGAGGGGCTGCTCGCGGTGACGCCGGTGTCGCGCGAGTGGGTCATCCCCGCGGAGGCGGACGCGACGAGCTTCGGCCGGGTGGAGATTCCGCGCTCGGTGCGGGACGCGCTCTCGGCGCGGGTGTCGCGCCTGCCGTACGAGCTCCGGGACCTGCTCGCATCGATCGCGACCGCGGGCCGCCCGGTGCGGACGGAAGTGCTCTCGCGGCTCCACGGGTTCTCGCGACTCCGGGTGGCCGCGCTCGCCGATGCGCTCGTCGAGCGTCACCTGGTGGACGAGGACGACGGGTGCTACCGGCCCGCGCACCCGATCATCGGCGACTATCTCCGCTCCGCCCTCACGACGGCGCGCCGCGCCGAGCTGCATCGCGCGCTGTCGCTCGCGCTCGAGGAGACGACGCGGCCCGAGCGGATCAAGGAGGTGGCGGGGGAGATCGCGTGGCACGCCGAGCGGGGGCAGGACGACGAGCGGGCGTTCCGGTTCGCGCTCGTCGCGTCGGAGAACGCGAAGGAACGGCTCGGGTTCGAGGAAGCGCTCGCGTGGCTCAACATGGCGCGCCGCGCGATGCCGAACGAGGGGGCCGCGGTGGACGAGCGGGTCGCGGCGCTCGCAGTTCAGGCGGGGTGGAGCGAGATCCCGGTCCTCGCGGCGGATGCGGACGGCACGTCGCTCAGCGACTCCGACATCGACCTCCGGATCGCCGGTGACGGCCAGGGACGGCTAGCCGCCATCGAGTGACGCGCGCATCTCCTCGGCGGTGCGCCACCGGTCCTCGGCGCGCCGCTGGAGGGCGCGGGTCACGGCATCGGCGAGCGGGCCGGGGACATCGGGCCGGAAGGTCCTGACGTCGGGCGCGTCGCCGGAGAGCTGCATCTGCAGGACCACGCTCTGGTTCCGGTGCGAGAAGGGCGGCCGCCCGGCGAGCGACTCGAACAGCACGCAGCCCACCGCGTAGAGGTCCGTCCGGTAGTCCAGGTCGGCGGCGCCCGAGGCCTGCTCGGGGCTCATGTAGCCGGCCGTTCCCACCGTCATCCCCGCTGCCGTCACCCGGTCTCCCGCCGCCACTTCCACGGCCCGGGCCACCCCGAAATCCACGAGCACGGCGCCGCGCCCCGAGATGATGATGTTCTCGGGCTTGACGTCGCGATGCATGATGCGGGCCTGGTGCGCGTGCGCCAGCGCGTCGAGGACGTCGAGCCCGACGCGGCGCGCGTCGTCGATGCTGAGCTGGCGGGAGCGGGAGAGGCAGGTGCGGAGGGTGGGGCCGTTGATGAGGGGCATCGTGTAGTACACGAGCCAGTCGCGCTGGCCCCACTCGAGCACCGGGGCGATGAGCGGATGGTCGAGGCTCGAGGCGAGCTTGATCTCCCGGATGAACCGGTCCGCCATGGCGCTCACCTGGAGCTCCGGATGCAGCACCTTGAGGGCGACGGTGCGCTCCTGGAGATCGTGGGCCAGGTAGACCCTCGCGGCACCGCCGCGCGCGATCTCGCGCTCGATCCGGAACAGATCGGCGAGGGCGTCACGGATGACCGGCAGGAGATCGCGGCCCACGGCAGCTCCTCGGGGGATGGAATTCCTTCCCCGGAAGATGGGCGACAATCCGGAATGCGCCAGTGTGCCGGCGGGGCGCGCTAGAGGATGTAGCGCCGCAGGTCGTCGTCGTTCACGATGCCGGCGAGGGTCTCGCGGACCTTGGCGGCGTCGTAGACGATCCGCTTCTCCGGGTGCTCCGGGAGGTCGAAGAGGAGCTGCTCCATGAGGGCGGACATCACCGTGTGGAGCCGCCGCGCGCCGATGTTCTCCATCCGGTCGTTCGCGGCAAAGGCCATCCGGGCGAGCTCCGCCACGGCGTCGTCGGTGAAGACGAGCTCCGCGCCTTCCGCGGCGACGAGCGCCTGGTACTGCTTCGTGAGCGCGTTCTCCGGCTCGGTCATGATCCGGATGAAGTCCTTCTCGGTGAGCGGCGTGAGCTCGACCCGGATCGGGAAGCGGCCCTGCAGCTCGGGAATCAGGTCGGACGGCTTGGAGACGTGGAACGCGCCGGCGGCGATGAAGAGGATGTGGTCGCTCCGCACGTACCCGTAGCGGGTCTGGATCGTCGAGCCCTCGACGATCGGGAGCAGGTCCCGCTGGACCCCTTCCCGGGACACGTCGGGCCCGGTGCCCTGCCCCCGCTCGCCGGCGATCTTGTCGATCTCGTCGATGAAGATGATGCCGTGGTTCTCGACCCGGTCGAGCGACTCGTTCACGACGTCGTCCATGTCGACGAGCTTCTTGAGCTCCTCGTCCACGAGCACCCGCCGCGCCTCCGGCACCCGCACCCGGCGGCGCTTGGTGCGCTTCGGCATCATCTCCTGGAGCATCTCGGTGAAGTTGATGTCGGCCCCCTCCATGCCCTGGGGCGGCTGCATCAGCTCGAACATGGGATAGTTCTGCGGCGCCACCTCGATCTCGACCTCGCGGTCGTCGAGCTTCCCGTCGACGAGGAGCTTCCGGAGCTTCTCGCGCGAGCGGGCGCGGCGCTCGTCGTCCGCCGCCTCGGGCCGCGCCTGCCCTCCCGAGCCCACCACGAAGACCGTTTCGGGCGCCGCGGGACGGACGCCCTTGCCCTCCGGCTGCGGCGGGGACGGCGGCGGCGGGAGGAGGAGGTCGAGGAGGCGCTCGTCGGCGCGCTGCTCCGCCTGCGGGTACACCTCGTCCTCGCGCTCGGTGCGCACCATGTTGATCGCGGCGTCGACGAGGTCCCGCACCATCGATTCCGCATCGCGCCCGACGTACCCGACCTCGGTGAACTTCGAGGCCTCGACCTTGATGAACGGCGCGCCGGCGAGCCGCGCGAGCCGGCGCGCGACCTCGGTCTTCCCGACGCCGGTCGGGCCGATCATGATGATGTTGTACGGCGTGATCTCGTCGCGGATGTCGTCGGGTGCCTGCGCGCGGCGCCACCGGTTCCGCACCGCGATCGCCACGGCGCGCTTCGCGGCTTCCTGCCCCACGATGTAGCGGTCGAGCTCCGCCACGATCTGGCGCGGCGGCATCTCCTCGAGCCAGGGGGGTGGCAGCTCGTCGGCGGCGGGAACGGATGGGTCGGTCATGGATCCCTGTACGACGCTCACGGCGGGGTCGGTCCCAGCTCGAGGATCGTGATGTGGCGGTTGGTGAAGACGCAGATGTCCGCGGCGATCTCGAGCGACCGCTGCACGATGTCCCGCGCCGAGATCCCGGGCACGTCGCGGAGGCCGCGCGCCGCGGCGAGCGCATAGTTGCCGCCGGACCCGACCGCGACGATCCCGTCGTCCGGCTCGATCAGCTCGCCGCCCCCGCTCAGCAGGAAGCTGTGCTCCCGGTCTCCCACGACGAGGAGGGCGTCGAGCCGGCGGAGGATCCGGTCGCTGCGCCAATCCTTCGCGAGCTCCACCGCCGCGCGCGGAAGGTTGCCGGGATACCGCTCGAGCTTCTCCTCGAACTTCTCGTACAGCGTGAGCGCATCCGCCACCGAGCCGGCGAAGCCGGCGAGCACCTTCCCGCCCTTGAGCGCGCGCACCTTCACCGAGGTGCCCTTCATGACGGTATCACCGATGGTGACCTGGCCGTCGCCGCCGAGCGCGAGGTGGCCGTCCTTGCGGACGGCGATGATCGTGGTGCCGTGGAAAGTCGTGGCCATGCGGCGGTGAGGGCTCGACGGTGAGGGGTGAGCGGTAGCGGTGAGAGGGGCTTCCCTCCTACGCCCGCGGATGCGCCTGATTATACACCTTTTTGAGCCGCTCCACGCTCGTGTGCGTGTACACCTGCGTCGTGCTGAGCGAGGCGTGGCCGAGGAGCTCCTGGACGGCGCGGAGGTCGGCGCCGGCGTCGAGCATGTGCGTCGCGAAGGTGTGGCGGAGCGAGTGCACGCGGAGCTCGTCGCCGCCCACCGCATCGAACATCCGGTGCATCGCGAGCTGGACGCTCCGCGGCGTGAGCCGCTTGCCGCGGCGGCCCAGGAAGAGCGCGCGCCGGTCGCTCCCCGGAAGCCGCACGACCGCCTCGCGCACGTTGAGGTAGCGCCGGAGCGCGCTCACGGCGCGCGAGCCGATCGGCACGATCCGCTCCTTCCGCCCCTTGCCGCGCACCCGCGCCTGGTCGGCGAGGAGGTCCACCGACTCGAGCGAGAGGCCCGCGAGCTCGGAGAGGCGCATCCCCGTCGAATAGAAGAGCTCGAGGATCGCGAGGTCCCGCACCGGCTGGAACTCGTCGCTCCGCGCGCGCTCCTCGGCCCACGCGAAGAGGCGCTCGGTCTGCTCCTTCTCGAGCCAGGTCGGGAGCCGCTTCTCGAGCTTCGGGACCCGCGCCGCCTTCGCCACGTTGTTGGGGACCCCGTGGTGCTCCTGGAGGTACCGGTAGAGGCTCCGCACCGCGCTCAGCGCGCGTGCTGCCGAGCGCTTCGCGAGCCCCCGGCGCTGCAGGTCGCCGAGGAAGCCGCGCAGGCCGAGCCGGTCCACCGTTTCCCACGTCCAGCTCCCGTAATGGCGGCCGCAGAACTCGACGAACGCCTCGATGTCCCGCCGGTAGGCGGCCACGGTGTGCGGTGACTGCTGCCGCTCGTCGGCGAGGTGGCGGAGGAATTCCTCGGCCTCGGAGGGAAGGGTGGAACGGTGGAAGGGTGGAACGTTCACAGCGCCGCCATCCACTCGTGCAGGTCCGCGAGCGCGATCTC
>DASUXZ010000110.1:0-4755 GCA_036377655.1 Gemmatimonadales bacterium
CGAGTCTCTGCACGGACCGGATCGGCCCGTCGATGCAGACGCTCCAGGAGGGCCCGGAGCCCATCTTTACGGATCCATATGATCCGGAGCGGAGCGTCTTTCAGCGCCTGATCGATCTCCGCTTTGCGGACTCGTTGCAGGCCAATGCGGTATGCGCGTTCCTCAGGAAGTACGATCTTCTCATGGTGTTGCCGGCCGGAATGGGCGGGTTCTCCATCCGGGTGCTCACGGTCCGCCGGGCGTCGTCGCTCGAAGAGCTCGAGCACTGGCGCGCCACGTTCGAGGCGATGCCGGAGGTGTCTGCGGCTGCGCTGGTGCGGCTCTGGCCGTGGGTGTTTCGGCGGCTCGAGGACCCCGAGGTTCTGGAATCCCAACCCTGAATCGAAGGGCGCGGCCATGCCGAGACACGCACTCCTGACCCTCGCCGCCGCCGCGGCGCTGACGGTCTCCACCAGCGCGGTCGCACAGACCGGAGGGCCGACCATGAGCACCGCGAACGCGACCGGCCGAGTCGCCGTCAACGGCGTCGAGCTCCATTACGAGATCCACGGGGAGGGCGCGCCGCTCGTGCTCCTGCACGGGGGCGTGAGTCCGTCCGAGATGTTCGGGGCGCCGCTCGCCGAGATGAGCAGGCGGCACCGGGTGATCGCGGTGCACCTGCGCGGGCACGGGCTCAGCAGCGATGCGGACGTGCCGTGGAGCTGCGAGCTCATGGCCGACGATGTCGCCGCCCTGCTCGACAGCATCGGCGTCGGCAGGGCCGACGTCATGGGCTATTCGCTCGGCGGCGGCGTCGCGCTCCAGCTCGCGATCCGCCACCCGGCGAAGGTCAGGCGGCTCGTGGCGATCTCGATCGCGTTCCGCTCCGAAGGCGGCAACTACCCCGAGGTGCGCGAAGCGTTCGAGCGGATGCCCGCGGAGGCCGAGGTGGTCGGCCGCCAGATCGCCGCCTCGCCGCTCGCCACGCTGTATCCCGATGTGGACTGGGTGCGCATGATGCGGAAGACCGGCGAGATGAACCGCCTCCCGCACGACTGGTCGAGGGAGGTCGCGGCGATCACGGCGCCGACGCTGCTGATCTTCGGCGACGCCGACTCGATCCTGCTCGAGCACATGATCGAGTTCTACAAGCTCCTCGGCGGCGGACAGCGCGCCGCCGGCCTCGGGGACGCGCCCCGCCCGGCGAGCCGGTTCGCGGTGATCCCGAATGCGACGCACTTCGCGATCCTCGGCTCGCCGGCGGTGACGCAGTTCGCCACGGACTTCCTCGCGGAGTAGGCCGGCATGCGGATCCGGCCCGCTGCATCCTGCGCGCTCGCATGCGCCGCGCTCCTCACCGGCGCGTCCTCCTCGGCCGCGCAGGAGGCCGCGGCAGCCCGCGTCGATACCCTCTGGGCGACGGTCCACGGCCATCGGATCGCCTTCTTCGTGACCGGCGACGCGGCCGCGCCGGTGATGATCCTGGAGGCCGGTGGTGCCTCGCATGCCGCCTGGACCGGGATCACGGACGACGTCGCACGGTTCGCGAGGGTCGTCACGTACGATCGCCCGGGGTACGGCCTTTCGGAGAGCTGTCCGCGCACCCGCTCCGCGTCGGTCATCGCCGGGGAGCTGCACGAGGCGCTCGCGTCACTCGGCATCGAGCCCCCGTACGTGCTCGGCGGATGGTCGCTCGGCGGCTCGTTCATGCGGGTGTTCGCGGCAGCCTACCCGGATGCGGTCGCGGGCCTCGTCCTCATCGACCCTGCGCCCGACGGCTTCTACGAGCGCGCCGCGCGCGAGCATCCCGACGTCTGGAAGGTCATGCTCGAGGAGCAGGAGCGGCGAATGGCGTCGCGCAGCGAGGGCCATCGCGCGGAGTGGGCCGCGTGGGACACGACGATGGCGGAAGTGCGCCGTTCGGATGCGGCGCTCAGGTCGCCCGTGATCCTGCTGACCTCCACCCGGGCGGAGGACGAGCTGCAGCCGATCTGGATCGACGAGCACGAGCGGTGGGCGCGGCGGATGCCGAAGGTCGAGCACATCCTGGTGGAGGGCGCCGGGCACGCGATCCATCGGGACCGGCCCGAGGTGGTGCTGCGGGCGCTGCGCGCGATGGCGGCCAGGGCGGGTGGGCGCGCGGGGCCGGGAGCGACCGCCCGGTGACGCGACCCGCCGCGGTCCGCGATCCACTCGCGCGGGTTCGATTGCCACGATAGCTTGAGCTTCGATGCGAACCGACCGCAAGGACCTCGCGCGCCTCATGCGCGAGCAGCAGGCCCACTCCGAGTCCGCGCTCCGCGCGGCTCACGACACTTTCCGATATCTCGTCGAGAACTCGCCGTTCGGCGTCTACGCCGTGGATGCCGATTTCCGCCTCGTCCAGGTGAGCGCGGGCGCGCAGAAGGTCTTCGAGAGCATCCGTCCGCTCCTCGGCCGTGACTTCGCGGAGGTGCTCCGGATCATCTGGCCGGAGCCGTTCGCCACCGAGGCCATCGGCCACTTCCGACGCACGCTCGACACCGGCGAGCCGTATCGCGCGCCGAGCACCGTGGAGCAGCGGCGGGACACGGGCACGGTCGAGTCGTACGACTGGAAGATCGAGCGCGTGATGCTGCCCGACGGGCGCCATGGGGTGGTCTGTCACTTCTACGACCTCTCCGAGCGGCAGCAGTTCGAGGCGGCACTCCGCGACAGCGAGGCGCGGCTCCAGCTCGCGCTCCGCTCGGCGGCGATGGGTACGTTCGTCTGGTACGTGGCCGAGGACCGGGGCGAGGCGGACGACCGGATGCGTGCGATGCTCGGCCTCGGTCCCGGCGGCCCGCTCTCCCTCGCCGATATGCTGACCTCGCAGATCGTGCCGGAGGAGCGGGAGCAGTTTGCCGCACTCGTGGCGCAGGCGTGCGACCCCGCGGGCGGGCGCCTCCTCCGCACCACGGTGCGGATCAGGCAGCCCGGCGGAGGGGAGCGCCAGCTCGCCATCACCGGCGAGGTCGAATGCTCGGGGGATCCCGCGGCGGCCGTCCGGATGGCGGGGACGGCGATGGACATCACCGAGCGCGTGCGGACCGAGGAGCAGCTCCGCCATGCGCAGCGGGTGCAGACGATCGGCACGCTCGCGGGTGGCGTGGCCCATGAGGTCAACAACCAGATGACCGTGGTCGTCGGCTACGGCGCGCTCGCCCTCCAGTCGCTGGGCCACGACCACCCGCTCCGGGCCGATCTCTCCGAGATGGTGCGCGCCGCCGAACGCGCGGCACGCGTGAGCCAGGAGCTGCTCACGTACAGCCGCCGCCACGTCTCGCACCACGAGCCGCACGACCTTTCGGTCGTGGTGGCGGAGATGGAAGGGGCGCTCGCCCGGACCCTGGGCGCGCACATCGAGCTCGTCCTCCCGCGCCCGGGAGGCCGGCGCCGGGTCCTCGCCGACCGGAGCCAGATCGAGCAGGTGCTCATCAACCTCGTCTCGAACGCGCACGATGCGATGCCGGACGGCGGCCGCGTCACCATCGCGGTGGACGACGTCGAGCTGGCGCAGGACTTCGCGGCGGCGCACGGCGAGCCCGACTTCACGCCGGGCCCCTACGTGCGGCTCACGGTGTCCGATTCCGGCATCGGGATGAGCCGCGACTCCCTCGCGAAGATCTTCGAGCCGTTCTACACCACGAAGCCGGTCGGGAAGGGCACCGGCCTCGGGCTCTCGACCGTCTACGGGATCGTGAAGGGGAGCGGGGGCTTCGTGTGGGCGTACAGCGAGCCCGGCGCCGGCACCACGATGAAGGTGTACTTCCCGGCGCTCCCCGAGGGCGCCCGGGCGGAGAGCGGAACGCCCCGGGCCGCCGCGCCGGGGGCCGGGCTCCTCGCGGGCGCGCGCATCCTCCTGGTCGAGGACGAGCCGGCGGTGCGCGCGGTGGCGCGCAAGGCGCTCGAAGGCGCGGGGTGCATCGTGCACGAGGCGGAGAACGGCGCGATCGCCCTCGCCCGGCTCGAGCAGGATCCGTTCACGCCCGACGTCCTCATCACCGATCTCGTCATGCCGGGGATACGGGGGCGCGAGCTGGGCGAAGCGCTCGCGAGCCGCCAGCCCGCCACCCGCGTCCTGTACATGTCGGGCTATTCCGGCGAGACGGTCGCCGAGCGCGGCATGCTCCCCCAGGGGGCAGCGTTCATCCAGAAGCCCTTCGCGCCAGGCGAGCTCACGGAGGCGGTGCGGGCGCTGGTTGGGGGGCCGTGACACGCGACGTCATAGGCATGGAGCTCTGGCTCAAGCTGGTGCTCGGCACATTGTCACTTCTCGCCATCGCTCAGATGGCAGGCGGGAAGGACCGTGCGCTTCGTGCGAGGCGCTGGTCCGGACTTGCGATGTTCCCGCTCATGGGCCTGTCGCTCGCCGAGATTCTCGGCTGGGTCCAGCTGCCGGCCGGGTATCTCTGGCGATGGCTCGGCATCCTCGTCGGCTTCGATCAGCTCGTCAGCGAGATTCGACTCGACTGGCGAAACTGGCGGCGGCGTCGGGCAATCGCCGAGTGACGCGACTCGCCGCGGCCATCGCCCTTGGTCTCTTGACCGCCGCATGCGCGGCGGGCCAGGAGCCGAATCCCTGTCATCAGGATCTCGAGATCACGGTGACGGTGGACTCGGAGGACCGCATCACCTGGTCGCCGGCGTGCGGGATGGCGGAGCTCGCCATCTCGGAATCGCCCGCACCGGGCGAGCCGGGCCCGGTGCGGTGGTGGATCCGCACGCCCGATCAGCGGAACACCATCGAGAGCGGCG
>DASUXZ010000111.1:0-28034 GCA_036377655.1 Gemmatimonadales bacterium
GATCTCGTTCACGGTCCAGGCGATGAGCTCGGCACCGGCACCGTGCACCCGGGCCACGAGCTCCTCGTCGATCTGCTCCCACGCCTGCCAGAGCGTTCCGGCCTCCGCCGCTTCGAGCACGCCGACGGGGTCGACGACATAGGCCGTGAGGAGCACGCCGCGCCGGAGCCAGGGCGCCTGCTGCCCGAGCCGGCGGACGATCCGATGGTCGAAGCTGTGCACCGCATACCGCTCGGGGGAGGGCCCCCCGCCGAGCGCCGCGAGGAGCGCCGCATCATGGAGCGGCGCCAGCGCCTTCACCTCGATCCAGATCGCGGTGCCGTCGAGGAGCGCGAGGACCTCTTCGAGGAGCGGGACCGCCTCCCCGTTGCGGAGCCGGGCCGCGAGCGCCTCCTCGGTGGAGAGGAGGGCGATCGGACCTGCGCCCGGGATCTCGGCGTCGTGGTGCACGACGATTCCGCCGTCGCGCGTGGCGTGCACGTCGAGCTCCACGCCGTCCGCGTCGAGCGCGACGGCGCGACGGAAGGCGGCGCGGCTGTTCTCGTACTCGTAGCCGGAGGCGCCTCGATGGGCGATGATCTGGGGGCGTTTCATGGCGTCGCCCAAGATACCGCGGCCCGGCCGCCGCCGCGACGGATCCCCTGCGGGCGCGGCCTTCCGGTGGTAGATTTCCCGGCGTGGACACCCTCTTTCAACTGATCGCGAACCCCTTCGTCGGCGCGCTGCTCATCTCGCTCGCCGTCATTGCGATCATCGCGGAGATCAAGGCCGGCGCGTCGGGGCTGGGCGTCGTCGTGAGCTTCCTCGCCCTCGCGCTCTTCTTCGGCGCGGCGGTCGCGGTGGGGCTCGCGGGCTGGCTCGAGGTGCTGCTCCTCCTGCTCGGGGCGATGCTCATCGCCGCAGAGGTGTTCATCCTCCCCGGCTTCGGCGTGCCCGGCATCGTCGGCGTCGGCCTCTTCGGCGCCTCCGTGCTGCTCGCGATGCTCGGATCCGCCCCGACCGCCGGGGACGTCACGAAGGCGCTCGCCGCCCTCGGAGTCGCCGCCATGACGACGATCTCGGTCGCCTATGCGTGGATCAGGCACCTGCCGCACAGCAACCGGTTCAAGGGGCTCCTGCACAGCGAGGACATCGGCAGCGCCCAGGGCTACATCTCCGGCCCGCTCCGGAACGAGCTCGTGGGCACGAAGGGGGTCGCGGTCACCGACCTCAGGCCGTCGGGCGTGGCGGTGGTGGGCGGCGAGCGGCTCGACGTCGTCTCCGACGGCGATTTCATCGCGCGGGGCACCGAGGTCGTGGTGGTCCGCTCCGAAGGCTACCGGCACATCGTGCGCGCCGGCGCGTAACCTTCCAGCAGCGAGAGAGACGTGGACGACACGCTGAACCTCGGGATCATCCTGGCCTTCTTCGTCATCGGGCTGATCTTCCTCAGCATCTTCTTCCGCTTCATCCCGATCGGCCTCTGGGTCACGGCGCTCGCCTCGGGCGTCCGGGTGTCGTTCGCGACGCTCTTCGGCATGCGGTTCCGGAAGGTGAACCCGTCGCACATCGTCAACCCGATGATCCAGGCGTACAAGGCGGGGCTCCGTCCCGCCGTGAACGACATGGAGGCGCACTACCTCTCGGGCGGCAACGTGAAGCGCGTCATCGACGCGCTCATCTCCGCCGACAAGGCGGGCATCCCGCTCAACTTCCAGCAGGCGACGGCGATCGACCTCGCCGGCCGCGACGTGTTCGAGGCGGTGCAGGTGAGCGTGAATCCGAAGGTCATCACCACGCCGAAGGTGGCGGCGATGGCCAAGGACGGGATCCAGCTCCTCGCCGTGGCCCGGGTGACGGTCCGCGCCAACATCGGCCGGCTCGTGGGCGGCGCCGGCGAGGAAACGATCCTCGCGCGCGTCGGGGAGGGCATCGTGAGCACGATCGGGTCCGCCGAGTCGCACAAGCGGGTCCTCGAGAATCCCGACATGATCTCCAAGTCGGTCCTCGCCAAGGGCCTCGACGCGGGCACCGCGTTCGAGATCCTCTCCATCGACATCGCCGACGTGGACGTCGGCAAGAACATCGGCGCCGAGCTCCAGACCGACCAGGCGGAAGCCGACAAGCGCATCGCGCAGGCCAAGGCCGAGGAGCGCCGGGCGCTGGCGGTCGCGATGGAGCAGGAGTACAAGGCGGAGGCGCAGAACCAGCGCGCCAAGCTGATCGCCGCGGAGGCGGAGATTCCGCTCGCCATGGCCGAGGCGTTCCGCGTCGGGAACCTCGGCGTCATGGACTACCAGAAATACCGGAATGTCGAGGCCGATACCTCGATGCGGCAGGCCATCGCCGGACAGTCCGACACGGGCCCCAAGGCCGGCTGATGGAAGGGCTCGGCTTCCCGGTCTTCATCTTCCTGGCCTGGCTCTTCTTCAGCCTGTTCCGACAGGCGGCCCAGGGGCAGGGGAGAAGCGAAAAGCCGCGCCGTCCGCCGGTGCCGCGCCCGCCCGAATCCGGCGAGGGCACCACTTTCGATTTCTTCGACGTCCTCCGCGAGCTCGAGCGGGCTCGCGGGCAGCAGGCGCGCGGCGAACAGGCGCGCCCGGTCGCGTTGCCCGACGCCATGCCGCGGCGCGCTCTCGAGACGCGCATCCGGCGGATTCCGGACGCAGCGGACGAGGAATCCTCCTTCCGCGAGGAAGCGAGCGTCGAGGACCTCGAGGTTTCGCGGAGCGCGCGTGCCGAGGTGAGCCTCGATCAGGCTTCGGAGGAGACGGCGCGCCGGCGGCGGGAAGCGGCCGAGCGCCGCGATCGGCCACGCACGGCTGCGGATCATGCCGCGTTCGACGCGCGCATCCGCAGCGCGCCGGCGCCGGCTGCCGACCCGAGCGAGCCCGGCCCGGCCGCGTCGCGGCTCCGGTCCGCGTTCGTCTGGGCCGAGCTCCTCGGCCCTCCGAAGGCCCTGCGCGACGACTGAGCTACGCCCCGCCGAACTTTCCGCGGTAGTTCTCCATCGCCCTCAGCACCGCATTCCGCGCCGCCGCCGCATTCTCGAAGCCCCGGGTCTCGGTGTGCTTCTCCTCGAGGTCCTTGTACACGCGGAAGAAGTGCTCCACCTCGCGCAGGTAGTGGGCGGGAATGTCGGCGAGGTCGTTCTGGCCGTCCGAGTAGGGATCGCCGAGGGGAACCGCGAGCACCTTTTCGTCGGCCTGCCCGTGATCGACCAGGTGGAAGAGGCCGACCGGCCGGCACTCGACGAGGCATCCCGGGAAGACGGGCACCGTCATGAGTACGAGCACGTCGAGCGGGTCGCCGTCGTCGCCGAGCGTGCGGGGAAGGAATCCGTAATCGCCGGGGTAATGGACCGCGCTGTAGAGCACGCGGTCGAGCCGGAAGACGCCGAGCTCCTTGTCGAGCTCGTACTTGTTGCGGCCGTTGGCGGGGATCTCGATGACCGCCGTAAGCGACTCGGGAACGTTCTGGCCGGTGGGGATGTCGTGCCAGGGATGAAACGGGCGCTGGGTGATCACGGAATGCCTGTCTGGTAATGGCCGGCCGAAAGGTAACAGCGGCCGGGAACCGGCTTGCTTCGTGCCGGCGGAACGGTGAACTTTCCGCGCCGCCCGAGTGGCGAAATGGCAGACGCAGCGGACTCAAAATCCGCCGGGGGCAACCCCATGCGAGTTCGAGTCTCGCCTCGGGCATGATCGGTCCGACCCGCAGACCTCCCCACCTCCACGATGGAGCGCCCATGAGTCGCGCCGGCGCGGTCGCCCTGGCCCTGGCACTGTCCGCCGTTCCTTCCGCCTCGGGCGCGCAGCGGGCGCCGGCGGGGCCGCCGCCGGACCTCGATGGGTACGTGCGGGCGATCATGGCCGAGTACGAGGTTCCGGGCCTCGCGCTCGCGATCGTGAAGGACGGCAAGGTGGTCCTCGCGCGCGGGTACGGCGTGCGGACGCTGGGCGACGCGGCCCCGGTGAACGAGTCCACGCTCTTCGGCATCGCGTCGAACACGAAGGCGTTCACGGCCACGGCGCTCGGCCTTCTCGTCGAGGAAGGGAAGATCGGCTGGGACCAGAAGGTGATCTCGGTGCTTCCCTGGTTCCGCCTTTCCGATCCGTTCGTCACGGCCGAGCTCACGATCCGCGACCTCCTCGTGCACCGGAGCGGCCTCGGCCTCGGCGCTGGGGACCTGCTCTGGTGGCCCCCGTCCACCTACGACAGGAAGGAGATCGCCCGGCGGCTCCAGTTCATTCCGCTCAGCACGAGCTTCCGCAGCGCCTACGCGTACGACAACGTGCTCTACCTCGTCGCCGGCGAGGTGATCGAGGCGGTGAGCGGGACCTCATGGGAGGAGTTCGTCGAGCGCCGGATCCTCGCGCGCGTCGGCATGACGGGCAGCAGCGTGCGGCACTCGGCCGCGGCCGCGGGTGGCAACGTCGCCACCACGCACGCGCGGGTCGACGGGAAGGTCCAGGTCATCAAGCCGTTCGACAGCGACAACACGAATCCCGCCGGCGGCATCAACTCGAGCGCCGCCGACATGGCGCGCTGGATGATCGTGCAGCTCGACTCGGGGCGGATCGCCCCGGGCGACACGCTCTTCCGGCCGTCCACCACGCGCCAGCTCTGGGCCATGGTCACGCCGATGGGGATCGGCCGGCCCGCGCCCGAGCTCATGCCGCTCATGCCCAACTTCAACGGCTACGCCCTCGGCTTCAACGTGCGGGACTACCGCGGAAGGAAGCTCGTGACGCACACGGGCGGCCTCCCGGGATACATCTCGCGCGTGGCGCTCGTTCCCGAGCTGCGGCTGGGCGTCGCGGTGCTCACGAACATGGAGTCGAACGCGATGGAGCCGATCTACCTTCGCGTGCTCGACCATTACATGGGCGTGCGCTACGACTGGCGGGCGGCGTGGAAGGCGGTGGTCGCGCGCATGGATGCGGCCAACGCGGCGAGCGACTCGACGAGCGCGGCGCGCCGGGACAGCACGCAGGGGCCCTCGCTCCCGCTCGCGCGCTATGCGGGCACGTACCGGGACCCGTGGTACGGCGACGTGACGGTCGGAGAGGCGGGCGGAAAGCTCGAAATCCGCTTCGTGCACTCGCCGTCGCTCGCCGGCGACCTGATTCACTGGCAGTACGATACCTTCCTCGCCCGCTGGCATGACCGCGAGCTTCGCGCCGACGCGTTCATCACGTTCACGCTCGACCCGGACGGCAGGGTGGATCGCGCTCGCATGGCGCCCGCCTCGCCGACCGTGGACTTCAGCTTCGACTTCCAGGACCTCGACCTGCGCCCTGTGCCGCGCGGAACGGAGTAGGATGCCGTTTTCCAGTTTCGGGCTTCATCCGGATCTCCTTCGCGGGGTCCGGGAGCTCGGCTTCACCCGCCCCACGCCGATCCAGACCCAGGCCATCCCTCCCGCCATGGAAGGGAAGGACGTCCTCGCGTGCGCGATGACGGGGAGCGGCAAGACTGCCGCCTTCCTGCTGCCGATCCTCAACCGGCTGATCGGCAAGCCGCGAGGGGTGACGCGCGCGCTCGTCATCACCCCGACGCGCGAGCTCGCGGCCCAGATCGACGCGCACCTGGCCCAGCTCGCCGTCCACACGCCGCTCTCCGGCGCCGCGGTGTTCGGCGGCGTCGGCATGGGGCCGCAGGAGCATGCGTTCCGGAGCGGCGTCGACGTCATCGTCGCCACCCCGGGTCGGCTCCTCGATCACCTGCGGCAGCCCTACGCCCGGCTCGACCGCCTCGAGGTGCTCGTGCTCGACGAGGCGGACCGGATGCTCGACATGGGCTTCCTGCCCGATATCCGGCGTGTGCTCAAGTACCTTCCCGGGAAGCGCCAGACGCTCTTCTTCTCCGCGACGATGCCCGGCCCGATCGTGGAGCTCACGCGCGAGCTGCTGCATCGGCCCGAGACCATCGATCTCGAGCGGAAGCCGTTGCCCGCGTCGGGCATCACGCAGGCCGTGTATCCGGTGCGGGAGGAGCTCAAGGCCGAGCTCTTCCTCGAGCTCATCCGCCGGGGGATCCTGCACGATGTCATCGTGTTCACCCGGACGAAGCACCGCTCGAACCGGCTCGCGGAATTCCTCACGACGCACGGCGTCTCCTGCGCGCGGATCCACGGGAACCGCTCGCAGGCGCAGCGCACCGACGCCCTCGACGGGTTCAAGGCGGGCCGGATCAAGGTGCTCGTCGCGACCGACATCGTGGCGCGGGGCATCGACGTCGAAGACCTGGGCCACGTCGTCAACTTCGACGTGCCGAACCAGCCCGAGGACTACATCCACCGCGTGGGGCGCACCGCGCGCGCCGAGGCGACGGGGGACGCGTTCACGTTCGTCGCGCCGTCCGAGGAGGGGGACCTCCGCGCCATCGAGCGGGCGATCGGGCACAAGCTCCTCCGCGTTACGCTTCCCGATTTCGATTACGCGCGGAAGCCCGCCGAGCGCTTCGAGATCCCGATCGCGGAGCGCATCGCCGCGATCCGCGCGCGGAAGGCGGAGGAGCGTGCGCGGGCGCGGGCCAAGGCGGAGCGCAAGGCACAGCACCAGGCGGCCGAGCGCGAGCGGCCGGCCGCGCCGCCCCGGCGCGGCCCCGGACGCCCGCCACGGTCGCGGAAAGGGCGGAGCGACGGTCGCGGTCCGGGCGGCGGCGGCGCCGGCGGCGGCCGGTGACCGGCACCGTCACCCGGCTCTCGATCTACCCGGTGAAGTCGCTGGGAGGATTCGATGTCGCTTCGTGGGAGGTGGATGCGTTCGGGCCGCGGCTCGATCGCCGGTGGATGGTCCTCGACGCCGAAGGGGATTTCCTGACGCAGCGCTGGCGCCCGCGCATGGCGCTCGTTCGCGCATCCCTCGGCGAGGACGGCACCGTGCGGCTCGCCGCGCCGGGAATGCGCCCGGTCGCCGCACCGCAGGGCGGAGGCCCGGGCCGGACGGCCCGGGTGTGGAACGACGCCGCCGAGGCCGAGGGGTGCGGGCCCGACGCGGACCGCTGGCTCTCGGAGTTCCTCGGCGAGCCGTGCTCGCTCGTCTTCATGCCGGAGCGGACGGTGCGGCGGATCGCCCTCCGCCGTGAAGAGGCGCTCGGCCGGGTGAGCTTTGCCGATGCATATCCCTTCCTGCTCTTTTCCGAGGCGTCCCTCGCCGACCTGAACGCCCGGCTCGCCGAACCGCTGCCGCACGACCGGTTCCGGCCGAACATCATGGTGGACGGCGTGGCGCCGTTCGCGGAAGATGCGTGGGACCGGATCGTCATCGGTGACCTGCCGCTCGTGGCCACGAAGCGCTGCGTCCGGTGCGTGCTCACCACGATCGACCAGGACACGGCCGCCATCGGGAAGGAGCCGCTCCGCACGCTCGCCACCTACCGGCGGGCGGACGGCGGCGTGGTCTTCGGGGTGAACCTGGCGCATCAGGGCACCGGGCGCCTCGCGGTCGGCGACGCCGTCCGCGCGACTCCGCACGGGATGCCCGCGTAGATTCCCGCCATGGAAGTCCAGATCTTCGGTCACAGGAAGGACGCCGAGACGCGCAAGGCGCTCCGGTTCTTCGCGGAGCGCCGCGTGCGCGCGCATTTCGTCGACCTCAGCGAGCGCGCCGCGTCGCCCGGGGAGCTGCGCCGGTTCGCGCAGAAGTTCGGCGTGCAGGCGCTCGTCGACCGCGAGTCGAAGCGCTTCCAGGACCTCGGCCTCCGGAGCGCGTCGCTCAGCGACGAGCGCTGGCTCGAAAAGCTCGCGGACGAGCCGTTCCTCCTCCGGACCCCGCTCGTGCGGTACCAGCAGAAGCTGACCGTGGGCGCCGCGGAGCCGGAGTGGAAGGGGTGGGTCGGGCGATGACGCAGCTCTCGATATCCGGGGTCGCAGTGGAATTCGGCGATACGCCACTCCTGCGCGACGTGACGCTCACGGTCGCGGCCGGGGACCGGTGGGGCGTCGTCGGGCGCAACGGCAGCGGAAAGACGACGCTCTTCCGGCTCATCACGCGCGAGCTCGCGCCGACGCGCGGCGTCGTCTCCCGCTCACCCGGGCTCCGCGTGTCGGTCATGGAGCAGCACCGCGACTTCGGCGCGGCCACCACGGTGTGGGAGGCGGCCGCGGGGCCGTTCGCGGAGCTCTTCGCGCTCGAGCGGTCGCTCGCGGAGCAGGCCGATGCGCTCGGACGGGCGGGCGATGCGACGACCGAGGCGATGCTCGAGCGGTACGCGCGCGACCTCGAGCGGTTCGAGCGCGAGGGCGGATATACCCTCGCGCCCCGGATCGACGCGGTCCTGCACGGCCTCGGCTTCGATCCCGACCGGGCGCGGGAGCAGCGGCTCGAGACGCTGAGCGGCGGCGAGCGGGGGCGCGTGGGCCTCGTGCGCCAGCTCATCGCTCCCGCGGACATGCTGCTGCTCGACGAGCCGACGAATCACCTCGACCTCGAAACGACGGAGTGGCTCGAGGGATACCTCACGTCGGTGGATTCCACGGTGCTCGTCATCAGCCACGACCGTGATTTTCTCGAGCGGGTGGCCGATCACATCCTGCACGTCGAAGGGGGCACCGCCGTGCCCTATGCCGCGTCGTATTCGGCATTCGTCGCGCAGCGGGCGGAGCGGCGGCTCTCGCAGCAGCGGGCCTTCGACCGGCAGCGGAAGGCGATCGAGTCGGAGGAGGACTACATCCGCCGCAACATCGCCGGCGGCAACAGCGCGCAGGCCAAGGGGCGCCGCCGTCGGCTCTCCCGCGTGGCCCGGCTCAGCCCGCCGCCCGGGGAGGCCGGCGCGATGGCGGTCCGCTTCGAGCCCGCCGAGCGGGGCGGGGACCAGGTGATCGTGGCCGAGGACGTACGGATCGAGGTGGCGGGGCGGGTGCTGCTCGATCGGTTCGGCGCCAGGGTCCAGCGTGGTGACGTGGTGGGCCTGGTCGGACCGAACGGCGCCGGGAAATCCACCCTCCTCAGGACGCTCGTGGGCGAGCGCGAGCCCGCACGTGGCAGCGTGCGCATCCCCGACTCCGTGCGCACCTCCCACTATCGCCAGGACCTCGCGCAGGTCCCGACCGGGGATTCCCTGTTCGACATCATCGCCGACCGGAGGCCTGCATGGGGACGGGGGCCGGTGCAGGGGCACCTCGGCCGGTTCGGATTCTCCGGGGATGCGGTGCTGCGGAGCGCCGGCTCGCTGTCAGGCGGCGAGCGAGCGCGGATCGCGCTCGCCCTCATGATGCTCGAAGGCGCCAACCTCCTCGTCTTCGACGAGCCGACGAATCACCTCGACGTCGAGTCGATCGAAGCGCTCGAGGATGCGCTCGAGGAGTTCGACGGGACGGTGCTCCTCGTGAGCCACGACCGGGCGCTGCTCCGGGCGCTCGTCACCCGGGTGTGGGTTCTCCACGACGGGCGGATCACCGACTATCCCGGCACCTTCGGCGAGTGGGAGGCGGCCAGCGCGGAGCGGCAGCACGCCGCCCGCGTGGCCGCCGAGGAAGAGGAGGCGCTCCGGCGCGTGCGGGAGCGCAGGCAGGTGCGCGCCCGCGAGCGGACCGGGCGCGCTGCAGATCCCGCGCGCGGCGCGGCGCGGGCGCTCGAGCAGGCCGAAGCCGCCGTGACCGCGTCCGAGGAAGCGGTCGCCGCGATCACGCGCCGGCTCGAGGATCCCGGCCTGTACCAGCGGGAAGGCGGCGCCGGGGAGGCGGTGCAGCTCGGCCGCGAGCTCGACGAGGCGCGCGCGCGGCTCGACGCCGCGATCGCGGAATGGGAACGGGCCGCGGCACTCGTGCAGTGACCCCCGGGGCTGCGCCGGTTCCGGCCGACGCGGATCCCCGCCGCTGGCGGATGCTCGCGCTCCTCGCCGTCGCGGAACTGCTCGGGATGTCGATGTGGTTCGCCGCGACGGCAGTCGCTCCCAAGCTCGTCGAGCGCTGGGAGCTGACCACGGCGCAGGCGGGGTGGCTCGCATCGAGCGTCCAGCTCGGGTTCGTGGCGGGAACGCTGTTCCTCGCGCTCCTCAACCTGGCCGACCTCGCCCCGTCCCGCGTGCTCTTCGCCTCCTCCGCCGTCGCCGGCGCCCTCTGCAACGGGCTGCTGCTCCTCGCCGGCGCATACCCCGCGGCACTCGCGCTCAGGTTCGCGACCGGCTTCTGCCTCGCCGGTGTCTATCCTCCCGCGCTCAAGATGGCGGCGACGTGGTTCCGGAGCGGGCGCGGCCTCGCGACCGGGAGCGTGGTCGGCGCGCTCACGATCGGCAAGGCATGTCCCTATCTCGTCGAAGCGGCCGGCGGGGCCCGCGTGGTGCCCGTCGTCGTGACGACGTCGTGCGCAGCGCTCGCGGCGGCGCTGCTCGTCCTCGCGGGATATCGCGACGGGCCATTCGGGTTCCCGCGGCGGCCGTTCGCGCCGGACCTGGTCGCGGCGGTCGTCCGGGAGCCCCGCGTCCGGCTCGCCACGGCGGGATACCTCGGACACATGTGGGAGCTCTCCGCGATGTGGGCGTGGATCCCCGCCTTCCTGGCGGCGAGCGCGGCGGAGGCCTCGGCGCGCGGGCTCGCGGCGCCGGGTGCCCGGACGGTGAGCCTGCTCGCGTTCGCAACGATCGCGGTCGGTGCGATCGGCTGTGTCTGGGGCGGCCGGATCGCGGACCGGGTCGGCCGGGAGCGGCTCGTGATCGCGGCCCTCGCGACGAGCGGCGCGTGCGCGCTCCTCACGAGTGTTGCCTTCGGGCGGACGTTCTGGCTCCTGGTTCCGCTGCTCGCCGTCTGGGGGATTGCCGTGATCGCCGACAGCGCCCAGTTCAGCGCGCTCGTCACGGAGACGGCGCCGCAGCACGCGGTCGGCACGGCGCTCACGCTGCAGACCTCGCTCGGATTCCTCCTCACCATGGCCACGATCCAGCTCGTGCCGCCGATCGTCGCCGCCGCGGGATGGCGATTCGCCTTTCCCGTGCTCGCCATCGGCCCCGCGCTCGGGATCATCGCGATCAGGCGGCTGCGTGCCCTCCGCGCCCCGGGGCGGGGCGCCCCTGAGGCACCCCGGCCTGTCGGCGAGTAGCTTTCCCGGCATCCCCAACAGGAGCGGTCCATGCGCGCGCTGCCCGCTGGTCTCGTACTCGTGATGGCCTGTGCCGGATCGCCGCCCCCGCCGGTTCCGGTGGTCGGCACCGACGCGGACCTGTCGGCGCTCGACGGGCGGTGGGAAGGCGAATACTGGAGCACCGGGACCGGCCGGAACGGCAGCATCATCTTCGAGGTCAAGGCCGACAGCCAGGCGGCCGCAGGCGACGTCGTGATGGTCCCGCGCGGCTCGAGCCGGCCGCTCCACCGGGCACACGAAGGGCGGGACGCCGACGTCACGATCCCGGCGTCACAGGTGCTCACGATCCGGTTCGTGCGGGTGGCGGGCGGGCAGGTGAGCGGCGAGCTCGAGCCGTACCACGAGCCCGACTGCGATTGCAACCTCTTCACCCGGTTCGTCGGCCGGCTGACCGGGGACCGGATCGAGGGCACCTACGTGACGAGCGGCGGCGGTAGCCGCGACGGTGCCACGGGCGAGTGGCGCGTCGTCCGCCGCTGAGGGGCGTGGGCGAGTTGCCGCCCGTTTCCCGCATCGGTTAGCTTTGCCGATCCTGCGCTCGACCGTTGCTCTCTCTCCCCGGGATTCCGATGTCGCTCGACACCGCCGTCGTTGACGAGGCCCCCGCAGCGTTCGCCGGACCGCTCCTGCTCGTGGCGGTGCCGCAGGGGGCGCTCCCGTCGTCGCTGGCGGAGCTCGACGGGCGGACGGGGGGCGCGATCTCGCGGGTGTACGCGACCGGCGACTTCACCGGGAAGCGCGACGAAGTCGTGGCGGTCTATCCCGAGGGCCCGATCGGGAGGATCCTGCTCGCCGGCATCGGAAAGCCCGGGACCGATGCCGCCGGCGCCGTGCGCCGCGTCGCCGCCGTGCTCGCGAAGCGGGCGCGCTCGCTCGGCGTCGCCGACGCGGGGTTCTGGGTTGCCCCCGAGGCGCGCGCCGGGCTCGACGCGGGGGCCGTGGCGCGCGCAGCCGCCGAAGGGCTGCCGTTCGGCGCGTGGCAGTACCTCGAGCTCAAGCGGCCGCCGGAGGACCGGCGGCAGCGGCTCACGCGCGTGGTGATTCTCGGCGGCGGTGCGGCGGCGGCGGAAGGCCATCGAATCGGCGCGGCAGTGGCGGCCGGACAGGCCATGTCCCGCGGGATCCAGGTCCTTCCCGGCAACGAATGCACCCCTGCGTTCCTCGGCCGCGAAGCCGAAGCGCTCGCCTCCCGCCACGGCTTCTCCGTCAAGGTGCTCGACCGCAAGGCGATCGTCGAGGAGAAGCTCACGGCCCTCCTCGCCGTGGCGCAGGGAAGCGCGGAGGAGCCGCGGTTCATTGCGCTGGAATACGCGGGCGCCGAAGGCCCGCCGGTCGTGCTCATCGGGAAGGGCGTCACGTTCGACAGCGGCGGCATCTCGATCAAGCCCGCGCAGTCGATGGAGGACATGAAGTTCGACATGTCGGGCGCGGCCGCGGTCCTCGGCACGTTCGAGATGCTCGGGCGCCTCAGGCCGAAGGTGCGAGTCGTCGGGCTCATCCCGAGCGCGGAGAACATGGTTTCCGGCTCGGCGTACCGCCCGGGGGACGTGGTGCGGAGCCATCTCGGCAAGACGATCGAAGTCGTCAACACCGATGCCGAAGGGCGGCTCCTCCTGGCGGACGCACTCTCGTACGCGCGTCGCTACGAGCCGGCGTGCGTGGTGGACGCGGCCACGCTCACCGGCGCGATCGTCATCGCCCTCGGCCATGCGGCCACCGGCGTGATGGGATCGGACGATGCGCTCATCGAGGAGCTCCGCGCCGCAGGGGAGCGCGCCGGCGAGCGCATCTGGCCGCTCCCCCTCTGGGACGAATACCGTGACCTCATCAAGTCGGACATCGCCGACATGAAGAACAGCGGGGGGCGCCCGGCGGGGAGCATCAGCGCCGCGTGGTTCCTCCGCGAGTTCGTGGACGGCTTTCCCTGGGCCCACCTCGACATCGCGGGAACCGCCTACAGCGACCGCGACGATCCCACGCGCGTGAAGGGGCCGACGGGCATGGCGGTCCGCCTCTTCAGCGAGTTCGTGCTGGGGCGTGCGGGCTAGCCTCGCCGCGGCGCTCGTCGCGCTCGCATTCCTTCCCGCCGGGCTCGGCGCTCAGGTCACCGACACCTTCCCCCGGCCAGTTCCCGATACGCTGCTCGTCGCCGACTCGGCCGAGGCGTTCGCCCGGCTGCAGGCGGACGCGAGCGTCGTCGTGCCGACGATGCCGCGGATGGCCGCCGCCGGGCCGCAGCCGCCGCTCAGCCGTGCGATCTTCCCCCGCGATTCGATCGACGCGTCGGGTGCGCTCACGGTCGGGGACGTGCTCGCCCGGGTGCCCGGCGTCTATCTCTGGCGCGGCGGCGGCGTCGGACGGCCGGAGATGCCGAACTTCCGCGGCCGCGGCGTCGCGTCGGTCGAGTACCTGCTCGACGGCATGCCCTGGCTTCCGGTGGGGCCGGACAGCCTCGCGGTCGATGCCTCGCTCATTCCGCTCGCCCTGCTCGAGCGGATCGAGGTGGAGCGCTGGCCGGGCCTCGTTCGCGTGCAGCTCTTCACCCGGCGGCACGACCGGCTGGCGGCGGCGTCGCACATCGTGCTCGGCGCGGGTCCGAAGAAGGAAGCGACGTACCAGGCGTCCATCGAGCGCCGGTTCGTCTCGGGCTTCGGCTTCGCGGCCGGCGCCGACTACCTCAAGGTCCCCGTGCCCGTCGGATCGCTCGGCGAGTACAAGAACACCCAGTTCTGGGGCCAGTTGAGCTACGTGCCGACGGGCTCGTTCGGTGCGCAGGTCCAGTACATCGGCGCCACCGCGGATCGCGACGCGTTCAGCGACGGCGGCCCGACAGGGGCGCGGTTCGAGGGGGGGCGGGCCGATTTCCAGGCTCGCGTGTTCCTGGGCGGCTCCGCGGAAGGGCTCGGGCCGAGACTCGATCTCGCCTATGCGCGCACCGGCTTCGACAGCGCCGGCGTGCTGCACCGGATCGGCCAGGTGGGGGCTGCCGCTTCGATCCGCGGTGCCCTCTGGGCCGCGCGCGCATCCGCGCGGTACAGCACGCGATGGACGCCGATCGATCTCAGCGCGACTGCGTCCCTGTCGCCCGTGCCGCTCCTCACGCTCGCGGCCGAAGGGGTGTACCGGACCCACGACGGGGACCGGTCCTCGCGCTGGGCGGGGGTGCGCGGCGGCATCTCGCTCCCGGGAGGGTTCGTGGCGGCGGGAGCGCTCCGGGCGGGGGAGGCGGTTCCGGTTCCTGCGCTCGAGGCGGACCAGCCGCAGGACCTGAACGAGGTCGAGGGGTCGGTGGGCTGGTCCCGGAGCTGGGTGGATCTCGAGGCGACCTATGCGCGCACGGCGGCGTTCGCGCCGGTGGCCTTCCGCGCCTTTCCCGACGTCGCCTCGCTCTCGCCGCTCCCCCGCACCGAGTGGGTGACGCTGTCGGGCCGGCTCGCACCGCTCGACTGGATCTCGGTCCAGGGCTCGTTCAGCCATCCGCAGGGAGCCGTCCCCGACGGCCTCCCCCCGAGGCATTATCACCTCACGGGCACGCTCCGCTCCAAGTTCCTCCGCACCTTCCGGAGCGGATCCTTCGACCTGAAGCTCGAGCTCGGCGTCGAAGGATGGCAGAGCGGCGTCATCGGCAGGGACGCGGGCGGCGCAGCGATCGTCCTTCCGAGCGCCACCTTCCTCCGGAGCCTCGTGCGGCTCCAGATCGACAGCTTCTCGCTCTTCTGGGAAAGCCGGAACATCGGAAACGAGGCGGGGGGCTACGTTCCGGGGTTCCGCATTCCCCGGTATTCCGGCCTGTTCGGGATCCGCTGGGGGTTCGTGAACTAGGGTTACGCGCCTACCCCGAAGCTCCGGTCCCGATTAACTTTCCCAGCTTTCCTGATTCGGGAGTTGCCTTGCCGCAGAGCATGACCGGCTTCGGCGCGGCGGAGGGGGACGTGGGGCCCGGGCGGCTCCGGGTCGAGGTCCGGACCGTCAACCACCGCTTCTTCAATTTTGCGCCGAAGCTTCCGGCCGATCTCGCCCCGCTGGAAGGGGAGATCCGCGAGCGCCTGCGCCGGGAGCTCGAGCGCGGGCACGTTTCGGTCTCGGTGCGGTGGGTCGAGACCGCCGAGCGGGAGGTGTCGCTCACCGTGGACGTTCCCCGGGCACAGGCGGTCGCCGCGCGCCTCCGCGAGCTCCGGGCGGCGGCGGAGCTCGAGGGTGACGTGAGTCTCGACCTCGTGGCGCGGCAGCCCGACGTGCTCCGCTGGGAGCGGACCGAGGATGCCGCCGTCGAATGGCCGGCGCTCGAGCCGATCGTGGCGGCGGCCGCGGCCGAGTGCCGCGCCATGCGCGCCCGGGAAGGCGAGGCGCTCGCCGCGGAGCTTCGCCACCGGCTCTCGCTGCTCGCGGCCGGCGCACAGGCGATCGCCGAGCGCGCGCCGGAGCGCGTGACGCGCGAGCGCGACCGGCTCCGCGGCGCGGTGGCCGAGCTCCTCGACGGGCGGCCGGCGGACGAGGGCCGCATCGCGCAGGAGATCGCGATCCTCGCCGACAAGCTCGACATCACCGAGGAGCTCGTGCGCTTCGGGGCACACCTCGCCGCCGCGGATGCCGCGCTCGCCTCCGACGCGCCCGGCAAGCAGCTCGGTTTCCTCGCGCAGGAGCTCGGGCGCGAGGTGAACACGATGGGCGCCAAGGCGGGCGACGCTGCGATCACCCAGCACGTGATCGCCATGAAGGGGGAGCTCGAGAAGTTCCGCGAGCAGCTGGAGAACCTCCAGTGAAGCCCTTCCTCCTCGTGCTCTCCTCCCCCTCCGGGGGCGGCAAGACCACGATCGCGCGGCAGCTGCTCCAGGGGCGCGACGACCTCGGCTATTCGGTCTCAGCCACGACGCGGCCACAGCGCGCGGGCGAGCGGGACGGCGTGGACTACCACTTCCTCTCGCGGGACGAATTCCGCCGCCGCGTCGAGGCAGGCGAGTTCCTCGAGTGGGCCACGTACAACGGCGAGTGGTACGGCACGCTCCGGAGCGAGGTGGACCGCCTCTTCGCGGAAGGACGCGTGGCGATCCTCGACATCGAGGTGAACGGCGCCCGCCAGGTCCGGAGCACGGCCCCCGACTCGGTGCACGTGTTCGTGCTCCCGCCGTCCGCGGCGGTGCTCGTCGAGCGGCTCGGACGCCGCGCCACCGAGACCCCGGCCAAGCGACGCGAGCGGGTGGAGCTCGCGGCCGACGAGCTCGCGGCCGTGAGCGAGTACGATTACGTGATCATCAACGACGACCTCATCGCGGCGGTCTCCGCGGTGGCGGCGATCGTCGAGGCGGAGGGGCGCAAGGTCGCCCGCCAGCGCCGGCTCGTGGGGGGCATCGAGCGGCTCCGCCAGGAGGTCAGGGCAGAGGCCGCGCGGATCCCGGGCGGCTGACCGATTCAACGACGGAGGAGTGCAGGCATGCGTATCGTCACCCCGAAGGAAGTGGCCCACCAGGCCGGCAACAAGTACCTGGGCGTGCTCGTCGCCGCCCGCTTTGCGCGGTACCTGAACGAGTTCCCGAAGGACGCGCTCCGGGCGGCCGTGCAGGGCGAGGAGAAGCTCACCACCCGCGCGCTCGAATCGCTCGTCGGCGGCGATCTCAACTACAAGCTGGTCCGCCGCCGCCGCTCCGAGGCGTGAGCGCCTGGGAGGGCCGGCGCGTCGTTCTCGGCGTCTCCGGCGGGATCGCGTGCTATAAGAGCTGCATCCTGGCGCGCCGGCTCGTCGAGGGCGGCGCGCTCGTCGATACCGTCATGACCGCCGCCGCGACCGAATTCGTGCGGCCGCTCACGTTCGAGGCACTCACCGGGCGCCCCGTCCTCAGCTCCCTCTGGAGCCGGGACGGGGCGCTCGCGCACGTCCGGCTCGGCCAGCGGGCGGATCTCGTCATCGTCGCCCCGGCCACGGCGAACCTGATCGCGCGCGTCGCGCAGGGGATCGCCGACGATTTCCTCCCCGCGATGCTCCTCGCCGCCACCGCGCCCGTCCTCCTCGCGCCCGCCATGAACGACGAGATGTTCGCGGCGCCGCCGACGCAGGCGAACCTCACCGCACTCGAGGCCCGCGGCTTTCACGTGGTCGGGCCGGACGTCGGTGCGCTCGCGGAAGGGCCGTCCGACCGCCCGGGGCGGATGGTCGAGCCGGAAGCGATCCTGGCGCGGGCACGCGCGATCGTGGCCGGCGGGACCTCGCTCCGGGGGCGCCGGGTCGTGGTCACGGCGGGCCCGACGCGCGAATCGATCGACCCGGTGCGCGTGCTCACGAACCGGTCGAGCGGCCGCATGGGCTTCGCCATCGCGGAGGCCGCCTCGGAGCGAGGCGCCGATGTAGTATTGATCTCGGGGCCGACGTCCCTCGTGCCGCCGGCGGGGGTCGAGGTGCGGCGGATCGAGTCCACCGCCGATCTCGAGCGCGCGGTGCGGGCGGCGCTTCCTTCGGCCGACGTCCTCGTGATGGCCGCCGCGCCGGCGGACTACCGGCCGGCCACCGTGGCCCGGACAAAGATCCCGCGCGAGGGCGGGGCGCCCGCGATCGAGCTCGAACCCACCGCCGACATCCTCCAGGCCACGCGCGACGTGCGGAAGGCGGGGAGCGTCGTCGTCGGGTTCGCGCTCGAGACAGGGGATGCCGTCGAGCGCGGACGCGCCAAGCTCGAGCGCAAGGGACTCGACCTGATCGTGGTGAACGACGCGCTCGAGCAGGGCGCCGGCTTCGAGGTGGAGACGAATCGCGTCACGCTCCTGGGCCGCGACGGCGCGCTCGAGGCGCTTCCGCTGCAATCGAAGCGCGCCGTCGCGGAAGCGATCCTCGACGCCGTGGAAGCACGCCTTGGCGGGTGAGCGCGAACGCTACCTGAGGCAGCAGGCGGAGCTCGGTGGCTGGGAGGTCGTCCTCCCGGCGCCCGCCGCCGCCGATGCCGGCCGTGTGGCCGAGCCGGCGCCGCTCATGGAGCCGTCGCCGCGAATCGAGTCGCCGGCGGAGGAGGGGGATGTGGGAACCAAGGGGCGGGCACCGGCGGCAGCCGGCGGGAAGTGGAGAAAGGGCGCGCCGACGATCCCCGAAGCGGGCCTTGCGGTGCGCGCCCCCGACGTCCCGCTCGTCGGCGATCCGCTGGCCGGTCTCGACACGCTCGAGAAGGTCGCCAAACGCATCCGCTCGACGTATTGTTGCGGACTCTGCCGCGCGCGCACCAACGCCGTCCCCGGCGAGGGGAACCCGAAGGCCCGCCTCGTCCTCGTGGGCGAAGGCCCGGGGGCGACCGAGGACGAGACCGGCCGGCCGTTCGTGGGCGCCGCAGGCCGTCTCCTCGAGGACATCCTCGGCGCGGTGGACCTCGCGCGCGACGACGTGTTCATCTGCAATGTCGTGAAGTGCCGTCCGCCGCAGAACCGGAAGCCGCTGCCCGACGAGATCGCCGCCTGCATCCCGTACCTGCACCGGCAGCTCGCGATCATCCGGCCGGCGGTGATCCTGACGCTCGGCGGCACTGCCGCGGAAGCCCTCCTCGGCGTGAAGCAGAGCCTCGGCAAGCTCCGCGGGCGGGTCCACTCGTACGACGGGATTCCGCTCGTCGCGACCTACCATCCGGCCGCGCTGCTCCGCAACCCTGACTGGAAGAAGCCCACCTGGGATGACGTCCGTATCGCCAGACAGCTACTCGAGCGCTGACGCCTACGTCGGCCGCACGGCGCCGTGGAGCGCCGAGGCCGAGCAGGCGGTCCTCGGGGCCATGCTGCTCGACCAGGATGCCGCGCTGCGGGCCTCCGAGCTGCTCGACGACAGCATGTTCTACCGGGAGGCCCACCGCCGGCTCTACCGCGCCATGGCGGCGCTCACCGAGCGGCGCACGGTCATCGACCACATCACGCTCCGCGACGAGCTCATGCGGCGCGGCGAGCTCGACGCCGCGGGCGGCCTCGAGTACCTCGCCGAGCTCGTGGACGCCGTGCCGACGGCCGCGAACCTCGAGTTCCACGCGCGCATCGTCAAGGACAAGGCGATCCTCCGCCGGCTCATCGAGGGGGCCACGGCGATCGTCACCGAGGCGTACGACGGCAAGGCGACGGCGGGGGAGCTCCTCGACAGCGCCGAGTCGCGGATCTTCCAGATCTCCCAGCAGCGCGGCGACGAGGGCTTCACGCGCATCAAGGAGATGCTCTGGCCGACGATGGAGCGCATCGAAACGCTCCAGAAGAGCGGCAAGGCGATTACCGGCGTCCCGAGCGGCTTCACAGATTTGGATGCGATGACGTCGGGCTTCCAGCCGTCGGAGCTCGTCATCGTCGCGGCGCGCCCCTCGATGGGCAAGACGGCGTTCTGCCTCAACGTCGCGTCGAACGCGGCGCTCGAGGGGCAGGGCGTCGCCATCTTCTCGCTGGAAATGTCGAAGGAATCGCTCGTCCACCGCATGCTCACCGCCATGGCCCGCGTGGACAGCCAGCGGGTGCGGCAGGGCAGCCTCCGGGACTTCGACTTCACCCAGCTCGCGCGCGCCGCCGGCATCCTCCAGAGCTGTCCCATCTGGATCGACGATACGCCGGCGCTCACGCTCCTCGAGATGCGCTCGAAGGCGCGCCGGCTCAAGGCGGAGAACGACATCCGGATGGTCGTCGTGGACTACCTCCAGCTCATGCGGAGCCCGGAGTACTCGGAGAACCGCGTGCAGGAGATCTCGGACATCTCGCGGTCGCTCAAGGCGCTCGCGCGCGAGCTCGAGATCCCGGTCGTGGCCCTGTCGCAGCTCTCGCGCGCCTCGGAGCAGCGGGGCGGCGAGCGGAAGCCGATCCTCTCCGACCTGCGCGACTCCGGCGCCATCGAGCAGGACGCCGACCTGGTCCTCTTCATCCACCGGCCCGAGTACTACGACCGCGAGGACGAATCGAAGCGCGGCCTCGCCGAGGTGATGCTGTCGAAGAACCGGAACGGGCCCACCGGGGACGTGCAGCTCCGGTTCAGCCGGGAATACACGCGGTTCGACAATTTCTCGGCCCGCGAGGAGCAGGAGTAGCGTGGCACGGGCGCGATCGGTCTACCGCTGCACCGAGTGCGGCCACGACCACCCGAAGTGGGCCGGCCGGTGCGAGGGCTGCGGTGCCTGGAACACCGTGGCGGAGGAGCCCGTGGCCGTGGGCGGCAGCTCGGCGGGCGCGCGGCGCTCGTCGCTCGGCGCGCGCGCCCGCGCCGCGGACGCGGAGCCGCCGAGCCGGCTCCGCGACATCGCCCAGGCGCCGCTCGAGCGCTGGCGCACCGGTCTCGACGAGCTCGACTTCGTCCTCGGTGGCGGAGTGGGGCCCGGCTCGATGACCCTCATCGGCGGCGAGCCAGGCATCGGCAAGTCCACGCTCCTGCTGCAGGCCGCTGCGCGCCTCGAAGGCGCCGGGCGCACGGTCCTCTACGCGAGCGGCGAGGAAAGTCCGGACCAGCTCCGCCTCCGCGCCGACCGGCTCGCGGAGGATGCGGGCGCCGTCCATGTGCTCGGGGAAACGAGCCTCGAGCGCATCGTCGCAGCCGCGGCAGCCGTGCGCGCGGACGTCGTCGTCATCGACTCGATCCAGACGGTCTACACCGAGATGCTCGAGAGCGCGCCCGGCAACGTCGGCCAGGTGCGCGAATGCTCCGGCCAGCTCATGCGCTTCGCGAAGGAGAGCGGCACGGCGGTGGTGGTGGTCGGCCATGTGACCAAGGGAGGCGGCATCGCCGGCCCGAAGACGCTCGAGCACATCGTGGACACGGTGCTCTACTTCGAGGGAGAATCGACCCTCGACTACCGGATGCTCCGCGCCACCAAGAACCGGTTCGGCTCCGTGGACGAGCTCGGCGTCTTCACGATGACCGGGGCCGGCCTCGTCGCCGTGCCGAATCCTTCGGCGGTCTTCCTCGCCGCGCGGGCCGACGGCATCAGCGGGAGTGCCGTCACGGCGCTCATGGAAGGGACGCGCCCGGTGCTGGTCGAGGTGCAGGCGCTCGCCGCGCGGTCGGGATACGCCACGCCGCAGCGCGTCGCCACGGGGCTCGATCCACGGCGGCTCGCGGTGCTCCTGGCGGTGCTCGAGCGCCGCGCGGAGACGTCGTTCGCCGACCTCGATGTCTTCGTGCAGGCCACCGCCGGCGTGCGGCTCGCCGAGCCGGGCGCCGATCTCGCGGTCGCCGCGGCGCTCGTGTCGAGCCTCTACAACCGGCCGGCGCCGGCCGACGTGATCTTCGTGGGCGAGGTCGGCCTCGGCGGGGAGATCCGGCCGAGCGCGGCCGTCGAGCGGCGCGTCGCGGAAGCCTCCCGGCTCGGATTCCGGCGCGTGTTCGGCTCGGCGCGGAACGCCATCAAGGTGCCGGGCGTGGAGCTCGTTCCGCTCGAGCACATCGGCCAGCTGGTGCGCGCCCTTGCCGCGTGACGTCGGCGTCCTCGTCGTCGCGGCGGGGGTCGGCAGGCGGATCGGCGGCGGCGTGCTCAAGCAGTATCGCGAGATCGCGGGGGTGCCGATGCTGCTCCGCGCGCTCCGGCCGTTCGTGGCGCATCCGGAGGTGAAGCACGTGGTCGTGGCGCTGCCGGCCACGCATGCCGCCGCGCCGCCGGAATGGCTTGGCGCGCTCGCCGGCGAGTCGCTCGCGTTCGTCGCCGGGGGGGTGGAGCGGCATTCGTCGGTGCGGAAGGCGCTCGCGGCGCTCGACGCGCGCTGCCGCGTGGTGCTCGTCCACGATGCCGCGCGGCCATTCGTCGAGCGCGCCACGATCGACGCGGTGATCGCCGCCGCGCGCGAGGGCTCCGCCGCCGTCGCGGCCGTGCCGGTGAGCGACACGCTCAAGGAGGCCGGGCGCGACGGGATCGTGCGCCGCACGGTGCCGCGCGAGGGTCTCTGGCGGGCGCAGACGCCCCAGGGGTTCCCGCGGGACCTGCTGGTGCGCGCGCACGAGGCCGCCGGCGCGGGCGCGGACGCCACGGACGATGCGATCCTCGTGGAGCGGCTCGGTGAGCCGGTACGGGTCGTCGCCGATTCTCCCGTGAATTTCAAGGTCACGACGACCGACGATCTCGCGCTGGCGGAGGCGTGGGCGGCCGCGCAGGGCCGATGATCCTTCCGTTCAGGACGGAGCCCGAGGTCGACGCCGCGTGCGGGCTCGTCGCGCGGCACCTGTCCGACGGCCGCCTGATCGGCTATCCCACGGAGACCGTGTATGGTGTCGGCTGTGCGCCCCGGATCGACGCGCTCGCGGCCCTGGCGGCGCTCAAGGGGCGGCCGCCCCGGAAGCCGTTCCTGCTGCTCGTGTCCGGCCGGCTCATGGCCGAGGAGTGGGGCCTCGTCTTCAACGCGTCGGCGCGCACGCTGTCGGACGGGTTCTGGCCTGGGCCGCTCACGCTCGTGCTGCCGGGGGGAGAGGGGAAGCTCCCGGATCAGCTGCGCGGCGCCGAGGGAGGCATCGCCGTGCGGCACACCTCGCACCGGGGCATGGCGCGGCTGATAGGCGCCATCGGGATCCCGGTCACGTCCACGTCGGCCAACCGTCCCGGGTCGCCGCCGGCGCCGGGGGTGGATGGCCTCGTGTCGCTCTTTTCGGCGGCCGTCGAGCGCGGCGAGCTGCTCGTGCTCGACGGCGGGGTGCTCGGCAACGTGCCGCCGTCCACGATCGTCGACTGCACCACCGCGGTGCCGCTCATGGTGCGTGAAGGCGCCATTCCCCGGGCCGAGCTCCGCCGCTTCGCCGGCCGCCTGGCGCCGTGACGGGAAGGACCGCATGAACGTGCTCTTCGTCTGTACCGGCAACACCTGCCGGAGCCCGATGGCCGAGGCGCTCCTCCGGCGCGCGCTCGAGGAGCGGGGCGTCGAGGGGGTGACGGTCGGGTCCGCCGGCACGGGCGCCTGGGATGGCGCGCCCGCGTCGGAGGGCGCGTACCTGGTGGGGCTCGAGAACGGGCTCGATCTCTCGGGCCACCGCGCGCGCCTGCTCTCGCGCGACCTGGTGCGCACGGCCGACGTCATCCTGGCGATGTCCGCCCAGCACCGGAGCCGCATCGAGGCCCTCGGCGGGGGAGACCGCGTGCACACGCTGGTGGAATACGCGGGCGCCGGGCAGCGCGACGGCGACGTGAGCGATCCGTACGGCTCCGATCTCGACGCGTACCGCGTCACCTACCATCAGCTCGCCGAGCTCATCGAAGGAGCGGTGACGCGAATGACCGCCGGCCGCTGATGGCGGGCGAACGGGTCCGGGTCTTCGCGATCCTCGGAGATCCGGTCCAGCACTCGCTGTCGCCGGCCATGTACAACGCGGCCTTCCGCGCGCTCGGGCTCTCCGCCGTCTACGTGCCGGTGCGCTGCAGCTCGCGCGACCTCCCCGGGCTCCTCGGCGGGCTCGCCCGCTCGGGCGGCGGCGGCAACGTCACGGTGCCCCACAAGGAGCTCGCCGCGCGGCTCGTGCAGGACGCGAGCGAGCTCGCCCGCGAGGTCGGGGCGTGCAACACCTTCTGGCGCCACGCCGAGCGCGTTCGCGGCGACAATACCGACGTCGAGGGCGTGACGGAGGCGCTGCGCGCCATCGGCGTCACCGGGGGCCGGTGGCTCGTCGCGGGCACCGGCGGAGGCGCGCGCGCGGTCGTGATCGCGGCCCGCCGTGCCGGGGCGGGGATCGCCATCCGGTCGCGGGATCCGGAACGCGCCGCCGAGTTCGGTGCGTGGGCGGAGCAGCGCGGCGTCGCGCTCGTCCCGCCCGACACCTGCGATGTCCTCATCAACGCGACGCCGCTCGGCCTCCGGCGCGGCGACCCGCCCCCGATCCCCGACGATGCCGCTCCGCAGGCTCATGCCGCGCTCGATCTCGTCTATGCGCGCGGCGGCACCCCCTGGGTCGTCGCCTCCGCGCGGCGAGGGCTCGCGGCGGCCGACGGGCGCGAGCTCCTCCTCCACCAGGGCGTCGCCGCGTTCCGCCGCTGGTATCCCGATCTCGCGCCTCCGGTGGACGTGATGCGGGCGGCGATCCATGCCGCGCTTCGCTGACCCGGCGGGCCTCATCTCCGCCGTCGAACGCCTCCTCCTCCCGGCTGAATGCCTCCTCTGCCGGGAGCCCGTTCCCGCCCGCGACGACGACGCGCTCGTCTGCGGCGTCTGCCGCTCCCGGTGGACGCCCCTCGCTCCGCCATGGTGCGATCGGTGCGGCGCGCCGCTGTCGGGCGGCGAGCCGTGCGTCGCGTGTGCCGCCTGGGAAGGCCTCGATCGCGCCCGAAGCGCCGTCTGGCTCGACGATTCGTCCCGGCGCGCCGTGCACCTGCTCAAGTACGACGGGTGGTGGCGCGTCGCGCAGGCGCTCGCGCTCGCCATGCGGCGACTCGAGCCATTGACCGGGCCACTATCGTTGATACCGGTTCCGCTCGGGTCGCGGCGGCTCCGCCGAAGGGGTTACAATCAGGGCGAGCGCATCGCGGCCGCGCTCTCGGCGCTCACCGGGGCGCCGGTGCGGGACGTGCTGGCGCGGGTCCGCGAGACGCCGTCGCAGACGGCGCTCACGCCGGAGCAGCGCTCGGCCAACGTCGCCGGCGCGTTCGCGGCCACGGCCGCGGTGGGTGGCCGGTGCGTCCTGGTGGACGATGTCTTCACCACCGGCGCGACGCTCCTCGCGGCCGGGCGCGCGCTGCGGCAGGCCGGCGCGGCGCGCGTCGAGGCCGTCACGTTCGCGCGCGCGCGGAACACGGTGGGACTGGACTAGCGACACTTTCCTCGATCGGGAGCTGGCATGGGCATTCGCGTGGGCATCAACGGGTTCGGCCGCATCGGCCGGAACGTCGTGCGGGCAGCCAAGAAGATGGGCACCGGCGACATCGACTTCGTCGCGGTGAACGATCTCACCGACACGAGAACCCTCGCACACCTGCTCCGGTACGACTCGGTGCACGGCCGCTTCGACGGGCAGGTGGAGGCGAAGGAGGGCGCCATCGTCGTGGATGGCGACGAGATGAAGGTCCTGAGCGAGAAGGATCCTGCGAAGCTTCCGTGGGGCGATCTCGGCGTGGACTTCGTCCTCGAGTCCACCGGACGGTTCACCGACCGGGACCAGGCGTCGCTGCACCTCCAGGCCGGCGCGAAGAAGGTCGTGATCTCGGCGCCGGCCAAGAAGGAGGACATCACGATCGTCTACGGGGTCAACCACGAGAAGTACGATCCGGCCGCGCACCACATCGTCTCGAACGCGAGCTGCACCACGAACTGCCTCGTGCCGGTCGTGAAGGTGATCCTCGACCGCTTCGGGTTCGTGAGCGGCTTCATGACGACGGTGCATTCGTACACCAACGACCAGCAGATCCTGGACCTGCCGCACAAGGATCTCCGGCGGGCCCGCGCCGCCGCCGTCTCGATCATCCCGACCACCACCGGTGCCGCCAAGGCGACGGCCCTCGTCCTGCCCGAGGTGAAGGGGAAGATCGACGGCGTCTCGCTGCGCGTGCCGACGCCCGACGTGTCGGTCGTCGCGCTCACGGCGGTGGTCGAGCGCGCCACGACCGCGGAGGAAGTCAACAACGCCTTCCGCGAGGCCGCGCAGGGGGCGCTCAAGGGCGTCATCGAGGTGAGCGACGAGCCGCTGGTTTCGGTGGACTACATCGGGAACGTCGCGTCGAGCACGGTGGATGCGCTCTCGACCAACGTGGTGAACGGGACGCTCGTCAACGTGACCTCCTGGTACGACAACGAAATGGGGTACTCCGCGCGCTGCGTGGACCTCCTCCGCTACATCGGGTCGAAGGCGTGAAGCGTACCCTCGCCTCGCTCGACGGCTGGGCGCTCGACGGGCGCCGCGCGCTCGTCCGCGTGGACTTCAATACGCCGATCCGGGACGGCGCGGTCGCGGACGATACGCGCATCCAGGCCGCGCTGCCCACCATCCGGTACCTCCGGGAGCGCGGCGCCCGGGTCGTGCTCCTCTCGCACCTGGGACGGCCGAAGGGCGCGCCCTCGCCCGAGTTCTCGCTCCGTCCCGTGGCGCGCGCGCTCGAGGCGATCCTCGGCGCACCGGTCGTGTTTCTCGAGGATCCCGCGAGCGAGGGGGCCGTCGCCGACACACGGCGGCTCCCGCGCGGCGGGGTGGCGCTCGCGGAAAACACCCGCTTCTACCCGGGCGAGGAGACGAACGACGCAGCGCTCGCGCGGCGCTTCGCCGCGCTCGGCGATCTCTACGTAAACGACGCCTTCGGCTCGGCGCATCGCGCGCACGCGAGCACCGAGGCCGTCGCGCGCGTCCTCAAGCCCGCGGTGTCGGGCTTCCTCATGGAGAAGGAGCTCGAGTACCTGGGCCGGGCGCTCGACGAGCCGAAGCGGCCGTTCGTCGCGATCCTCGGCGGGGCCAAGATCTCGGGGAAGATCGACCTCATCCGGGCGCTCCTCCCGAAGGTGGACGAGATCGTGATCGGCGGCGCGATGGCGTGCACCTTCTTCCGCGCGATGGGACTCGAGACCGGCACGTCGCTCGTCGAGGAGGACCGGGTCGACCTCGCGCGCGAGCTGCTGCAGGAGGGAGGCCGGAAGATCGTCCTGCCGAGCGGTGCCGTCGTCGGGCGCGAGCTCCGGAGCGACACCGAGACGCGGACCGTCGCGCGCGACGCGATCCCGCCGGGATGGGCGATGTACGACATCGACCCGATGACCGAGCAGGACTACGCCGCCCTCATCGATGCCGCGGGGACGATCGTCTGGAACGGGCCCATGGGCGTGTTCGAGACGCCCCCGTTCGACCACGGCACGCTCGCGATCGCCAGGGCGATGGCGCACGCGACGTCGCGCGGATCGGTGACCATCGTGGGCGGCGGCGATTCCGCGGCGGCCGTGGCGGAGGCGGGCCTTGGCGACCGGATGACGCACGTGTCCACCGGCGGCGGGGCGTCGCTCGAGTTCCTCGAGGGGAAGCCGCTCCCCGGCGTCGCCGCGCTCGACGACGCCTGATGGATCGCGCGCTCACCTTCGCCGCCAACTGGAAGATGCACCACGGCCCGCAGGCGGGACGCGGGTTCGTGGAGCGCCTTCTCGAGACCGTCCCGGAGCGGGCGGGCCGCGAGCTCTGGATCTTCCCGCCAGCGGCGAGCCTCGCGGCCGTCGCGGACGCGGCGCGGTCGCGGGCCGACCTCAAGGTCGGTGCCCAGCACGTGCACTGGGAGCCGAAGGGCGCCTTCACCGGCGAGACCTCGGTGCCGATCGCCCGGGAGGCGGGCGCGCGCGGCGCGCTCGTCGGCCACTCGGAGCGGCGGCACCTTTTCGGCGAGACCGACGCGGAGACGCGCCGGAAGGTCGCCGCGCTGCACGAGGGCGGGCTCGTGCCCATGCTCTGCATCGGCGAGACGCTCGAGGAGCGGGAGGCGGGAAACACCGAGGCGGTCGTGCTGCGCCAGCTGCGCGCGGCACTCGAAGGGCTCGCGCCCGAGCGGCTCGCGAGGACGCTCATCGCCTACGAGCCGGTGTGGGCCATCGGGACCGGCCGGAACGCCACGCCGGGCGACGCGGCGGCGGTGCACCGCGTGATCCGGGCCGAGCTCACGCGGCTCGGCGCGCCCGGGCGTTCCACGATCCTGTACGGCGGGAGCGTGAACCTCGGGAACGCCCTGTCGCTCCTCGCGGAAGTGGAGATCGACGGCGTCCTCGTCGGGGGAGCGAGCCTCGAGGCCGACGGCTGGGCGGAGCTCGTCGGCATCGGCTAACTCACGGCGCCCGGTTGTTTTGGGGGCTTCCACCGGGTAGATTTCCCGGCTGTCCGGTACCCGGCCCTACGCGAGCGAGTCATGTTCTATTTCATCCTGGTTCTTCTCATTCTCGATGCGCTGATCCTCGCCACCGTCATCCTGCTGCAGGCGGGGCAGGGGGGCGGGCTCGCGTCGCTCGGCGGCAGCGGCTCCACCGACACGGTGCTCGGCGGCCGCCAGGCCGTCACCCTGCTCACGCGGATGAGCTGGTGGTGCGGCGGCATCTTCCTCGCGCTCGCGCTCGTCCTCT
>DASUXZ010000112.1:0-15365 GCA_036377655.1 Gemmatimonadales bacterium
GGACGAGCCGCTCGACCCGCGCGGGATGGTGGATGGCGTAGAGGAGGGCGAGCAGGCCGCCCCACGAGTAGCCGACGAGCGGCATGCGCTCGAGACCCCAGACCTCGCGCAGGGCCTCGAGATCGGCGACCTGCTCCTTCCACCCCACGGGCACCGTCCGCTCCACCGGGGAACGGCCGCCGCCGCGCTGGTCGTAGTAGACGAGGGTGCGCCCCGTGGCGAGCGCGTCGAAGTTCGGGAGGAGGTAGTCGTGGTGCGCGCCGGGCCCGCCGTGCAGCACGACGGCTTCGGGTCCCTCGCCAGCCCTTCGCTCGAAGAGCTGCACCCCACGGACATCGCGCATCGAGGTCTCGGCCATGGGAGCAAGATACATGGCCGAGCGTCGGCTCAGAGCAGCACGGCCAGCCCGTCCGCCACCTTCCGGACTTCCGCCTCCTCGTCTTCGGTGAAGGGATCGGGCTCGTCGCTGTCCACGTCGATCTGGCCGAGGATGAGGTCGCCCCGCCGGATCAGCACCACGAGCTCGGAGCGCGTCCAGGTGTTGCACGCGATGTAGTTCTCGACGGCGCGCACGTCGGGGACGTTCTGGTCGGTCCGCGTGGCCACGGCGGTGCCGCACACCCCGTGGCCCACCGCGATGCGCGTGTGCTCCGTCTCCCGGCCGGCGAACGCCTCGAGGCGGAGCTCGTCGCCGTGCAGCATGTACATGTACACGGAGGTGTAGGGCGCTCCTGCGGCCTGGATCCGTTCCGCGGCGAGCGTCAGGAGCTCGACGCGTGCCGCGTCGCGGGTGAACGCGCCGCGGAGCGCCGCGACGATCCGGTCGCCGTCGAGGACCGCCACGCTACTGCCGCTGCCCGAAGGTGGTCTCGACCGAGACGGTCTCCTCGCCGCGGCGCAGGACGATCGTCGCCGTGTCGCCCGGGCGGAAGCTCCGGAGCGCCACCGTCATCTGCTGGAGGTCGTTCACCGCGTGGTCGCCGATCCGCGTGATCACGTCTCCGGCCCGGAGCCCGGACTTCTCGGCCGGGCTTCCCTTGCTCACGCCCATGAGGCGGACGCCGCCCGGGCTCGACGTCATGTCCGGAATCGAGCCGAGATAGGCGCCGTAGCCGCGCGTCACCGGAGCGGTGCCGCCGATGGCGAGCGAGTCGGAGCGCTCGGCCATCGCGTGCGTCGCGCTCACCGGCACCTCGACGAAGGTGAGCGGCGCGCTGCGCCCGCCGAGCGCCGACGCGAGTCCGGCCGTGAAATTGATGACGCGCGCCATGCCCTCGAAGTTGATCTTTTCCCAGTCGTCGGTCGTCCGGTGGTAATCCTCGTGCAGGTCGGTGAAGAGGTGCAGCACCGGGCGCTTCATCGCATAGAAGGAGGACTGGTCGCTCGGGCCGTAGCCGTCGCCCTGCTTCCGGAGGTCGAACCCCTGGTACCAGTTGAGCGAATCGAGGAGGGCCGGGAACTCCTTCGCCGTTTCGGTCCCGTACACGATGAGGCGGCCGTTCCGGAGCCGGCCCACCATGTCGAGGTTGATCATCGCGACGGTGGCGTCGAGTCCGTAGAGCGGCGCCTTCACGTAATGCGCCGAGCCGAGCAGCCCGAGCTCCTCGCCCGAGAAGGCGATGAAAACGACGGTCCGGAGCGGCGGCGTCGCGGCGAGCGCGCGGGCTATGTGGATCAGCGCCGCCGCGCCCGATGCGTTGTCGTCCGCGCCGTTGTGCACGCGGCCGGTGCTGTCGGGGCTCAGGCTCCCGAACTCGCCGCCGCCGAGATGATCGTAGTGGGCGCCGACGATGACCGCTTCGCGCCGGAGGATCGGGTCGCGGCCCGGAAGGATGCCGATCACGTTCCGGCCCTTCATGGACGCGAGCCGCGCGCGGCGGACCCCCGGCGCGTCCGGCGCGATCTCGAATTCCTGGAACCATCCCCCGCGCCCCGGCTGGAGCCCGGCCTCGGCGAAGCGCCGCGCCAGGTACTCGGCGGCCGAGTCGGCGCCGGCGCTGCCGGTCATCCGGCCGGCCAGCTGGTCGTCGGCCAGGAACCGCACGTCTTCGATGAGGCCGGGAGGGATGGCGACGGGCCGCTGGGCGGCTGCCGGGGCGGACATTCCTGCCACGAGGACGAGCCCGGTCAGGAGAGCGAGTACACGCATGGAAACCACGGTAACGGCGCGAGCGCAGTGACGAGGGTTGCCGGACGCAGATTCGTCCGAGAGATTGGATTTCTCCAGTCCCGAAATATAGACACCCTTCCCCCGGCCTCACCACACACGCCCTTGTCTCCCCGGCTCCTGGTGCTCATTCCGTCGGCGGTGGCCATCAACCTCGCGATGGGGTTCGTGACCAACCAGCTCGGCCTTCCCCTCTATCTCGACACGATCGGGACCGTGCTCACCGCCGCGCTCGCCGGCCCTTGGGCCGGGATCGTCACGGGGCTGCTGAGCCAGGCGGTACGGTCGCTCTACGAGGGGTTCATCTGGCTGCCGTTCGGGCTCGTGCAGGTGGTGATCGCCCTCTGCGCGGCGCTCGCGGCGCGCGCGGCGGGGTTCCGGGACACCGCGCGGTCGGTGGGGTGGGGCGCGATCACCGGCATCGCGGCCGGCGCGGTCTCCGCGCTCATTTCCCATGTCGTGTTCCGCGGCGTCACGGCCACCGGGGTCACTGCGATCACCACGCTCCTCGCCGGGCTCGGGCTCTCCCGCGCCGAAGCGGTGACGGTCGCGAGCCTGGCGACGGACATCGTCGACAAGGTCCTCGTCTTCGTCCTCGCCGGCACCGCGCTTCGCGGCCTGCCGCTCCGCGTCGCCGCGCGCTACCCGTGGGCCATGCGGGCCACCGGCCGGTGAAGCTCCACCCGTTCACCCCGTTCGCGCTCGTGCTGGCGGTGGCCGCACTGGCGTTCATCCTGCCCGCGCCCTCGGGCCCTGCGGCGCTCTATGCGGCGGTCGCGGCCACCGCGCTCGCGCGGGGCATGCGGGGCGCCGTGGTCGCGGGCGCGGTCGTATCGCTCCCGCTCTGGGTCTTCCTGGTCCTGCTCCATGCCATCCTCCCCGGCGGCGAAGGTGCAGCCGCGGCGCTCGCGCAGGGCGCCCGGCTCGGCGCGGTGGCGACGGCGTCGGTGATGCTGATCCGGACGTTCGACCCTTCCCGCTTCCTCGATGCGGCGAGCGCGGGCGGCTGGTCCCTCGGGGCGGCCTTTCTCATCGTCTCGACGATGCAGGCGGCGCCGAGGCTCCGGCTCCGCGCCGGCAGCATTCTCGAGGCCCAGCGCGCGAGAGGCCTCGTGGCGGGGGGCTCGCCGGTCGCCCGGCTCAAGGCGCTCGTTCCCGTCACCCTCCCGCTCGCGCTCGGAACCCTCGCCGAGGTGGACGAGCGGGCGATGGCGCTCGAGATCAGGGCGTTCGGCGGGGGCGGGAGGCGCACGCCGCTCGAGATCCCGGCCATGTCGGCGCGCGACCGGCTCCTCCGCTGGGGCGCAGTGCTCGCGGTGAGCGCTGCGGCGGGATGGAGGCTCCTCTGAGCGCCGTCGTCCTCGACGGACTCACATTCCAGTATGCGGGCGCCCCGGGGAACGCGCTCGACGACGTGTCGTTCGCGGTTCCGGCCGGAGAGATCTGCTGGCTCTATGGCCGGCCCGGCGCAGGCACGAGCACGCTCCTGCTCGCAGCGGCGGGCCTGGCGCCGCGGCTTACGGGCGGGACGGTGCGCGGCGCGGTCACGGTCACCGGCCAGGACCCGCAGACCGACGACGGACGGAAGGCGCTCCGCGGGCGGGTGGCGCATGCCACGTCCGCGCCGGACCTGCAGCTATCGGGGATCGGGGCCACGGTCGGTGAGGAGGTCGCGTTCGCGCCGGCGAATCTCTCCTGGCCGATCGAGCGGATCCGGCCCGCCGTCGAGGCAGCGCTCGCGCGCCTCGGCATCGCGCACCTCGCCGCCCGCCAACCCGCCGCGCTGTCCGGGGGAGAGAAGCAGCGGGTGGTGCTTGCCTCGCTCGCGGTGCTCGAGCCGCCGGTCTGGCTGCTCGACGATGCGGGGTCGGCGCTCGACGCGGAGGGCCGCCGGATCCTCGCGGCGCTGATCCGGGCGGAAGCGGCGCGGGGAGCGGCCGTGCTGGTGGCCTCCGAGGACGCCGATGCGATGGCGGAGCTCGCGCACCGCGTGATCCTCCTCGATCGCGGCCGGGTGGCGTGGGACGGAAGCCCTCACGCCCTCCTCTCGCAGGAGCTCGCGTGGGAGCACGGGCCGGGCAGCACCGCGATCGCCGAGATCGCGCGCGCGGCCTGGCTGCGCGCGGCCGGCCAGAAATTCGCGCCTGCATGGCCGCTCGACCCTGATGAAGCGGCGGCGCGCTGGTCATGACGCCGGCGCCGCTCGTCCGGTACCACGAGGTGCGCTTCGCCTACGCCGGAAGCGAGCGCCCGGCGCTCGACGGCGTCACGTTCGCGGCGGCCGAAGGGGAAGGCGTCGCGCTCTTCGGCGCGAACGGTGCAGGCAAGAGCACCATCCTCCGGCTGGCGATGGGTCTCGAGCGCGGCGCCTCGGGTGCCGTCGAGTCGGCGGGGCTCGACGCGACCACGGCCCCGCCGGAAGCGATCGCGACGGTCGCAGGGTTCCTGTTCCAGCAGCCGGAGACGCAGCTCTTCGAGCCGACGGTGGCGCGGGACGTCGCGTTCGGCCCGCGCTGCCTCGGGTGGGACACGGCGCGCATCGAGGCCGCGGTGCGCGGATCGCTCGAGGAGGTCGGCCTCGGTGCGGTGGCGGACGTGCATCCCTACGACCTCCCGGCCCCCCACCGCCGGCTCGTTGCACTCGCGGCAGTGCTCGCGACGGGGCCGCGGCTGCTCCTGCTCGACGAGCCGACGGCAGCGCTCGATCGGGCGTCGCGCGAGACGGTGCGTCGCGTCGTCCGCCGTCGCCGGGACGCAGGCGTCACCGTCCTCGCCGTGACCCACGATGGCGAGTTTGCCCTCGAGGCGCTCGACCGCGCGCTCCTCGTGGACCGCGGGCGCATCGTGGCCGACGACTCGGTCGTCTCCCTGCTGGGCCGGCCAGGCGCCCCCGACCTCCCGGCGCCGGCGGTCCTGGCGCGGCGCCTCGGCCTCCGCGTCCCGGTTCCGCGGACCGCCGACGTGCTCGAGGCGCTCCTCGGCGCATTGCCGCAACCTTCGGCGCCTCGTTAGCTTACGCGGGCCGTGCCCCCAGACCCGGTGCAATGACCGCTTCCTCGCAGGTCGCCCACGAATTCGCGTCCGCTCTCTTCCTGCTCCGGGACAATCCCGAGGCAAGGGACGAGCATCGCCGTGCCGCAGCGGCCCTGCATGCGGCGCTCGGCGGCCGCGCGCTCGATCTCCGCGCGAACGAGCGCGGGCTCCGGGTGAACGGGGAGCCGGCGCCGGACACCCAGCCGCTCGCCGCGGCGCTCCGGACCCACCTCCTCGATCGCGGAATCGGCGAGCTCCGGATCGACGATACGGCGGACGAGCACACGATCCTCGCCGTGCTCGAGGCCCTCGTTCCGCCGCCCGCTGTGTTCCGGTCGATTCACGAGATGGCGATGGCGCTCGAGGCCTCGGTCCGGGACCAGGTCCACATCGCACCGCCCGCACCGGACGAGATGGATCTGTCCGGCCCCTGGAGCGCCTACCAGTCCATTGCTCCCGAGGTCGAGCGCCAGGCCGAGTCCCTCCACCGGCCCACCGAATCGGACCTGAGCGACCGGATCCCCGAGCTCCTCGCCGATGTCGAGGAAAGCCCCGACGACCCGTCGATCGCAGACCGCCTGAACGAAGTCGTCCGCGCCACCGATGAGCTCGCCGCGCGGGAGGATTGGGTCGGCGTCCTGCGCGCCGCCGCGGTGCTCGTCGCCGCGGAGCCGCGCGCCCGGGAGGCGGGAAACAACCGTGTCTTCGGGATCGCCATCCGCCGGATGCTGCCCCGGTCGATCCTCGAGCACGTGGCCCGCCTCACGCCTGCGGCGGATCACCGCGCGGAAGTGCTTCCCGTGCTCCAGCGGCTCGGCGCGGATGCCACCGAGACGCTCCTCGGCCTGCTCGCATCCGCGGAACGGATGGAGGACCGGCGGGCCTACTTCGGCGCGCTCCGGCAGATGACGGAAGGCACGGACCTGCTCGTCAACATGCTCACCCACGACGAGTGGTACGTGGTGCGCAACGTGGCGGATCTCTGCGGGGAGATGCGGCTCGAGTCGTCGGTCGGAAAGCTGGCGCGGCATGCGACGCATCCGGACGAGCGCGTCCGGCGCTCCGTAGCCGGTGCGCTCGCCAAGATCGGCACCACGCCGACCGTGGAGCCGCTCCGGAAGCTGCTCCGTGACCCGGTGCCCGGGGTGCGCCTGCAGGCGCTGCAGAACATCTCGGAACAGAACCGCGGGCTTGCGATGTCGGTGGCGGTACTCCTCGACTCCGAGTCCCACCCCGACGTGCTGCGCGAGGTCATGATGGCGCTCGCGCGGATCGGGACCTCCGACGCCCTGCAGGCGCTCGTGCGGGCGTCCGAGCCCGGCGGGAGGATCTTCCGGAGGAAGCCGCTGTCGACGAGGCTCGCCGCGGTCGAAGCCCTCGGCGCCCTTCCGGGCCCGGCTGCCGCCGCCGCGCTCCGTGGACTCGCGTCCGACGGGGACGAGGAGGTCCGCCGCGCCGCGGAACGGGCGCTCGCCGCTGCGGAGTAGCCCGCGGCTATCTCGGCACGAAGTCCGTCGCTTCGGTGAGGTTCCGCGCGAAGGCGGCGAGCAGCGCCGCGGTCCGTTCCAGGTCCTCGAGCGCCACCATCTCGTTGGGGCTGTGCATGTAGCGGTTCGGCACCGACACGAGCCCCGTCGCGATTCCGCGTGACGCGTTGAAGAACCATTCGGCATCCGTCCGCGTGTCCCGGGATGCCGCCTCGATCGAGTAGGCAATTCCTTCCTGCTCCGCCGTCTCCGCCAGCAGCGAAAAGACCCGGTCGTTCACCGATGCCCCCCGGGACAGCACCGGGCCCCCGCCGAGGCGGTACTCGCCGTGCCGGCGGCGGTCGATGCCGGGATAGTCGGTCGCGTGGGTCACGTCCACGACGATGGCGACGGTGGGATCGAGGCGCACCGCGAGCGGCCGCGCCCCTCCGCCGCCGGCGGAGATCTCTTCGCGCGTCGTGGCGACCGCGGTCACGGCCATGCCCGAATAGCCCCCTTCCCGTAGCAGCCGCAGCGCCTCGAGCACCACGAAGGACCCGATGCGGTTGTCGAGACTCCGGCTCACGATGCGGCCGTTCGGGAGCTCGAGGACCGTCGATGCGAGCACCCCCGGATCGCCGACGCGCACCCGCTCGAGCGCCTCCTTCCTGGTACCCGCCCCGATGTCGATCCAGAGGTCCTCGATCTTCGAGACCTTTTCGCGGTCGTCCTTCTCCATCAGGTGGATGGCCTTCTTCCCGATCACGCCGGGAACGGCGCCGCCCCGCCCGAGGATCACCACGCGCTGCCCGACGAGCACCTGGCTGTCCCACCCGCCGATCGCGTCGAAGCTCAGGTATCCGTCCTCGTCCACGTGGGAGATCATGACGCCGATCTCGTCCATGTGCCCCGCGAGCACGAGGCGGTGCGCGCCGTCCCCGGGGAGCTCGGCCCAGGAGTTCCCGCTCACGTCCACCCCGGTGGCGGCGCCGAGGCGCTCGGCTTCGGCGCGCCAGAGGCGCGCGGGTGCCGCCTCGAAGGCGGACGGTCCGGGTGCGTCGAGGAGCCGCTTCAGGAAGCCGAGAGATTCGGGTCGCACGGGACCGCCTTGTTCATGGGTGAGGGACGGGGCGCCGGAAGGTAGGAGCGGGGCGGCGGGGCGTCCAGCAGGGTCTCGCGCCGGGTGCGGGCAGGCGGACCGCACGGTGATATGTTCAAGCCGTGCGGCTGCAGGGACTCACCCGAACGCGGAGAGCGCGATGAAAGTGGCGACGCTGGTGGGAATCATCCTGATCGGGCTCGGGATCATCGGGTTCGTGACCGGCGGTTTCTCGTTCACGAAGCGGGAGAAGGTGCTCGACGTCGGACCGATCGAGGCGACGGCGGAAACCGAGGAGAACGTCGCGATCTCGCCGATCCTGAGCGGGCTCGCGGTCGTCGCGGGGCTCGGCCTCGTGTTCGCGGGGACGCGCCGCTCGTCGGTGTAGGCCGGCGCCGCCGGCGCTTCCCGCAACGGAAAGGGGCCCCGTGTCCGGGGCCCCTTGTTCCGTCCTGGGTCGAGCCGGCGGCTCAGTTCCCGCCGGGCCCCGAGACCGGTCCCGGCGTCGGTGCGGAATCGCCGCCGAGCTGCGCCTCGACCTCGGTGCTCGCCTCGATCTCGGCGGGAATCACCACACCGTCGGCGCCGAGCACCCGGAAGAGCTGCCACTGCTGCTGCCGCGCTGCCGCGGTCTTTCTGCCGTTGTACATGAGCGAGACGATCAGCATCCCCTCGGGCCGCCCGAGGTAGCCGACGACCGTCGAGACCTCGTTGAGCGTTCCGGTCTTGGCTCGCACCACCCCCGTCTCGGGAAGGCCGGCCGCGAGCCGCCGGAGCGTGCCGCTTCCGTTGGCCGGCAGGAGCAGCGGGAAGTTCCGGCCCGCCGGCATGGTCGGGAAGCGGGCGAGGTACGAGACGAAGGTGGACGGCGCGACCCGGTCGTCGTACGAGAGCCCGCTGCCGTCCACGAGGCGAACCGGCGCTTCGGTCCCGGTGACGCGCCGGACGTGCTCGGTCAGCGCCTCCGACGCCTGCGGCCCACGGCCCGCAGCCCACTGCAGCAGCAGCTCGGCGCCGATGTTGAGGCTCCGGCGATTGACCTCGCTCGCGACCGAGTCGAGCGGTGGCGACGTCACCTCGGCGAGAATGCGCGGGGGCTCCGCGCTCTCGACCGGCGCGGCCTTCTCCGTCCATTCGATGCCGGCCCGCGCGAGCGCGGACGCCCACACGGCCCGCAGGACGACCTTCGGCTTGTTGGCGGTGGCACCGTACTGCCGGGCCCCGGCGCGCGCGCCGAGTGTCCCGCTGATGAGCCAGCTGCCGTCCGGCTGCGCCACGAAGCGGAGCCGCGAACGGCGGCCTGCCACGGTCGTCGCCGTGATCCTGAGGAGACTCTCCACCCCCTCCGGCGCCGCGCCGGTGAGCCGGACGCGCTGGCCCACCTTGGCGCCCGGCCGGACCGTGAACGACACGACGTTCTCGTGGAGCGTCACCGGGCCGATGAGCGGGGCGAAGAGCCGTCCGCGGTGCCGCGCCGCCCACACGGACGGCCAGATCGCGTTGGCGTCGCCCTCGGCGCTCCGGACTTCGAACGGCCCGGAGATCCGGCGGATGCCCTGCGCGTGCATCTGGCTTGCGAGATCGAAGAGCGATGGGCCGTAGCCGGCGCCGCGCTCCAGGGTCACGTCGCCGTTGAGCTCGAGCGCCCAGCTTCCCACCCATTGGCCGCTCGACCGGTCGAGGTGTCCTTCCCCGACGACACGTGTGGCCCGGCGCGCGTCGCTTCCGAGGACACTCCGCGCAAAGCCGGTCGTGAAGAGCTTGACGGTGGACGCGGGGACGAGCGGCTCGTCGGCGGCGACGCTCCAGATGATCTCGCCCTGGTCGTTCGCGATGGCGATGCCCCAGTTGCCAGGTGCAAGGCGGGATGCATCCTGCCACCAGTCGGCAACCTGGTCGCGGATCGGCTGGCGATCCGCCTGCGCCTCGAGCGGCGCCGCGGCGAGCAGCCCGACCGACACGGCGAACAGGCCGTGAGACCACCGGCTGGCGCGGGGAAAATGAGAGCTCGAGGACACGGGCGTAGGCTGCCTCCGGTTCCGATTACAGCAGTTCAGATGCTGTCGGCGTTGGGACGGGCGGGGCTTCGATGCCACAACTCTGTGCAAGACGCGCACCAGACCCATAATCGCCACCGCCGCGCCTAAACTCAAGAGGCGCATTCTCTTGATTCAGTGCGCCAAGCTCCCTCCGAACCCGACGAGCCTCCGGGGACCCGGGATTCACCCGGGCCACTGGCCAAGGTGGCAATTTCCGCACCCCATCCCGGCCTCCCAACCTGACCAGGAGGACAACTTCCTGTCTGTGACCGATGACTGACTGGACGGACAGTCGCCCGGCTGGGCGGGAAAGGGGCCCCGGGACGTCCCGGGGCCCGGCGGCCCTGCGTAACTCCTATCTCAGCAACGTCTTGGCGATCGTCTGCAGCTGCATGTTGCTGGTGCCCTCGTAGATCGTCCCGATCTTGGCGTCGCGGTAGTACTTCTCGGCCGGATACTCCTTCGAATACCCGTAGCCGCCGAACAGCTCGAGACACTGCGACGTGACCCGGTCCGCCACCTGGGAGCTGAACAGCTTGGCCATCGCGGCCTGCTGCGCGAACGGCTCGCCCGCTTCCTTGAGCCGAGCGGCGTTGTAGACGAGCAAGCGGGCGGCCTCGATGTCCGTGGCCATCTGCCCGAGCTGGAACTGGACGCCCTGGAAATCGGCGATCGCCTTTCCGAACTGCTTCCGTTCCTTCACATAGGCGACCGCCGCCTCGAGCGCGCCACGGGCCACGCCGATCATCTGTGCGCCGATCCCGATCCGCCCCTCGTTCAGCGTCTCGATCGCAATCTTGTACCCCTGGCCCACCGGGCCGAGCACGTTGGCCGCCGGAACCTGGCACGCCTCGAGGATCAGCTCCGTGGTGCTCGAGGCCCGGATGCCGAGCTTGTTCTCCTTCTTGCCGACGCTGAAGCCGGGGAAGCCGCGCTCCACGATGAACGCCGTGATCCCCTTGTATCCCTTCGAGAAATCGGCGTTGGCGAAGACGATGAAGAACTCGGCCTCCGCCCCGTTCGTGATCCAGAACTTCCGCCCGGTGAGCTCCCAGCCGCCGTCCTTCTGGTCCGCCCGGGTCTCGAGGGCAAACGCATCGCTTCCGCTCGCGGGCTCGGAGAGCGCGAAGGCGCCGAGCATTCCGCTCGTGAGGCGGGGGAAATAGCGCGCCTTCTGCTCGTCGCTGGCCCAGCGGAGGATGGCGTTGTTGACGAGGGTGTTGTGGACGTCCACATAGATCGCTGCCGCCGCGTCCACGCGCGCCAGCTCCTCGATCGCCAGCACCGCGAGGAAGATCCCGCCGGCCGATCCGCCGAGCTCCTCCGGGACCTCGATCCCCATGAGGCCCATCTCGAAGAACTTCGGGATGATGTCGGCATGGAAGTGTCCCGCCTCGTCCATCTCGGCCACGTGCGGGCGCACCTCGGTCTCGGCGAACTCGCGCACGGCGTCGCGGAACATCGTCTCCTCTTCGGAGAGCGCCGTGAGTGGCTGGACGGGGGTCGAAAGTTCCTGCATGGAGGTCTCCGCTCGGGGCCGGGGTTGTTGCGAGAAGATACCGCGGCGCCCGGGCCGCCTCAATCCGCGGCGGCGCCGACCACCTCGAGCGCGACGGGCACCCGGCCGAGCGGTGCGGAGACCTGGACGCCCTGCACGCGGGTGCGGACCGCCCGGAGCATGTCGCGCGCGATCGCGACGCCCTCCGCGAGCGCGGCCTCCTTGCCTTCCGAGCTCGCCTGCCGCATCCGCCCGAGCACGTCCGGGGGCACGGTGATCCCGGGGACCTCGTTCGCGAGGAACTCCGCATTCCGGAGCGAGACGAGCGGCCAGATCCCGGCCACGACGGGAATTCCGAGCGGCGCGGCGCGCTCGAGGAACCGGTCCAGCTGGGCCAGGTCGAACACGGGCTGGGTCACCGCGTACTCCGCCCCGGCCTCGACCTTCCAGGCGAGGCGCTTGAGCTCCCGCTCGAAGTCGGGCGCGGCCGGGTTGACGCCCACGCCGATGACGAACTTCGTGGTGCCGCCGAGCGGGTTCCCGCCGGGATCGAGTCCCCGGTTGAGCCGGGACACGAGGTTCGTGAGGCCGATCGAATCGATGTCGAACACGGCCGTGGCATCGGGATAGGGGCCCATCTTCGGCGGGTCGCCGGTGATGAGGAGGAGGTTGTCGAGCCCGCTCGCCGCCGCACCGAGGAGGTCGGAGAGCATGCCGAGGAGGTTGCGGTCCCGGCAGGCGTAATGGACGACGGCCTCGAGGCCGACCTCGCGCTGGATGAGGAGCCCCGACAGGAGCGCGCCCATGCGGCTCTGCGCGCGGGGCCCGTCCGGCACGTTCACGGCATCGACTCCCGCGGCCTTGAGCTGCCGCACCTGGGCGTACATCGGCTCGGGATCGATCCCCTTGGGCGGCACGATCTCCACGGTGGTCACGAAGCGTCCGGCCGCGAGCTTCGCGCCGAGGGCCGACCGCTCCGCGAGCGGCACCGGCGCGAGGGCGGCCGCGGTGTGCGGCGCGGCGGCGACGACGTTCGCGTGCCGCGGCGACACGCTCTGGACGAAGCCCACGATCGCCCTGATGTGCTCGGGCGTCGTTCCGCAGCATCCGCCGACGAACCGCGCGCCGGCCTCGACCATGCGCCGCGCGTAGCTCGCCATGTATTCCGGGCTCGCCATGTAGATCTTGCGGTCCCCCACCTCGCGCGGAAGGCCGGCGTTGGGCTGGGCGGAAAGCGGGATCGTGACGACGCGCGCGAGCGCTTCCACCGCCTCGAGCACGCCGTGCGGGCCGACCGAGCAGTTGACCCCGAGCACGTCCACGCCGAGCGCCTGGAGCTCGGGGCCGAACGTCGCGGGGTCGGTGCCGTAGTGCGTCCGGCCATCGGTGCCGACCGTCATCTGTGCGATGATCGGCAGGTCGCTCTGCCGCCGGACCGCGGCGACGGCGGCTCCGAGCTCGGAGACGTCGCTGAAGGTCTCGAGGACGAACCCGTCCACGCCGCCGGCGAGGAGCCCCGTCACCTGCCGGGCGAAGGCGTCTTCGGCTTCGTCGAGGCCGAGCTCGCCGAACGGCTCGACGCGGACGCCGAGGGGACCGACGGCGCCCGCGACCGCGGCGCGTCCGCTCGCGGCCTCGCGCGCGAGCCGCGCGGCCGCCTCGTTGATCCGCTCGGTCTCGCCGGCGAGGCCGTGGCTCGCGAGCTTGAGGGGATTGGCGCCGAAGGTGTTCGTCTCGAGGATCTCCGCACCCGCACGGACGTACTCGCGATGGATGTCGCGGATCAGGTCCGGCTGGCGGAGGTTGAGCTCGTCGTAGCAGACGTTGAGGAAGACGCCTCGCCCGTAGAGCATGGTGCCCATCGCGCCGTCCACCACGTGCACGCGACCGTCGTCGAGCAGCTCGCGAAGTGTCGGCATCGGTCTCTACCGCTCGTATCCGAGGTTGGGCGCGAGCCACCGCTCGGCCCGAGCGAGGTCCCAGCCCTTCCGCCGCGCGTAATCCTCGACCTGGTCCTTCCCGATCTTCCCGACGCCGAAATACCGGGCCTCGGGGCGCCAGAAGTAGTACCCGCTCACGGAGGCGCCGGGCAGCATCGCATAGCTCTCCGTGAGCGAGATGCCGACCTTCGCCGCGTCGAGGAGGCCGAAGATCGTCTCCTTCTCGGTATGGTCGGGGCAGGCCGGGTACCCCGGCGCCGGCCGGATCCCCTGGTATTCCTCGCGAATGAGCGCGGTGTTGTCGAGGGCCTCGTCCGACGCGTATCCCCAGAGCTCCTTCCGCACGCGCTCGTGCAGCCGTTCCGCGAACGCCTCGGCGAGCCGGTCGGCGAGCGCTTCCGCGAGGATCGCCGAGTAGTCGTCGTGCGCCGCGCGAAATGCGGCGATCATCTCCGCCGCGCCCGCCCCGGCCGTCACCGCGAAGAGCCCGACATAGTCGGGAACGCCGCTGTCCGCCGGCGCCACGTAGTCGGCGAGCGCATGGTTGTGCCGGCCCTCGCCCTTGGCCATCTGCTGCCGCAGGGTGTGGATCGTCGCGAGCACGGCGCCGGCCCCGTCGAGGAGCTCGATGTCGTCCCCCCGCGCGCGTGCCGGATGGAACGCGACGGCCCCGCGGGCGCGGAGGAGCCTGTCGTCGAGGATCCGCCGGAGCATCCGCTCGGCGTCCGCGAAGAGCGATGTCGCGGCGGCGCCGACCTCGGGATCCGTGAGGATCGCGGGGTAGTGCCCGCGCAGCTCCCAGGTCTGGAAGAAGGGCGTCCAGTCGATCCGCTCGACGAGCTCGGCGAGGGGATAGTCGTCGAAGTGGCGCACGCCAAGGAAGCCGGGGGCGGGGGCGGGAGTCCAGTCGACCGGCGGCCGCGCCTCGCGCGCGGTTGCGATCGGCTGGAGCCGGCCACCGTCGCGCGGGGCGCGGGCGGCGCGGACGCTGCGGTACTCCTCCCGGATGCCCGTCACGAAGTCGCTCCGCAGCGTATCGCTCATCAGGCTGGAAGCGACGCCGACGGCGCGCGACGCATCGAGCACGTGCACGGTGGGGCCGCGGCGGTAGGCGGGCTCGATCTTCACGGCCGTGTGCGCCCGTGACGTCGTCGCCCCGCCGATGAGGAGCGGCGTGTCGAAGCCCTCGCGCTCGAGCTCGCCGGCCACGAACGCCATCTCCTCGAGCGAGGGGGTGATGAGTCCGCTCAGCCCGATCAGGTCCACGTCCTCCGTGCGGGCCGTCTCGAGGATCCGCGCTGCCGGCACCATCACGCCGAGATCGATGACCTCGAAGTTGTTGCACTGGAGGACGACGCCCACGATGTTCTTGCCGATGTCGTGCACGTCGCCCTTCACGGTGGCGAGCAGGACCTTCCCCTTGGCCTTTGCGTCGGCGCTCCCGCCCCTCGCCTTTTCCGCCTCGATGTACGGAATGAGGTGGGCGACGGCCTTCTTCATGACCCGCGCGCTCTTCACGACCTGCGGCAGGAACATCTTCCCCGCGCCGAAGAGGTCGCCCACCACGTTCATGCCATCCATGAGCGGGCCCTCGATCACCTCGATCGGCCTGGCCGCCAGCCGGCGGGCCTCCTCGGTGTCCTCGACGATGTAGTCGGTGATCCCCTCGACGAGCGCGTGGGAGAGGCGCCCGGCGACCGGCAGCGAGCGCCAGGCGAGGTCCGCCGCCGTGGCGGCGGGGCCGCCCTTCACCTGGTCGGCGATCGCGAGCAGGCGGTCGGTGGCGTCGGCCCGCCGGTTCAGGACCACGTCCTCCACCCGCTCGAGGAGCCCGGGCTCGATGTCGCTGTAGATCGCGAGCTGCCCCGCGTTCACGATCCCCATGTCCATCCCCGCCTCGATCGCGTGATAGAGGAACACGGTGTGGATCGCCTCCCGCACGGGGTCGTTCCCGCGGAAGGAGAACGAGACGTTGCTCACCCCGCCGCTCACGAGCGCGTGCGGCAGCTCCGCCTTGATGCGCCGGACCGCCTCGATGTAGGCCACCGCGTACCCGGCGTGCTCCTCGATCCCGGTGCCGATCGCGAAGATGTTCGGGTCGAAGATGATGTCCTCGGGCGGGA
>DASUXZ010000113.1:0-15549 GCA_036377655.1 Gemmatimonadales bacterium
ACGGGAAAGCCGTCGAGGCCGGTCGGGCCGCCGACGGCTTCTTCGCGTGCCTCGAGGACGGCGAGCGCGCGGAGGGGCGCACGCTCCTCATCGCCACCGGCGTCGTGGACGACGTGCCGGCCATCGAAGGCATCGAGCCGCTCTACGGCCGGAGCGTTCACCATTGCCCGTATTGCGACGGCTGGGAGCACCGCGACGAGCCGATCGCCGTGTACGGCAGCGGCGAGCACGCGGCGCGATTCGCGCTCGGCATGCTCACCTGGACCGCGGACATCGTTCTCCTGACCGACGGGCCGCATCACTATCCCGAAGCACTGCTCGAGAAGCTCGCGCGGCACGGGATCGCCGTGCGCACCGACCGCGTGCGCCGGCTGGAGGGGCGCGACGGGGCCCTCGAGCGCATTCATTTCGGCGACGGGCCGCCGCTCGAGCGCCGCGCCCTCTTCTTCTCCACCGGGCAGCGCCAGGGCTCCGGCTTCGCCGCGCAGTTCGGCGCGCGCTTCACGCGCGACGGCGCCGTGGCCACCGGGAAGGCCGAAAAGACGAGCGTCCCCGGTCTGTTCGTGGCCGGGGACGCGTCGAAGGACGCCCAGCTCGTGATCGTGGCGGCGGCCGAAGGCGCCGAAGCCGCGATCGCGATCAACACGGAGCTGGCGCGGCTCGACCTCGCCGCCGCGCGGCCCCGCTAGGACGCGGAGCCGCTAGAACAGGATCTCGATGCCGACGCGCGCGAGCCGCGGCGCGCCGTAGGCGAAGATCGGCTGCGTCAGGTCCCGGGCAGCGGCCCGGTACATCTCGAGCAGCTCGGGGCCCTCGACGTACCCGTTCCCATCCACATCGGCATGCGTCCGGTAGCGCGGCGACTCGTACGGGATCCGGTCGGGATTCCGCTCGAACGCGTCCTGGGCCATCGTCTCGATCGTCTGGATATCCGGTGAGGGCTCGCCGGTGTCCCGCCGGACCGCGACGACGTTCCGCCGCCCGAGCAGGTTGCGCACGTCCATGTAGACGCTCCCCCGCATCCCGCCGAGCGTGAGCGGCCGCCGGAGGAGCATGTCCACCGACGACGAGGTGGGGAGGCGCGCACTGTTCGGCTCGCCCACCAGGGTGTCGGTGCCGGGCCGGAAGCGCGTGAAGGGGAGCCCGGACGAAATGCGCGTGATGAGCGCCGCTTCGAGCCCGCTCAGCGGATGCACGCCGAGGAGCTTCGGGCCGGCGCTGGCGGGAACCTGCCCCTGCACGATGAGCGTCAGGTTGTGGCGCCGGTCGTAGTCGAGCGGGAACTCCACCTTGGCCGGGATGATCGTGTCGCCGGTGAAGGAATCGATCCGGATGACCCGGCGCAGGAGGAACGCGCTCGTGGACGTCGCGAGCGCCTGCTGGAGGGTGTACGACGCGCGCACGCCCCACCCGCCGCGCATCTCGCGCTCGAAGAGCACCTCGCCGCCGCGGACGGTGCCGTTGTCCGAGTTGCCGAAGATCGACGAATCCGGATCCACCCCGAGCGGCACCGAGCTCACGAGGCCCTCGAGCCGCTTGACGAAGGCGTTCACGCGGACCGCGATGCCCGGCCGCGGCCGCGCGCGGAGGCTGAACTCGTACTGCCACGATCCCTCGAAGCCGAGATTCGGATTTCCCTGCCGGAAGCGGCCGGTGCGCGTGGTGTCGTCGAAGGCCGCATCCACGAGGTACTGGTAATCCGGCGCCTGGCTGAAGCGGCCGATGCTCGCGACGAACGTCGCGCCCTTGAGGACCGTCGAGACGGCGATACGCGGGTTGAACTTCGACTGCGCCTTGCCGTTCGACCCGGGGAGATCGCTTCGCGTATCGAATCGGTCGTAGCGGAGCCCCGCGGTGATGCCGAGGTCCGAGACGCGGAACGCGCCCTCGAGGTAGGCGGCCCCGGCGAGCGGGGTGAACTCCGAGGCGGTGGCGGGCGGGACGCTGTCGCCATGGCCGACCGGGAGGTACCCGAGGGCGCGCTGGAAGGTGCGCACGCGCTGGCTCACGACCTCGACGCCCGCGAAGATGTCACCCGTCTGGCCGGCGCCGAAGGTGAGGTCGAGCTGCGAGCGCACCTCGCGGAACTGGTTCCACGCGAGCTCGCCACGGCTGCCGTCGGCGAGGAAGAATCCGGGCACGCCCCACGGCGAGCTGCTGCTCGGGAGCGGTGCGACGAGGCCCGGGATCGCGGACTGGGCCGCCACCGTGTCCTGCGCCCGGGCGATGTCCTCGCCCACGAACGAGAAGCCTTCCCCGGTGAACGCGCCGAACCGGTAGTCGGGCTGCTCGGCGAGGGTGCCGCGACTGAAATCGCGCGAGAAGAGCGCCACCCGGAGGTCGGCGATGAGCGGAAGGCCCGACGTCGGGCTCGTGGCGTGCTGGAGGTGCGCGCTCGCGAGCGTCCCCGCGGTGCGGCGGGACGGCCCGAACTCGGAATCGTACTTGTAGGCCGGGTCGAAGAGCTGCCGCTGGTCGATCGAGCGGAGCCCGAAGAGGCGGAGGGTCTGCCGCCCGCCGATCGGAATCGTGAGCTTGCCGGCGAAGTTGTACTGCTCGCCGCCGTTGTGCGGGAGCATGTGCGGGTCGTCGAACCGCGGGTCGAGCGGGTTGTCCGGCGCGGGGGCGCTCACGGGCTCCGCATCGAGCCGGGCGTTCACGTCCGCCGCGACCACGGCGCGGATGCCACCCACGAGCGGGCCGTCCGCCGCAACCACGGCGCGATCGAGCCCGTAGTCCCACCCGTCGCCGAACGGCCGGTCGGTCTCGTAGGCGACGCGCCCGCTCCATGCCTCGCCGCCGTCCCGCGTCACCACGTTGATCAGCCCGGAGAGCGCCTGGCCGTAGCGCGCGGAGAAGCCGTTCGTGACGAGCGCCGCCTCGGTGAGGATGTCGGGCGGAAGGCGGATCCCGAGTGACCCGGTCGAGGCGTCGAGCTGGTTCTTCACGCCGAGCCCGTCGATGATGAACGACTCCTGCCCGAGCCGCCCGCCGCGATAGCTCTCGCCCACGGCGCCCGCCGACAGCGCGAGCGCCTCCTCGAGCGAGCTCACCGGCAGGGTCCGCAGGTCCTCGGCGGTCACGGTCTGCTCGGTGGCGGTGCGGAGCGGGTCGAGGACCGGATCGGCGGTCTCGACCACGATCGGGGCGACCTCCACCGCCGACGGACGCATGCTGAAGTCGGCGAGCGTCGTCGAGCCCGCCTGGACGACGAGGTTGTCGCGCCGGATCGGCGCGTAGCCGATGGCCCGCACGTACACCGAGTACGTGCCGCTCCGCACTTCGCGGATGCGGTAGGCGCCGCTCGTGTCGGTCACGTTGCCGCGGCGGCCATCGCTCACGGTGACGAGCGCGCCGACCACGGGCCGGCCCGACTCCGCGTCGGTGACCTTGCCCGAGATGGCGCCCGCGGCCTGGGCCCGTGCGGTCCCGGCGCTGCCGAGGAGTGCCGCGAGGACCACGGCGGCGCGAAGGGAGATCCGCGAGGTCACTGCAGTTCGATGAGCCATAGGTCCGGGCGGTGGTTGGTGGCGTTGTAGTCCGACTGGGGGCCGACGTGCACCGGGACATCCGGGGAGCCTTCGACGACGAGCCGCGAGCCGTCCGGCGAGAGGGCGGGGCGGCGGAAGAGCGTCCCCGGGAGCGTGGGGACGACGGCCTCGCCCGTGGCGAGGTTCACGATGTGCAGCATCCCGCCCTCGTCGCGCTGCACCCAGCCGTGCGCCTCCTCGAACTGGAAGAGGACGCTGCCGCCCACGATCGCCACGAGCGTCGTCCCGCGGATCTGCACGTCGCGGGCGATGCCCGCCGCGCCGAAGTCGTGAACGACCGCCACCTCCCCGGTCGAGAGCGACTGGCGGAACACGCGCGAGTCGCCGCCGAGGGTGTAGACGATCGTGTCCTCGTCCCCGCCGGCAGCGACGGACGAGGCGTATTCCGTTCCCGGGACGAGCGAGAGCGTGAGCGTCTCCCCGGTGACCTCCCCGCGCATGACCTCGAGGCCGGTGGTGAAGGTGTCGGGGAAGAAGGTCGAGCCCTGGTAGAAGAGGTTCTCGCCGAGGAAGACCAGGCGGGTGTCGCTGAGCCACTGCGCATGGGACACGTGCCCGTGTGTCCGGCCGCTCCCGGGCACGAAGTAGGGCACGTTCGTCACCGGCAGCGCCGCGGCCGGATCGTCGAGCGAGCCGAGCACGAGATGCATGAACGAGCTCTTCTGGAAGCCGACCAGGCTCGCCACGTGGAGGAAGGCGATGCGGCCGCTCGCGCTCACGGCGGGCGCCTCGAAGCGGTGCGTGCTGTCGGACTGATCGGGCCCCGCGGGGCAGACCTCGCGGAAGACGGCGCCTCCGCCCGCGGGCATGAAGCGAAGGCAGCGGTCCGCGTCGGGAAGGTCGACCCGCTCGCTCGAGTAGACGATGGCGCTGCCGTCGGGAAGCCAGGCGGCGGTGCGGTCGTCGCCGTCGTTGTACGTGAGCCGGATCGGCGGGGTGGACGTCAGCGGACCCTGGACGTGCGGATCCGCCGGCGTGAACGGCGCCTCATGCGAGCAGGCGGCAAGGAGGAGGAGCAGCGCGGCCGCGGCACGGGTCACGGAACGGCGAGCCTCCAGATGCTCGTCGGGCCGGGAATCGTGTCGTAACCGACGATCGTCCCCACCGAGTTCCTGATCGGGTCGAGCTGCAGGACTTCGCCTTCGGCCACGATCTCGGTGCCGTTCGCGGAGAGGGCGGGGCGGCGGAACCACATCGGTGCCGCCGTGGTGACGGGAACACTGGCCCCGACCGCCGGCACCACCATGACGAGCATGCCTCCGGACTCGGAGATCTGGACGGTCCCGAGCGATGCCGACCGAGACGCGTGCCGGCCGTCGATCATGGCGACGATGAGCCCCGCTGCATAATCGACGCCCCGCACCACGGTCGGCGCCCCGAAATCGTGCGCGACGGTGACGTCACCCGACGAGAGCACCCGGCGGAAGATCCGCGAATCGCCGCCGAGGGTGTAGTAGATGACGTCGGCGGATTCGCCGGCAGTCACCGAGGTGGCGGTCTCGGTGCCCGGAATCACCGTCACCGTGCCCGAGCCCATCGCATCGGCCGCGAGGACGGCCCGCGAATAGCGGATGAGCTCCGGATCGCAGGTGGGGCACGCGGGCGGCAGCTGCTCCTCCGCGAGCCCGATGAAGATCAGCGTCGATTCCCCGAGCCACTGCAGGTCGTCGATCGCCAGGTAGAACGCGTCGCCCTGGAACGGGAACGAGCGGACGATCGTGTATGCCGTGGGATCGTCGAACGGCGCGGCGAGGATCGCCTCGCGGATCGCGTCTCCCTGCGTCGCCTGGCCGACGTGCATGAACGCGAGCTGACCGGCATCCGACACGGCCGGGAAGGTGAAGACGTCGGACATCTGATTCGCGAAGATCGTGCGGCTGCAGATCTCCCGGCCGATGGTCCCGCCGCCGGAGGCAAGGACGCCGAGGCATCCCTCCTGCGGCACGCGGAAGCTGCTGCCCCGCCGGCCGTACGCGTAGATGATCGAGTCCGCGTCGGGGAGCCACGCCGGCGCCGACGTGCCGCCCACGCTGCTGTAGGTGAGGCGCAGCGGCTCGCCCGGGACGAGCGGGCCGTCGAGCGTCGCGTCCGGGGGGCTGAACGGCTCGCCGTGCGAGCAGGCGGCCGCGAGAACGAGGAGAGTGATCGTCAGGGCTTTCACGGGACCGTCCGGGCTGTCACGGGATCGTCAGGCGCCAGATGTCGATGTTGAACGTCGCGGTGTCGGTGATTTCCCCGACGACGGCGGTCCCCTCCGGATGCAGGGCGGGGCGGGAGAGCAGGGGCGCGCCGACGTCCGTCGCAGCGCCGCTCGACAGATCGACAATGTGAAGCCCGCCCGGCACCTGCGCCAACAGGCGTCCGCCGGCTGCATCGAGGAACGAGATCGAAGCGCCTGCGTCATGGACCACGGCCTCCTCGCCGGTCCCGAGCTCACGGCGGAAGATCCTGGTGTCTCCCGCGCGTGCCAGGAGGAGGGACCCGTCGCCGTCCGTCGTCAGGGCCGTCACGTCCCCGGTGCCGGCGAGGAGGGCGACGGTCCCGGAGCCGTCCGCCTCCAGCACGGCGATCCCGGCGGGCACCTGGATCGCGACGGCGTCGCAGCCCGGGCAGGGAATGATCGTTTCGGTCGAGACGGCGGTGAACACGAGGCGGGATTCGCCGGCCCAGTGCAGCTCACCGACCGAGGTGATGAACGCGCCGTCCGGCGTGGTGAACGGGATGGTACGCACGACGGCGCCACCGGACGGATCGTCGAGCGTGCCGGCCACGATGCTGCGACGGAGCGCGTCCTCGTTGAAGAGCGGCGCCACGGTCCGGACGTACGCGATCCGGCCGCCCCGGGACACGGCGGCGAAGTCGAGCGCCTCGATCGAATCCGCATCCTCGGGCGTCCACCGGCAGATCTCGCGCGTCCGCTGCCCGCCGGTGCGGGGAAGCACGCCGAGACAGCGATCCCCTTCGGGCGTGTCGATGCGGGCGTACGAGTAGACGAAACCCTCGCCGTCGGGAAGCCACACGGGCGCGAGGTCGGGATCGGGCGAGAGGGTGAGCCGGGCGGGCTCGGTGGCGGCGAAGGGAACGCGGGTGTTGAAGTCGTCTGCGGCGAACGGCTCGCCATGCGCGCAGGCCGAGAGCACCGGGAGGAACAGGGCGGGAAGGAGGGCGCTGCGGCTGGGACCGCGCATGGGCAGGGAAGCTCCGCGTAGCCGGGGATGTGAGGGGGACGCGCGCCGGGCAGCGGCTCGCACACCGAACCGCCGTCCCGTATTATACGGCGCTCCCTGCGGTCCCTGCTCCCGTGCGGTTCGAACCCTTCCTGCCTCGAGGACACGATGCTGAACGACTTCAAGACGTTCATCATGCGCGGCAATGTCGTGGACCTTGCCGTCGGCGTCATCATCGGTGCCGCGTTCGGCGCGATCACGAAGTCGCTCGTGGACGACGTCATCATGCCGCCCATCGGCCTCCTGCTCGGCGGGATCGACTTCAGCAACATGTTCGCGGTGCTGCGCGAGGGCGCGACGCCGGGGCCGTACGCGACGCTCGAGGCTGCGAAGGAAGCCGGCGCGGTGACGGTGAACTACGGCCTCTTCATCACGAGCGTGGTCACCTTCCTGATCGTGGCGTTCGCCGTCTATCTCCTCGTGAAGGCGGTGAACCGCCTGCACCGGCCCGCCGAGGCTCCGGTCTCGACCAAGGATTGCCCGGAGTGCGCCATGGCGATCCCGCTGGCCGCCCGGAAGTGCCCGCATTGCACGACGGTGATCCTGGCTTGACGAAAACCCGTTTCCGCTTTATGCTGTAAAGTAGATGGCGAGCGCTCCGCGGCCCGACCGGCGCCCTTCGTCCGAGCCCCCGGCGCTCGGGGACCGGGCGATCGAGAACCTGACGTTCATCCGCAGCACGATGGAGCGCGCCAGCGCGTTCACCGCCGTGCCGGGGTGGGGGGGCGTGGCGATGGGCGTCACGGCGCTCGTCGCCGCCGTCGTGGCGGCGCGGCAGCCCACCGCCGACGGGTGGCTCGTCGTCTGGCTCGCGGAGGCCGTCGTGGCGATGGGCATCGAGAGCTTTGCCATCGCGCGGAAGGCCCGCGCCCTCGGCGGCGCGGTCCTGGCCCGGCCGGCCCGGCGGTTCCTGCTCAGCTTCACGCCGCCGATCGCCGCCGGCGCCATCCTGACCTTCGTGCTGCACCAGGCGGGGCTGCACCGGGCGCTGCCCGGGCTCTGGCTCCTCCTTTACGGCACGGGGGTCGTGACCGGGGGTGCATTCTCGGTGCGGGCCGTGCCGGTCATGGGGCTCTGCTTCATGGTGCTCGGGATGGCGGCGGCGCTCGGACCGGCGGCGTGGGGCGATCCGCTCATGGCGCTCGGCTTCGGGGTCCTGCACATCGGGTTCGGGGTGTTCATCGCAAGGAGGCATGGTGGCTAGGAACGCGGCGCGCAGGAAGGAGCAGCGCGAGGCACCGGCGCTCGAGGGCGTTGCCGGGGGCCAGGCGCCGACGCCGCTCGAGCTCGACCGGCTCATCCACGAGCGGCTGCGGCTCGCGATCGTGAGCGCGCTCGCGGTGAACGAGTCGCTCTCGTTCAACGAGCTCAAGGACCTTCTCGGCGCCACCGACGGCAACCTGAGCGTGCACGCCCGGAAGCTCGAGGACGCGGGCTACGTGTCGTGCTCGAAGAGCTGGGAGGGCCGGCTGCCGCGCACGGAGTACGCGCTCACGCGCGCGGGGCGCGCCGCGCTCGACCGGTACCTCGATCACATGGAAGGGCTGATCCGCGCGGCGCGCGAGGGGTAGAATCTCTTTTTTGCCGAGGAACTTTGTGACACAAAGCACTTCATCATACGGAATGCACGTCGGCGTCATCATGGACGGGAACGGCCGCTGGGCCGAGCGCCGTGGACTTCCCCGCGCGGCCGGCCACCGCGAGGGAGTGGCCGCGGTGCGCCGGGCCGTCGCGGCGGCCCCGGCGCTCGGCATCGGTACGCTCACGCTCTACGCCTTTTCCGCCGACAACTGGCGCCGTCCCGAGCGCGAGGTCGGCTGGCTCATGCGGCTCTTCCGGGAGTACCTGCGCTCCGAGGCGCCGCGCGCCGCGCGCGACGGCGTGCGGGTGAGCATCATCGGCCGCCGCGACCGGCTGTCCGGCGGACTCGTGCGCGCCGTCGAGTCCGCCGAGCGACTCACCGCCGATGCGACGCGGCTGCACCTCCGCATCGCCGTGGATTACTCCTCGCGCGACTCGATCCTCCGCGCGGCGCAATGCCTGGGCGGCGCGCCCGTGACGCGCGAAGCGTTCGGGCGGCTGCTCGCGATCGCGGACCACGGCCGCACGCCGAGCCCCGACGTGGACCTCCTGATCCGTACCGGGGGCGAGCAGCGGCTCAGCGATTTCCTCCTCTGGGAATGCGCGTACGCCGAGCTCGTCTTTCTCCCGGGCATGTGGCCCGATTTCGCCGCCGCGGATCTCGCCGCGGCAGTGCACACCTTCCAGGGACGCGAGCGCCGGTTCGGCGGGCTCACGTCCGCCGCTCCTGTCGCCGCGCGCGCGAGGTGACCGCCATGACGCTTCGATTCCTCGGCCTCATCGTCTTTGCCGCCACCGGGCTCGCGCTCGCGGCGGCGTTCCTCGCCGCGGCCTACGCCGCAGGGAGGAAGAACCGGCGCCTCCTCGCCCGCGCCGTCGCGGGAGGCGCGATCGTCGCCGCCGGCTACGCCGCGATGCTCGCCGCGGGGCCGGTGCTCGCGTCGCCCGTCGCGCTCGCGCCGGGTGCGGAACTCGCGTTCTGCGGGTTCGACTGCCACCTGCACGTCACCGCGCGCGCCGGCACCGGCCCGCGCGAAGTGATCCTGCGCTTCCGGAGCGACGCCGTCGCGGTGCCCGAGCGGCCCGGCCGGCTCGACGTCGCGGGCTACGACGAGCTCGGCAATCGCTACGCGCCGCTCGCGCCCATCCCGGGAACGCCGCTCCTCGCCGGCGAGACGGTGGAGCACGTGCTCTCGTTTCCCGACGCCGCGGGGCGGATCGATCGGGTCGCGATCACCTGGCGCGGATGGGGACCCTACCTGATACCCGGCCCCGAGAATCCTCTCGTGCAGGCCCGGCGCATGCTCACGATCGACCGCCACGCATCCGGGGAGGCCGGCTCATGAAACCAGGACGACGCGCCATCGCCTGCCTCGCCGCCGGGGCGCTCCTCGGCATCTCGGCCGATCTCGCGCGGGTCGGGCTGCCGGGCCGTCTCGGGACGGCGATCTGGCTCGGGCTCTTCATCGGCACGCTGATCCTCCTCGGCGCGCGCTCCGCGGACACCGAGATCTCGCTGCCGCTCGCAGCGGCGTTCGTGGGGCTCGGGGCGCTCCTCTGGCGCGACGCGCCCGCCCTCCATGCGCTCAACCTGCTCATGATCGCGGCCTGCGTCGTCGCGGGCTCGCCGCTCGCGCGCCAGCTCGGCCTCGCGGCGCGGGGCGTGACGGCGTGGGCGCTCGCCGCGATCGAGACCGGCCTCAACGCCGCCTTCGGCGCGCTCGCCTCGGTGATCGAGGGCGACTGGAAGTCGCTTCCGATCGGGGGCGGCGCCCGCGAGGTCGGTGCGGCTGCGGCGGGGCTGCTCCTCGTCTCACCGGTGCTCCTCGTCTTCGGCGCGCTCTTCGCCTCGGCCGATCCGCTGTTCGCCGACGTGATGCGGCGGACGGTGAGCGTCGATCCGGAGGTCGTCATGCCGCACATCGTGGTGACGGCGCTCGCCGGGTGGGCGTCGGCCGGCGTGCTGCGGGCGCTGCTCGGACCGCCGCGGCTCCCGGCGGATCTCGCGATCCGCGGCGGGGGGAGCCTGCGCTACGTGACGGTCGGCACGGCGCTCGGCGGCGTCACGGCGCTCTTTCTCTTCTTCGTGCTCCTGCAGGCGCGATACCTCTTCGGGGGGGCGCGCCTGGTCGGCAGCGCCACGACCCTGAGCTACGCGGAGTACGCGCGGCAGGGGTTCTTCGAGCTCCTCGGCGTGACGGCGCTCACGCTGCCGCTGCTCCTCGTGGCCGACTGGGCGCTCGACCAGCGGAGCCCTCGCGACCGGGCCCGCTTCCGGGGACTCTCGCTCTTACTTCTTGGCCTGCTTGGAGCGATCGTTCTGTCGGCGCTCTCGCGCATGGCGCTCTACGCCGGGATGTACGGGCTCACCGAGGACCGGGTCTACGCCACGGCGTTCATGCTCCTGCTGGCCGCCGTCTTCGCCTGGTTCGCGGCCTCGGTGCTCCGGGGGAAGCGCGACGCATTCGTGCGCGGGTCGCTCGTCGCAGCCGGCATCACGCTGCTCGCGCTCAATGCGCTCGATCCGGACGCGCTCATCGCGCGCGTGAACCTGTCCCGCACGGTGGCGGCCGTGCCCACGGACGTGGCGTACCTCGGCCGCCTGAGCGCCGATGCCGTCCCGGAGATCCTCGAAGGGATGCATCGCCTGCCCGGACCCGCGCGCTGCGACCTCATGCGCACCCTCGACGAGCGGTGGCGGGCCGCAGGCCGCGACGAATGGAACGTGGGGCAGCTCAAGGCGCGCGCCGCGCTCGAGCGACAGGCACCGGGAGTGAGGAGCGAATGTGAGCGTGAAGGTCCCGAGCCGGAGACATCATGACGTGCTGATGCCGAAGGGCCGCAGGGTCCAGCGGCCCCGCGGCGCACGCCCGCGCGCGCATCCGGGAACCGTCATCGCCCTCCTCGCCGGGATCGCGTGCGGGATCCGGGACCTGCAGACCGGCCAGGACATGACGACGGCGCTGCTCCTCGGCGGCGCGGCCACGATTTCCGCCGTCCTTTCCGCTGCGGGCGCCGTCCCGCGCGCGATCGCGCTCGCACTCGGCGTGCCGCTCGTCTACTTCGTCGCTTCGCTGCTGGGAATCACGATCCCCTATCCGCCCGCCCCGCACTGGATCGTCACGATCGCGCTCCTCGTGCCGGCGCTCGCGGGCGCCCTCCTCGGCCTTGCCGTCCGTCGCCTGATTCCCACCCCGGGCGGGCGCCGGCGCGTCCGCAGCTGAGGTGACGGGGTCCGGACCCGGGACGGCGCTCGTGACGGGCGCGTCGGCGGGCATCGGGCGGGAGCTCGCCCGCCGGCTGGCTCGCGAGGGACACCGCGTCATCCTCACCGCGCGCAACGCCGAACGGCTCGATGCGCTCGCGGCCGAGCTCACCGCCGGTGCGGGGGCGGACACGGTGGTGGTGCCGTGCGACCTCTCGACCTCCGCGGGACCCGCCGAGCTCGCGCGGGCGATCGAGCCGTACGAGATCGACGTCCTCGTCAACAACGCCGGCATGGGGGCCTCGGGCGCGTTCGCCGACGTGTCGCCCACGCGCATCGCGGCGCTCCTGCAGCTCAACGTCGTCTCGCTGACCGCTCTCACCCGCCTCCTGCTGCCCGGGATGCTCGCGCGCCGCCGCGGGCACATCCTCAACGTCGCGTCCACCGCCGCGTTCCAGCCGGGCCCATGGCATGCGATCTACTATGCGAGCAAGGCGTACGTGCTCTCGCTCTCGGAGGCGATCGCCGCGGAGGTGAAGGGGACCGGCGTCACGGTGACCGCGCTCTGCCCGGGGCCCACGGAGACCGAATTCTTCGAGCGCGCGCACATGCGTCACGCCCCGCTCGCACGGCGCGGGCTCATGGACGCGGCGACGGTGGCCGAGGCGGGCATTGCGGGAATGAAGGCCGGCGATCCGCTGGTGATTCCCGGAGCCAGGAACCGGGTGCTCGCGACGCTCGGGCGACACGGGCCCCGCGGGCTCGTGACACGCGTCGTCTCGCGGTTGAACCGCGGGCGCAGCCGTTCCGATCCGGCGGCCGGAGCGGGCGACTAGAAGGTCAGCTCGATCCCGAGCCGCACGCGCCGCGGCGAGCCGTAGAACCCGCTGCCCGCGAACGCCGCGTACGAGGCATCCGCCGCCGCGGACTGCTCGGCGACGGTGAAGACGCCGTCGCCGTTCCCCCATCGCGCTTCCGCGCGCACGAGCGCCACGCAGGCCGCGGGCGCCGCTTCTCCTCCCGGCGAGACCCAGCTCCCGCAGCCGCCCGCGCCCTGGCCGGCAAAGCCGAGATCGAGCTCCCCGCTCTCGCCGACGACGCCGTTCTCCGCGCCCTGAAGCTCGAAGCTGTGCAGCGCCGCAGCGCGGGCGTCCGCCTCTGCCTCGGGATGCGACGTGGTCCCGGTGGCCGCGTAGACCCGCTCCGTGTTCCGCCGGCCGAAGACGTTCCGCACGTCGAGGAAGGCGGTGGCGCCGCTTCGTGGCCCGCCGACGTGGCGCGCGTACCGGAGGTCGAGCTGGCGGAAGCCGGGAAGCCGGAGCGTCCCGGTGGGCGGGTTGGCGCACGGCTCGCCGGAGAGCGTGACACCGGCGCAGCGGTCATAGGGCGTTCCGCTCGTCCAGCGGAAGCCGAGCGAGAGACTGGAACGCCGGAAGAGGCTCGAGCGCACGCCGTCCGGCGCGACGTAGTCCACGAGGGCGGTGAGCGAGTGCGGCCGCTCCCAGCCCGGCGGCACCGACACACCGGGCCCGAGGAGCTCCTGCGGCTCGGCGCCGAGCCGGATGCGCTGCCAGGTCCAGGCGAGGGTCGCGCGCATCACGGGCCCCGCCCAGCCGAGCCGGGTCTCGATCCCCGTGGCGCGGCTCGTCCCGACCGGCTCGATGCGCACGATGCCGATCGCGGTACCGGCGCGCGTCGGGTCGTCCACGTCCACGATCCGGTAGGTGCCGATCCCGCTCGTGCTCCGCCGGAACGCGGCGATGTCGGCGACGATCCCGCCGCCGATCTCCTGCGTCACGCCGAGCTCGCTGGTCCAGCCACGCTCGAAGGGCAGGTCCGTCCCGAACGGGTGGCCGAGGGAGGTCGTGGCGAGGTCGGTGTTGACTCCCTGATAGACGTCGGCCAGGTCGGGCATGCGCGCGAACCGGGCGATGCCGGCGCGCACGCGTGCCCGGCCGACGTCGAGGCCCGCGCGGAAGGTGGGGCTCCAGGCGGCGTGGGCCTCGTCGGTCCGGAACGACACGAGTGGGAGGGTGGCGCCGCCGAGCTGGAAGACGCCGTCCGCATCGGTATAGCTCGCGATCCTCGGGAACGGGTAGTACTCGCCGAACCGCGGATTGGGCGAGCCGCCGATCGTCGCGACCGTATCGAGCACCCAGGGGCGCTCGGCGCCGGCGGCGAAGCGGTCGAGGCGCAGGCCGGCGACGAACTCGAATCGGTCGTAGTCGAAGTGATCCTCGACATGGAGCGCGAGCCGGGTCGGCGTCTCGAGGTGGATGCCGGCCCCTGCCTGCGACAGGAGCGGGTGATCGTAGCTCGTGACGTCGTACCGGACGAGCTCGCCGCCGAGGGTGATCGTCGCATTCGAGGTCGAGGGCCACGCGGCGAGCGCGGCCAATGTGGTGCGGCGCTCGCGGAAGAGCGTGAGCACGCCGGACGGGCCGCCCCGCTCGAAGAAGCCGGCGAGCGCATACGGGCCGTCGGCGAAGGCGTCCACCGGGCGGAACGGATTCGTGTCCTCGAGCGGGAGCGGCGACCGGACGCTGCCTGCCCGGTTCCGGCGATAGTTCTCGACGAGGGTGGAATCGACGGGGAAGCTCTCGAGATCCCAGCGGAAGCCGAGCCCGCCGAGCATGAATCCACCGGCCGGATCGCGCGAATCCTCCTCGCCCTCCGCCGTCAGCGGGCCCATGGTGAGACGATCGGTCTGCCTCGATGCCGCGAGGCGCCACGTCCCCTGGCGCCTCGGGCCGAGCGCGCCCGCAAGGGCGATTCCGTAGAGCTCGGACCCCGTCTCCCGGCCGAAGACGTTCTCCGTGAGGAGGATCGAGCGATAGTCGAAGAGCCGACTCGAGCGGCGCGAGCGCATCGCGACCACTTCGAGCGCGCTCGCGCGGCCGACACGATAGTCGGCGGCAAAGAGAAGTTGATAGCCCGACTCGGCGGAGAACGGCGTCCGGTCATCGTCGCAGGCGACACCGTAGTTGCCGGCGATCCGCGGATCGGCGCCGCCCTCGAAGCGCGCGCAGTCGCCGCGCGCCATCGCGAACGCAGGCACGTCGATCGGACCGGCGGGGAGGTCGAGCGTCGTGTCCACGCCGGCCGGCGCGAAGATCGGGATGTCGCGGCCGTCCATTCCCGGCTCGGCCGATTTCCGGCCGAAGGCGACCCCGCCGAAGAAAAAACGCGACGTCCGCGTGGCACCGGCGAGGGCGCCCTCGACCCGGTTGAGCCCGAGCCCGGACGTGAACCGGTCGGTCTGCCAGGAGAGGGTGCGGCCGCGCGCCCCGCCGACCGGAATCGCGAGGCGGAGCGTCCCGCTGCCGCCTGCCCAGGCAGGGGGCGGGCCGGTGAGCACGCTCGCGCCGCCGGTGGCGTTCGGCGGAACCACGGCGCGGATGCGGCGAGTCCCGGGCGTGATGTCGAAGCCGCCGAGCCAGGTCGCGTACGATCCGGGCTCGGCACCGCGAAGCGAGAGGCCCTCGCTCGACCCCGAGACGCCGGCCTCGAGCAGGAGCGCGCCTTCGATGCTGTCGACCGGAAGCCGGGCGAGCGTCGCGGCCGGGATGCGCCGGCTCGTCGTCGCCTTCGCCGCCGAGTCGGTCGCAGCGGTGTCGAGCGGCACCGGCGCGTAGGACTGCTGGGCGCCGAGCGGGGCCGTCGCGGCGGGAAGCAGGAGGGCGGAGAGGAGCAGGCACCGCCGGCGCCCGACGACGAGGGTGCGGCGCGTCACCAGGGCTGGTCGTGTCCGAGGTGGTCAATGAAGCGCCCGGCGTCCTTCGGGCGGAGGCGATCCGCGGTCCTGAGAATGCCGCGGACCGATTCCTCGGGCGAGAGCGTGGCCGACATTCCCCCCATGCGGGTGCGCACCCATCCCGGCGTGATCGCGACGACGGTGATCCCCTCCGGTGCCAGCTCGGCCGCGAGCGCGCGCGTCATGATGTTGAGCGCCGCCTTGCTCGCGGCGTAGGCGTAGTCGCCCCCG
>DASUXZ010000114.1:0-7307 GCA_036377655.1 Gemmatimonadales bacterium
GGGACCCGGCGCCGGCGGGCGTGGCGACGAAATTGGCATTGGCGCCCTCCGGCCCGGCGGCCGGGTGAAAACGGAGCATCCGGCCTCGCCGCTCGACGTCCACCGCCTCGATGTCGTCCACGAGGATGACGAGGTGCGGCACGCCGACGGTGCCGAGGGCCATCCACCGCTCCCCCGTCACGAGGTCGATGCCGGCGAGGGGGGCCGGACGGTTCACGTCCGCGAGATGGATCTCGGCCATGTGGCCTGGACCCGCGCAGCGCGCCTCGTACGTGCCGGCGTCGGTCACGAGGCGCATGCCGGCCGGGTCGGCCATGCCGAGGCTGCAGGCGAGCCGCGTGCTGCAGAGCGCGGCATTGCCGCACATCGAGGCGCGCCCGCCGTCCGCGTTGTGGTAGATCATGCGGACGGCCCCGGGTCCTTCGGGCATCACCAGCACGAGTCCGTCGGCGCCGATGCCGAGCCGGCGGTCGCACGCGGCGGCGATGCGCTCCCTCGGCCAGGCGTCGAGCGACTCGGCCCTTCCATCGAGGAAGACGAAGTCGTTCCCCGATCCGGTCATCTTGAAGAAGGCGGTGCCCATGCTAGAGCTTCCCGAAGAGGGCGCGGAGCCTGAGCGCCCAGACCATCCAGATCGCCTCGCGGACGATGCGCTTGCTCATCTTGCTCTGGCCCTCGACGCGGTCGGTGAACACGATCGGGATCTCGACGATGCGGAATCCCTTCCGCCATGCCCGGTAGCTCATCTCGATCTGGAACGCATAGCCGTTCGAGCGGACCCGCGCGAAGTCGATCGCCGCGAGGACATCGCGTCGGAAGCACTTGAATCCCCCGGTCGAGTCGGTGATCGGGAGTCCCGTGATCATGCGGGCGTACTGGTTGGCGCCGAGGGACAGGAGGAGCCGGGAGATGGGCCAGTTGATGACGTTGACCCCCTGCTTGTAGCGCGAGCCGATCACGAGGTCGGCCTGGGCGGACGCCTCGATGAAGAGCGGCAGGAACTTCGGGTCGTGCGAGAAATCGGCATCCATCTCGAGGATGAACTCGTAGCCGCGCTCGAGGGCCCAGGTGAAGCCCGCGAGATACGCCCGCCCGAGCCCTTCCTTCGCGGTCCGATGCAGGACGTGCACGCGCGGATTCGACGCGGCGAGGGCGTCCGCCAGCTCCCCGGTCCCGTCGGGTGAGTTGTCGTCGACGACGAGCACCTCGAGGCGCGGATCCTGCTCGAGAATGGCGGGAACGATGAGGGGGAGGTTGGCCCGTTCGTTATACGTCGGGACGCAGACGAGATAGCGGTCGGTCATCGTGCGGTGGCCCGCCGGCGGCGCTCGACGAGCGGCAGCGCGGCCAGCGCGGCGGTGAGGAGGATCGAAAGGATCGAGACGAGCCGCCCGCGGGCGGACGCGGGATCGTCGAACCAGAGCTCGACGGCTCGCGCGCCCGGCGGAAGCTCCACCGAAATCTGCGCATGGTTGGCCCGATGCACCGGTGCCGCCGTACCGTCGACCGACGCCTGCCACGCCGGATACCAGGTTTCCGCGACGAGGAGGTAGCTCGGGCGCTCTTCTCTGCCATCGATCGCGATCCGCATGCGTCCCGGCGCCCATTCCGTGACGGTGGCGCGCGCGGCGGAGGGCGCCGGCATTGCCGTGAGCGGCGCCGGCGCGACCGAGGTCGACTCCGGGTAGAGCACGGCCGCATCGAGCGGGAACCGCGGATCGAGGAGCGTCGGGATCAAGCGGTCCTCGGGGACCTTGGCAGCGGCGGGCAGGACGCGCGCATAGGGCGCGAGCGTGTCGCGGGCGAGCAAGTAGGCGACGCTGCCCGGCGTGGTCTGCACGGGCCCCGCGATGGTGCGGAAGCCGGGGATGGCCTGCGAGGTATCGGGGAGGATCGCGTAGTTCACCGCCCAGAGGTCCCACAGGTTGAAATTGGGCAGGTTGGCGTAGACGTTCTTCCCGCCCCAGACCTCGTCGTAAAAGCTCACCTCGTTCCCATGGTAGCCGAGCACCGTCGGGACATGGTGCACCATCAGGAAGTCGCCGGGATAGAGGCCGACGTCGAGCACGCGGTACGGCCGCGGCACCGCCGCGAGGCGCGTCGTGATCTCGTCCTTCGCGAAGAGCTCGGATGCGGGCGCCTCGAACACGTAGAAATGGCGCGCGACGCTCCAGAGATCGGCGGCGACGGCGAGCGCAAGGAGCCCCGCCGCGGCCCGCGCGCCCAGCCGCCCGCCCGCGACGGCCCATACCACCGCGCCCCCGAGCAAGGTGAACAGCAGCAGCCGCGCGCTGCCGGCCATGAGTGCGGACGCATTGGCCTGCACTTTCGGGACGAGCCGCGGATCGGCGGCGAGGCCTTCCGCGACGCCCTGGAGCGCGCCGGTCACGCCGAGGAGGCCAAGGACCGCGAAGCCGCCGAAGAGCGAGAGGATGACCCGTGCGCTCACCTCCCGCCGGAGCAGGCGGTCCACGCCGAAGGCGGCGAACGCGGAGACCGGGAGCGCCACGAGGAAGAACGCCATGCCGGGGGCCCGCACCTTCTTCATGTACGGCATCACCTCGTACCAGAGGCGATAGAACGGCGTGTGCGCCCCGAGCGAGACGAGGAGGAACAGCACGCCGATCACGGCGAGCGCCACGACGGCGCGCTGGCGCTTTCGCGCCGCGAAGCCGATCACCGCGAGCGCCAGCACGACGACGCCGAGGTACTCGCTGTGCAGCTTCGCGAAGTTCCGGCCCCAGTACGCCTCGGGGCCTAGCCCGTTGAAGTGCGGGAGGACCGTGCCGATGAGCTCCTCGAGCGGCAGCGCATACGACGTGGCGTACGCCCAGCTCGTCGCCGACTCCCCCACCACGCGCGGCGAATAGGGGAAGTAGGACAGGAACGGCACCACGAAGATCCCGCCGATGCCGACACCGAGCGCCACGGCGAGCGCGGCCATGCCGAGCGTCGGGACCGGCTTGAGGTCGGGCCGCCGGTCCCGGTCGAAGAATGCGAGGTAGAGCGACCAGATCGCCGCCGCCACGAGCAGGTAGTACGTCATCTGCGGATGCGGCGTCAGGATGCAGAGCCCGACCACGAGCGCGACGAGCGCGTAGGCCCCCTTCCGGCCGTCACGGATGGCGCGCGTGAGGGCGTGCAGGAGGAGTGGCGCGAGCGCCGAGACGAAGAGCTTGCCGTCGTGGCCGGGATTGGCGAGCGAGGTCAGGATGCCGGTGAGCTCGTACGCGAGCCCGCCGACGACGGCCGCCGTCCAGCTCGCGCCGAGCGTGCGGAGGAAGCGCCAGGCGAAGAGCCCCGCGAGCACGAGGTGGACGGCGATCCCGAGCGCCATTGCGGTCCCGACCGGCATGATCCACCGGAGCCACGCCGTCGGGTAGAAGATGTCCCCGCTCGACGCCGCGATGAACGGCATGCCGCCGAAGAGGTAGGGATTCCACTGCGGAATCGACCCGGTCTCGAGGAACCGCTCCGCGCCGAAGAGCCGGAAGGCGTAGCCGGCGACGTACTGGTCGCTGTGGATCCCGCCGAGGAAGTAGCCCTTCGCGATCGGCCAGCAGAGGACCAGCACCGGGAGCAGGAAGACGAGCGCGGCGACGAGCGCCGGCCGTCGGGGCTGCCAGGTCTGGTCCGCCGCGTCAGCTCTCTCCACGCACCCGTGCTCCTGCAAGAAGGAAGGGGGTTGCCGCCCCGAACTCGGTGATCGTGAGCAGCACCCGCGAGGCGATCGCGAGCGCGAGCGCGCCGGTCTCTCCCACCGCCCCGCCCAGCATGAGGATGACGACGCTCTCCCGCACGCCGATGCCCGCCGGCGCCGGGAGGAACAGCAGTCCCGCGATGTACGAGGCCGCGAACGTCGTGATCGCGAGCGCCGGGGTGAATCCGGGCGCGTCGAACAGCCCGCGCGCGAGGAGCCAGAAGGCCAGTCCGTAGCCGAGCCACGCGAGGATGTTCGCCGCCCCCCCGCCGACGACCGCCGGTACCCCGGGTGACGGACGCTCCGCCTCGATCCGCACGAAGCGAAGCAGCCGGGCGACGAACGGCGGCCAGAGGAGCAGCGCCATCCCCACGACGCTCGCGACGACCATCCACGCGAGGGCCGCCGGCACCCACGGGTAGCGCGATTCGAGCGATGCGCTCCCCGCCGCTCCGACCACGGCGGCGCCGGTGCCCACCGCGAGTGCCTGAAGGATCACCGCGGACGCCGTCGCCGTCCATCGGCGCACCCCGGCACGCTGCGCCATCACCGCCATGCCGGCGATCGCCCACAGCTTCCCGGGGATGTACTTCCCGAGGCTCGACACCGTCCAGATCCGGGCGGCCGCGCCGTAGGCGAGCTCGTCGCCCCAGCCGCGGAGCATCACCCGCCACGCCTGGATGAGGAGGGCGTACATCGCCCAGACGACGAGCGCGCTTGCGGCGAGCAGCGCCGGCCGCAGCGCCCACTCGACCGGCTGCTCCCGGAGCCGCGACCAGGAACGCGCGAGATCGGACGCGGCGAAGCCGATGATGGCCAGTGCGACGATCCACTGCGCCGCGCGCCACGCGGTCCTACCCATGGACTGCGCCCCCGAGCGCCTCCCGGTACCACCCGGCGCAGACCCCGGCGACGTGATCCGGGTCGAGTCGCCGGCGCCAGAACGCCCCGAGGTCCCGGGCCTGCTCCTGCCGGGTCTCGTCGGTGAGGATATCGAGCGTCGCGTCGGCGAGCGCGTCCGGCGACGGAATCACGCGCCGCCCCGCACCCGTTTCGGGGACGACGTCGAGCACGCCGCCGCCGTCCCAGCACGCGATGACCGGCACCCCGCACATGAGCGCTTCGGCGGCCGCGAGGCCGAATCCCTCTCCGGCGGCAGGAAAGTACATCAGGTCGGCCGTGCGGAGGACCGCCGGCACCTCGTCCGGCTTCACTGCGCCGAGGAACCGCACCCGCCGGGACACCCCGAGGTCGGCGGCGAGTTGCTCGAGGGCGCCGCGCTCAGGCCCGTCGCCCACGATCGTGAGCGGGAGCGCCGCGCCGAGCGTCTCGAGGAAGCTGATCGTCCGGATGGCGAGGTCCACCCGCTTCTGCGGCGTGAGCCGGGCGATCACGTACGCGCCCCCGCCCCCCTCGCTCCAGGCGTAGGAGGAGGTGTCCACGGGCATCGCCTGGACGTATTCCTTCCCGATGTGCCGACCCGCCCCGTTCTCGATCCACGTCGCCATCTCACGGGAGACCGCGGTGACGATCCGCGCCCGGCGATAGACCGGGCGCGCGAGCCGCCGGGCCAGGCCCGATTTCCGGAGCAGCGCGGCGTCCGTGCCGTGGCTCGTGAGGACGAGCGGCGCGGCGGGCGGCGCCGCGAGGCCGCCGGGAATCCACCAGTGCGCATGGACGAGCGAGGCGCCCTGCGCGAGCTCCTCCTCGGCGGCGCGCCGAAGCGCGCGCCAGAGGCCCGTGAGTGCCTGGAGTCCGGCCGGGGACCGGAGCGCCTGCGCCATGGTCCCCCGGTAGGCGATCCGCTCGAGCCCCGCGGTCGCGTACCGCACCCGGCGCACGGTGATGCTGCCGGACGTCTCGCCGCCGCCCTTCCCCTCGTCGCTCGGCGCGACGACGCGCACCTCGATTCCGCGCCGGCCGAGCGCGGCCGCGAGCGTCGCGAGGAACGCGCCGGAGACGTCTCCGGGCCAGCGAGGATAATTGTGGGTCAGGAAGACGACCCGCACCGTCACCCCTCGGTGTCGGGGCTGCGAACGCGGGCGATCTCGCGCAGGAGCTCGCGCTGTTCCTCGCGTACCCCCGCCACCATCTCCCCGACGAATCCGAAGCCGAAGAGGACGATCCCGCTGATCGCCATCGTCTCGATGAGGTTGAGCAGGAGGGGATGGAAATCGATCCGGAACCCGTACCGGAGAATGAGCGCGACGCACGTGCCGAGAAGTCCCGCGGAGAAGAGGGCGGCGCCGGCGAGCCCGAAGAAGAGCATCGGCTTCCGGCCGAAGCGGAGCTGGAACCAGACGGAGAGAAGGTCGAGCACGCCGACCGGAATCCGGCGCCAGGTGAACTTCGAAACGCCGGCGCGGCGCGGATAGAGCGGGACGGGATGGGACGTGAGCCGGTACCCGTCCGCCGCCGCGATGACCACCATGTACCGGTGCCAGTCGGGACGGAGCGGCACGCCGAGCATCACCTCGCGGCGGTACGCCTTCACCGAGTTGAGGTCGGTGACGCGGACGCCGAAGAGCCAGCGGCAGAGCGCGTTGTACACCCGCGAGACGAATGCCTTCTCGTACTTCCCCTGCTTCGTGCCGGTCACGATGTCCGCCGTCCCGGCGAGGATCGGCGCCACGAGCGCGGGAATGTCCTCGGGCAGGTACTGCAGGTCGGCGGGATAGAAGACGAAGATGTCGCCGCGGGCGGCCTCGCCGGCCGAGCGGAGCGCGTCGGCGATGCCGCGCTGCCGGCGGTGGGTCACGGTGCGGAGGAACGGGTACCTGGACCCGAGCTCCTCGAGGACCGCGGCCGTCGCATCGCGCGAGCCGTCGTCCACGACGACGACCTCGAAGGAAAAGCCCGCGCCGCCGAGCGCCTCGCCGCAGAGCCGGACGAACTCGGGAAGGTTCTCGGCCTCGTCCTTGGCGGGCACGAGCACGCTCACATCGACCGGCGCGGGCGCCGGGAGGCGTGTCATACGCGCTTGCGCATGCGCGCCGGGAGGATCCCGAGCTGGTCCCGGTACTTCGCGACGGTGCGCCGGGCGATCTGGATGCCCTGCTCCTGGAAGAGGTGCACGATCTGCTGGTCGGTGAGCGGCTTCGACGGATCCTCCTCGGACACCATCTTCTGCAGCTTGGCCCGGATGGACCGGGCGCTCGCGTCCTCTCCCGACGCCGTCGCGAGCGCGCTCGAGAAGAAGAACTTGAGCGGCAGGACGCCCCGCGGGGTCTGCACGTACTTCTCGTTCGTCACCCGGCTCACCGTGGACTCGTGCATGTTGATCACCTCCGCCACCTCGCGGAGCGTGAGCGGCTTGAGGTACTCGATGCCCTTCTCGAAGAAGTCGCGCTGGCGGTCCACGATGAAGTTCATGACCTTGAGCATCGTCTGCCGCCGCTGCTCGATCGCCTGGATCATCCAGTTGGCGCTGTTCATCTTGGAGGCGATGAACTCGCGGTTTTCGGGCGTCATCTTCTTCTTGTCGCGCGCGATCTCCTGATAGACGCGGCTCAGGCGGAGCCGCGGCACGCCGGTGTCGTTCAGGAAGACGTGATAGCGGCCGTCGATCTTCTCGACGATGAGGTCCGGGATGATGTAGCCGTCGCCC
>DASUXZ010000115.1:0-11983 GCA_036377655.1 Gemmatimonadales bacterium
TGCTCGGCGTCGGCGGCCACATGCACGATTACGGGGTGCTGCTCCGGCTCGAGGAAGCGGAAAGCGGGCGGAAGGTGTTCGAGCTCAGGGCAAGGACGGACTCGGCGGGCAGGCTGCTCTCGATGCCGCGTGAGCTCTACGGCGTGTCCGGGCGCGGGCGGAAGCTGGAAGGCGGGAAGCGGTATCGCGTCGTCGCGGTCTACGACAATCCGACCGGCGCGACGATTCCGCTCGGCGGCATGGGCGAGCTCGGCGTCGGCTTCACCCCGGATGACCCGGACGCGTGGCCCCGGCTCGACCCGACCGACCCCGACATCGCAGGCGACCTGGCGAACCTGGCGAGCTTCGAGGACCGGTAGGCGGCCGCAGCCTCAGTCGCGCTCGACGATGCGGCGGGCGCCGACCCAGCGGCGATACCACCAGCGCCCGTTCGGGTCGTCGTTGCCGAGCCGGCTGACCTGGACGCCGCGCGACGCGCTGTGGATGAAGCGCCCGTCGCCCATGTACAGGCCGACATGGGTGACGCCGCGCCCGCGCTCGCTGAAGGTGAGCACGTCGCCCGGGAGGAGCGCCGCCTCGTCGCGGCCGATCTCACGGCCGGCGCGAGCCTGCTCCACGCTCCGCCGCGGGAGCGGGATGCCGACGCGATCGTAGGCGTACTGGATCAGGCCGGAACAATCGAAGCCGTCGCCCGGCTCGCCCGTCCCGCCGTACTGGTACCGCCGGCCGAGCTCCGCTTCGGCGACGTCGATGACCTCGCTCACGAGCTCGGACGCCGAGCGGCCCTCCCGCAGCGTTCCTGCAGTCGCGAGGCGCACCGCTCCACCCGTTGCGGGAACGTCGATGCGTTCGCCCGCCGTGCCCGAGAGAGTCGTGCGAGTATCCGACGGGGGCGCCGACTCGGTGCGCAGCGCCGGGCGGGCGGCAGGGCGTGCGGGGCTGCCGAAGGCCGTCGCGAGACGGATCGCCAGCTCGGCCCCGGCCCGATGGCGCGGCGCCATTTCCCGGTACCGCGTTTCGACGCCGAGCGACACGGCCGGGAGCGGCACGAACTCGTACCCGACACCGGCGGACCACGATCCCCACCACCGCTCGGCGGAGCCGGTCCCGAAGCCGCCTCCCACGCCGCCGATGAAATACGCACCCTGGCGGCCTCCCCGGAACAGACTCGCATCGACGCCCGCGCCGAAGAGCCGCTCGGAGGCGCCCGGACCGCGCAGGTACATCCCGCCGACGTTCGCGCCGAGCGGCCCGAAGAGACGCTGGGTCCAGGAGAGGCTGTACGCGCTCCAGCCGCCGTCGTCGAAGAGGCGGCCGGCCTGAAAGCTCAGTCCCTGAGCGCCGAGTGAACCGGGGCCGAGGGCGAAGAGAGCGGTGATTACCGCGGACCGCACCGTCACCGCACCGGCGTCGGCTGGCCGGTCCGCATGTCGATGCGATACCGGTCGCCGGGAGCGCAGTCTCTGTACACGCGAGCCTCCAGCGTCGAATCGTCGATCGGTTCGGGTGTGTCCCGGGTGTAGAGCAGCGGCACGCGAACCGGCCGCGAGGCGCCGGCGTGGCGGATCTCCAGCGTCCGCTCGAGGCACCGGTGCCCGTCCGCGCTGGTGGCTTCCCTGCTCAAAGTGTGCCAGACGGTGGCCCCGCCGAGGTCCAGGACGAGCGACTCCGGCGGCGCGTTGGCCTGCGCGATTTCGGACGAGGCGGGTGCATCCGCGGCCGCGGGCAGCGAGTCCGCGCCTCGCGTTTCAGCCTGGCACGCGGCGGCCGTACCGAGGGCCAGCATCGCGACCCCGCGGCGCAGCCGGGCTGGAATCGAGGCCGCACCCTCCGCCTGAGCCGGTGGCCGCCCGACCGTAAGGGCGGCGGCTTCGCCGAAGACCCGCGCCACCTCCGGAGCCGCGAACCTGCCCCGGACGCGCGGATCCCCCCAGTGACGGTCCCCCGATGCGCGCCGCTGCCGCAGAAACCCGACGAACGCCGCAAGCTCCCGTGCGATCTGGCTCGGCTCCGACGGGTCGGCGGAGCGTCCTCCGAGCGCCGCGATGAGGTCCGTGGCCGGGCCGCCGGGTGCGATCCCCATGATCGGCCGTTCGACGCCGACGTACTCGATGAGCTTCGAGGGCAGGAAGATGCTGCCGCGATCGGAGGGGCCATCGATCAGCAGGAGGCCGTCGGCCGTGCTCATGAGCTCGAGGCTCCGCGCATGCGCGACGTGCGGTGCGGTGACGACGAGGCCCTCAGGGAGATCGCCGATTCCCGCCTTCTCGAAGGCACCGGGCATCGCGCCGCCGATCAGCTCGATGCGGACGCCGCGCAGGATATCGGGATCCAGCCGGAGGACGGTGCCAAGCGCCTCGAAGAGCGGTCGCGGCGAGCGCGGGCCGTAGAATTCGCCGATGTGCCGGATGACGATCGCGTCCGGATCGGGCTCGGCGCTGCCGTCGAACGACGCATCGTACGCGGCCGGCAGGACGAGCGCCTTCTCCTGCACCGACGCGGGATACCGCCGCAGGATCGACTCCGCCATTTCCGCCGACGGGAATGCCAGGCGATCCGCCTCGCGCACGACCGAGCCCTCGAGCCGAAGGTTGACGGCGCGATCGACCGGATGCTGCGGATGGTAGGGATTGTCGACCCACGGGTCACTGAAGTGCGCGAGCCAGGGAACACCGAACCGGCGGGCGACGTCGCGGCCGATCAGGTGATCGGTCATCGGGTTCCCGAACGTCACGAGGAGGTCGGGAGGCCCGTGGGTGCGCCACCACTCGCCGATCGCGCGGAGCGCGGGGCGGCGCCACGAGGCGAACGGGTCGGGGCTCCGGTTCCAGAACGGGAGATCGAGCCGCTCGGCCGCCGCGCTCACGTACCGGCGCCAACGCGGCCGCGCGAACGGCACTTCGATCAGCGTCGACACGCGCTCGGCAGCGCGCGGCTCGATGGTGGGATCGACACGCGCCCGTCCGTCCCTGCCGTGTACCAGCGTCGTCTCGAATCCGTCGAGATGCCGGAGCAGTCTCGCGACCTGGATGGCGCGCGGCGAGGCTTCCGGCGGAAAGCAGAACGACACGACGAGGAGCTTCACGGCGTGGCGTCGTCGAGGATCACGGCCGTGTCGGGCACGCCTTCGGGCGTCACCGCGAGCGCTTCCTGGAGCTCCGGCGAGCTGCGCAGGAGCCGGAGCCAGAGGATGAGCGTGACGAATCCGGCGAGGGCACCGATGCCCGCCGAGAGGATGAGGCCCTGCTTCGGATCCGCGAGCCGCGTGGCGATCACTTCGCCGGCGACGCATCCGAAAAACGAAGCTGCCCACGCCATGAACGGCGTGAGCAGCCATCCGAATGCCCGGAGAAAGAGCCGGAGGATCCGCATCGCTAGGCGGTGGAGCGCCCCATCGCGGACAGGAGGGCGGCGGCCGCGAGCCCCGGCAGGAAGGCCACGCCGAAGGTGCCGAGATTCCACCCCGCACCGGGAAATCCGGCCAGCACCGCGATGACGGCGAAGGCGACCGTCGCGGCGAGCGCGAGGCCCATGACGGCGCCCATCGACTCCGACCGGCCGCGCGCGGCGCGGTTGGCCAGGATGAGCGCGCCCATCCACGGAAGGAAGGTGCCGACCATCCACCACACCGGATGGTACCACCAGTTGCTTCCGCCGCCGATCTCGCGCCAGCGGTTGGTGTACACGCCGAGCGGCTGGAGGAGCGCCACGTCGATCAGGAGGAACACCACCGTCGAGGCCAGGCCGATGCCCGCCGCGCCGGCGATGCCCTCGATTGTCCGCGCGCGGGTCCAGAAGCCGGGAAGGACCGTCACCGCGGCAAGGCCGAAGAGGAGCACGACACCGCCCACGACCGCCTCGAGCACGCCGTCCATGAGCCGCGTGACGAACGCCAGGGCCACGACCACGACGGCGGTGACGACGCCGAGCACCACCGCGCGACGGAGCACGTGGGACAGCGCGGTCTGGTCGAAGTCGCGTCGAGTTTCCGCCACCGAGGTCATACCGGCTCCGCGAAAGAGTAGGACCCGCGAAAAGTAAGACGGTTCCGGGCCCCGGGCCAAGGCTTGCCCGGGCGTGAAAGCACGAATTCAGGAAAATACCATGTCACGCTCCGCCCCCACAGGCGGAGACGCAGGCCCGAGCTCGTTCCGCCCGGTGCGCTCCCAGATGCCGGCGAGGTGCCGCGCCACCCGGATGGCATAGCCGTAATTGCGGACGCCGAGGGCATGAAGGACCGAGACCGCGGCGAGGTACTTCCGGTCGAGGAGCTCTCCGGGCAGCGGGCCCCCGAGGAGACGCAGTGCGGCCCGCATGAGCGCCTTCCGCCGGAACGCACGCGAGCGCGCGATCGCCCATTGCGGGCGCCCGCGTGACGGGGGCGGCAGCGGGCACGGCTCGTGCCTCGGGTATGCCTGCCAGGGCACGGACGTCACCGGCGGCCCGAACCGCTCGAGCCACCGGTGGTAGAGATGGTGGCCGGCGAGCCATTCGTAGGGGACCGACAGCGCGTTCTCGACCAGGTCCGGGTCGAAGAAGGGCGTCTGCTGCTCGAACCGGTCGATGTCGGTGGATTCGTGGTCCCCGTGCAGTTGCGTCCGCGTGGCGTTGAGCAGGAGATAGAGGTCGAATACCCGCCCGGGATCGGCCGGCGCGAGCTCGGAGACGGCGGCGAGGATCTCGTCGCGCGTCAGGTCGGCGAGCGCGGCGCTCCAGGGCGCTCGAAAGAGGCGGGCCGGGACCCGCGCTCCCTTGAGGTCGAGGAATGCGTCCACGGCGCCCGTGAGGTCACCGCGACGGCAGCGCTCCACGTACTCGGGATGGTTGTTGATCTGCCCGAGGATGCCGCTTCCCCCGTAGCCGGCCCAGAGGAATCCCGGCCGCTCCGGCGCGACGGCGCCGGCGGGCGGGCTCAGCAGCGCCTCGGCAGCCATCCGCAGGTACTTGTCGTCGAGACCCGCGTGGTAAGGCCGCTCGTCGTGCACGCTCCCGATGGCGCCGGCGAAGAGCCGCCCGATCTCGTGATCGAGCGAGCCGACGAGCGAGAAGTTCAGGGTTCGCACCGCCAATCCGGCGCGGCGGAGCGACGTGACGATGAGCCGCGAATCGAGCCCCCCGCTCAGGAACGCAACGGTGGCCGTGTCGTCACGCCGCCGCCGGTCCACCGCCCGCGCGAACGCCCGGTCCACTGCGTCCACCGCATCCTCCACCCCTGCGAACCTGCCCGGCGGCACGCGATCCCACGCGCGAAGCGTCTCCGCCTGCCGGCCGCGCGCCGACCAGGTCACCCGTTCCGACGGCGCGAGCAGCCGCACCTCGCGATAGACGGAACGGCCGTGCAGCGGCGTGAAGAGGAGCGCCTGCTCGAGCGCGCCGCGCGCATCGAGCGTGAGCGAGACCTCGGGAACGCCCTCGAGGATGCGGAGGGCGCTCGCGAAGAAGACGTACTCGCCGGTGGCGTATTCGTAGAGCGGGCGGATGCCGAGAAGGTCGGTGGTCCCGCGAAGGACGTGCTCGCGTGCGTCGTAGTGGAGCGCGCAGTAGGCGCCCTTCGCGTCTCGAGCGGCGCGCGAGTCGCCGCGCACGGCCCCGTCATGGAGCCGGCGTGTGTCGGCCGTGCGCGGGCGCCAGCGGGATCCGTCGTCGCCGCCGAGCAGCGGCTCGCCCGCGAGCACGGTGGCCGAGCCGTCCGGATCGGACGTCGCCGCCGGCTCGCCGAACGCGCCGATGTCCACCTTGGCGAGGAAGCATCCGGGCACCTCGTGGGTCCACGGACGGTCCGCGGGGTTCCGCGAGAGCGCGCGCGCAAGGTGGGCGGTGAGCTCCCGTGGCAGCTCCGCGCGCGTGGCGGACCAGATCCCTGCGATGATCGTCATCCGGACTCCCCTGGCGCCGTCAGCCCAGCCATGCGGCAAGCACGCCGATATCGGTGAGCGCCCAGGCACCGAGCGCGAGATACATGCCCCGCTCGTGCGACCGGGAATCGAGGTGCTCCGCGCGACGGTACCAGGGCACGAGCAGCACGAGCCACGCGAGGAGCGCGGCCGCGAGCGGCATCCAGCGCCACCGTTCCGCCGGGGGCCACTCCATCGCGGCGGCCCCCGCGCCGAGCACGGCAAAGGCGAGGAGGGCCGCGCCGATCGACGCCGCCAGGCTGCTCCGCGCGCCGAGCGCGGCCGCGAGCGTCCTGTCGCCCCGCCGCCTGTCCTCCTCGAGCTGGTAGAGCTGTGTGAGCGGGTAGAGCGCGCCGAAGAGCGGACCGAACGCAAGGATGGCGATGAGCTCCGGCGCGCGCAGTGACACGCCGGTCGCAAGCCAGCCGGCGAGTGGCGTCACAGCCCCGAAGCCGAGGATGTTGACGATCCAGTCCGCGCCCGCGACGGCCTTGAGCCGGACCGGCGGAACGGAGTAGAGGACCGACAGCACGAAGCAGCATGCGTAGGCGAGCGCAAAGGCGCCCCCCACGACGAGCGACCCGAGCTGGCCGAGCGCCATGAGGCCGATCCCGAACCCGGCGAGGAATCGCGGCGGCGGCGGCGGGGCCCGCAGGTAGGCGATATCGCCCTCATCGTCGTCGAAGGCGGAATTGAGCGCGAGGGTGCCCCCGTTGAGGCAGATCACCCAGAGCAGGAGCCCGGCGAGTGCCGGGCCGAGGTGCGCACCCGACGCGAGCCCCTCCCGGCCGACGGCGAGGCAGTAGCCGAGCGCCGTGTGCGCCGCCATGATCGGCCACTCGGCGGGGCGCATGTGGAGGAGATAGTCGAAAGCGCGCCCGAGCAGCCGATACCCCGCGCGCCGCCCGGGCGTGGCGCCGGGCTCCGTCACCAGGAGAGGCCGAGGTGGTGCCCGGCGATGCGCAGCCCGTTCAGGGTGAGGTCGTCCGCCACCGCCTCGATCGTGGTGCAGAGGGGAGCAACGAGCGTCGCGAGCCCGCCAGTCGCGATCACGCGGGGGCTTCCCCCGCCCGGCCATTCCGCCTTGAGCCGCCGCACGAGTCCGTCGACCGCGTCGGCCGCGCCGAACAGGACGCCCGCCTGGATGCATTCCTCGGTGCGCCGCCCGATGACCCGCGCGGGCACCTGCAGCTCGGTTGCCGGGAGCTTCGCCGCGCGCCGGGTCAGCTGGTCCGCCGAAGTCCGGAGGCCGGGCATGATCGCGCCGCCGATGAAGCGTCCGTCGCCCGTGATGCAGTCGAACGTCGTCGCCGTCCCGAAGTCCACGACGATCACGTCGCTCTGGTAGCGCTCGAGCGCGGCCAGCACGTTCACCACCCGGTCCGCGCCGACGCTCAGCGGCTCGTCCACGTCGAGGGACACCGGCAGCGGCGTGCGGGCGTCGACCGCGACCGGCCGCGTCCCCGTCGCGAGCGCCACCCCGTCCGCCACGCTCGAGGTGACCCCGGGCGCGACCGACGCGATGCACACCGCGCGCACCTCGTTCGGCGAATGGCCGCGGTCGACGAGAAAGCTTCCGATCGCGCTCGCCCATTCGTCGGGTGTCCGGTCCGGATGCGTCGTCATCCGCCAGTGGCCGCTCAGGCTGTCGCCCCGGAAGAGGCCGGCGGTGATCTCGGTGTTGCCGATGTCGAGTGCGAGGAGCATGGCCGTCAGCGTTGAGGAGAGGCCGCAGGGACCACCGCGCCCGCCCGGAGATGCGTGATGTTGCCGTCGATCGTCCTGACCCGGAGGGCGCCGTCGGGCGCGAGCCCTGCCGCGATGCCGCGAAGCGGCCGGGCCACGGCGCGGCCCGCGAGCCAGTCCCGGCGCTCGAACTCCGCGAGCTCCGCATGCTCGAGCCCGCTCAGCCCGCCGACTCGCCGGAGCGCGTCCGCCGCGGGCCGCACCAGGTCGGAGACCGCGAGCGGCGCGTAGTCGCCGATCCGGCACGCCGTGGCGGCGAGGTCGGGCGGGATGTCGTTCACGACGTTGATGCCGACCCCGGCGACGATCCACCCGAGGCGATCGCCGGTCCAGCGCGCCTCGCAGAGGATGCCGCCCACCTTCCTTTCCTCGATCATGAGGTCGTTCGGCCACTTGATCCGGAGGCGCGGCGCCCCGGCCGCCTCGAGCGCCTCGGCGAGGGCCAGCGCGGCGCGAACGCTCGTCGCCTCAGGGGCGGACGCGGGCGCCGCGGGCCGCCAGATGACGCTGAGCCAGAGCCCGCCCCGCCCCGACGACCATTCGCGGCCGCGGCTTCCCCGCCCCGCCCGCTGCTCCGCCGCGAGCACCGCCGTCCCCGCCGCCGCTCCCTCGGCGGCGAGCCGGTGCGCGACGTCCTGCGTGGACGTCACGACGTCGAACTCGTGGAGCGCGGGGCCGCTCATCGGGCGAACGCCCACCAGGCGAGGAGGAGCCCGCCGAACACGATGCGGTACCAGGCGAACGCCGCGAAGCTGTGGCTCGACACGAACCGCAGGAAGACGCGGATCACCACGAGCGCCGAGACGAACGCGGTGGCGAAGCCCACGGCGAAGACCGGGACGTCGTCGCCGCCGAGGAGGTGGCGGTCGCTCACGAGCTTGTAGAGCGTGGCCGCCACCATGATCGGGATGGCGAGCAGGAAGGAGAACTCGGTCGCCGCCTTCCGCGAGAGGCCGAGCGCATAGCCGCCGAGGATCGTGGCCCCGGACCGCGAGACCCCGGGAAAGAGCGCGAGCACCTGGGCGATTCCGATGCCGAGCGCCGTCCGCACGGGCACCTCCTCGACCGCCATGATCCCGACCGGCCGGTGGAGCCGCTCGACGAGCAGGATCACGACCCCGCCCACGATGAGCGCCGCGGCGACCATCTCCGTCCGGTAGAGGTGGCGGTCGATCCAGTCCTCGGTGAGGAACCCGACGGCCGCCGCGGGGAGGAACGCCACCGCGAGGGCAAGGGCGAGCCGCGCCGTCCGCGGCTCGCGCACGGCGTTCCGCACCGTGTCCGCGAGCATCGCCCGGTACCGCCAGACGACCGCGAGGATCGCGCCGAGCTGGATGAACACGTTGAAGACGTTCGCGCGCGGGCCGGTGAACCCGAGCCAGTCGCTCGCGACGATGAGATGGCCGGTGGACGAGACGGGGATGAACTCCGTCGCGCCTTCCACCAGGCCGAGGATGACCGCCTTGATCCACAACGGGAGCGCCTCCGCGCCACCGGTCACGCCCGGACCTTCTCGTAGAGCGATTCGTACATCGGGACGATCCGGTCGGCGGAATAGCCGCGGGCGGTCTCGATCGCCGCGTCGCGCATCGCCCCGTGGCGCGTGTCGCTCCGGAGGAGATCCACCGATCGGCGCCCCATCGCCTCGACCGAGCCCACCGGCTCGAGAATCCCGTTCACGCCGTCGGTCACCACCTCCGGCAGCCCGCCCGCGCGCGACGCGACGACGGGGACGCCGCAGGCCATCGCCTCGAGCGCGGCGAGCCCGAAGCTCTCCGACTGCGACGGCAGGAGGAAGAGATCGGAGGCCTGGAGCAGCGTCGCCACCGAATCGATGCGGCCGAGGAACCGGACGTCGGCGGCGACGCCGAGGTCGCGCGCCTCGCGCTCCGCGTCGTCCCGATCGGGGCCGTCACCGATCATGAGGAGCGTGGCCGGCATCGCGTGGCGAATGCGCGCGAAGATGCGGATCACGTCGCGCACCCGCTTCACTTCGCGGAAGTTCGAGGTGTGCGTGATCACCTTGTGCCCCGCCGGCGCCACGCTGCCGTGCTCGCGCGCCGCGACGGGCTGGTACTCGTCGAGGTTCACGAAGTTCGGAATCGTGCGGATCTCGCACTGGACGCAGCCGAAGGCGCGGAACGTCTCGTCGCGCAGGTAGTCGGAGACCGCCGTGACGGCGTCCGACCGCTCGATGGAGAAGCGGGTGATCGTGAAGAAGCTCGACTCCTGGCCGACGAGCGTGATGTCGGTGCCGTGCAGCGTGGTGATCACCTTGATCGGGTGCTCGGCGCCGAGCATCTCGCGCGCGAGGTATGCCGTGGTCGCGTGCGGGATCGCGTAATGGACGTGCAGCAGGTCGAGCTGCTCGCGGAGCGCGACCTCGTGCTGCTTCGAGGCGAGCGCGAGGGTGTAGGGGTAGTGGTCGAAGAGCGGGTACCGCCCCATCCGCGTGTCGACCTCGTGGAAGTACACGCGCTCGGCATAGCCCCGCAGCCGGAAGGGGGCCGCATAGGTGATGAAGTGGATCTCGTGCCCGCGCCGCGCGAGCTCGAGGCCGAGCTCCGTCGCCACCGCACCGGACCCCCCGTACGTCGGATAGCAGGTGATGCCGATCTTCATCGTGCCCCCTGTCGCCCGCTGAACGCTCGCCATGCGGCCGCGATCTCCGCCGCCAGCTGTTCCGGTGCGCGCGTGGCATCGAGCATGAGCTTGTCCCCGGGCAGCTGGTGGCGGAACCACGTGTCCTGCCGCTTCGCGTACTGCCGCGTGCTGGTGGCGATCGCATCGGCGACGCTGTCGCGCGTCCGCCGCCCCATCAGGTAGTCCACCGCTTCCCGGATCCCGACCCCGTCGAGCCCGGGCGCCCCGGCCGCATGGCCTTCGGACAGCACTGCCGCCGCTTCCTCGATCACCCCGCGACGGACCATCTCCTCCGCGCGGCGCGCGATCCGCGCGTGGAGCACCGGTCGCGGCGCCGTCAGGACGACGTACCAGGGCGAGATGGCGCCTGCGGTCCGGGCGGCGGCCTGCCAGTGCGACAGCGGCCGCCCGGTGAGGAGCGCCACCTCGATCGCGCGCGCGGCGCGCTGGCGCCCGCCGCCGCCGAAGTGCCGGTCGAGCCGCGCCGCCCAGCGGACGAGGTCTCGCGCATCGAGCCCGGCGATCCACGATTCGAGCGCCGCACGGCGGCCCCGGTCCATTTCCGGCTCGTGGAAGAGCCCCTCGGCGAGCGCCCGCACGTAGAGCCCGGTGCCACCGACCACGACCGGCAGCACGCGGCGCGCACGGATGTCGTCGATCCAGAGCGCGGCGTCCCTCGCGTACCGGCCCGCACTGTACCGCGTGCCCGGATCGATCACGTCCACGCCGTGGTGCCGCACGCGCGCGCGCTCCCGGACGGACGGCTTGGCGGTCCCGATGTCGAGGCGCCGGTACACCTGACGCGAATCGGCGGAAACCACCTCGAGCTCGAGCCGCTCCGCCAGGGCGAGGGCGACGGCCGTCTTGCCGATGGCGGTCGGGCCGACGATGACGGGAACGCTAGCGGCGGCCAAAGCGCCGCTCCAGCTCCTCGCGCGGGAGGCGGACGATCGTCGCCCGGCCGTGCACGTCGTGGGGTGGCAGCGCCGTGGCCGCGAGGCGCGCGAGGAGCTCGCGCATCTCGCGGATGTCGAGCGGATCGCCCCCCTTCACGGCCGCCCGGCAGGCGTACGTCGCCGCGAAGCGCTCGAGCCGGTTGCTCCACCCGCCGAACCGGCCGCGGGCCAGGTCCGCGACGAGCTCGCGGAAGCAGGCGCCCGCATCGAACCTCGGATGCGGTGCCGGCACCGTGTGGATCACCACCGACCGGCCACCGAAGCTCTCGGCCTCGTACCCGATTGCCGAGAGCTGCGCGGCGTGCGCCTCGACCGCTTCCAGCTCCTCGTCGGTGAGCTCGATCGTGAGCGGGAGGAGCAGCCGCTGCGCGGGCGCCTGTCCGCCGGTGAGCTGCGCCATCACCTCTTCGTAGAGCACGCGCTCGTGCGCGGAGTGCTGGTCCACGAACACGACCGAGTCGGCCGTCTCGTAGGTGATGTAGGTCGCGAAGAGGTGCGCGAGCGCGGGTGCCGGCGCCGCCACCCCGCCGGCGGGCCGCTCCGCCTCCCCTGCGGGATCGCCGACCACCTCGCCGAGATCGAGCAGCGCATCGGGCGCCGGGGCATAGTCGGGAACCGGGCGCCAGTCCCCCACCGGCGCCGCGGCCACGAGCGCACCGATCGCCTGCCGCGTCGCCTCCTCGACGGCGCGCTCCGCCGCGAGCCGCTCGCGGAACCGCACCTCGAGCTTCGCGGGGTGCACGT
>DASUXZ010000116.1:0-2656 GCA_036377655.1 Gemmatimonadales bacterium
CTGTCTCCAGCGCATGCGCCCGGGGTCGAGCGCCGGGTTCGATGCGAGCGGAAACGGCAGCGTTCCCGCGAGCGCCGCCGCCTGGTTCCGGGTGAGCCGGAGCGCCGAGCGGCCATAGTACGCCCGGCTCGCGGCCTCGACCCCCCAGATGCCGTCGCCGAGCTCGGCGGTGTTCACGTAGAGCTCGAGCAGGCGCCGCTTGCCGAGCGCGAGCTCGAGGCGATAGGCCGTCACCGCTTCCTTCACCTTCCGGAGCGGATTCCTCGATGGCGAGAGATAGAGGTTCTTGGCGAGCTGCTGCGAGATCGTGCTCGCCCCGCGGAGCTCGTCGCGCTTCGTCCAGATCCCGCCGAGCGCGCGCGAGAGGTCCCGGAGGTCGCGGCCCGAGGTCCACGAGAACGCATCACGCGGATACCCGAGCGCGCGGCGGACCTCGACGAAGTCGATGCCGTGATGCGTCCAGTACCGGTGATCTTCCCCGATGAGGACCGCCCGGGGAAGGTGGGGAGAGATGGAGTCGAGCGGCACCGGCCGGTAATCGGCGGGCCCCCCGCGCATCCGCATGAACGCCGTTTCCCGTGGGAAGTGCGTGCGGTACCAGAGGGGCGGCGGCCAGACGGCAAGCAGCCACAGCACGAAGAGCGCTGTGGCTGCGGCTGCCGCGATCAGGATCCGCCGGGCGATCGGCACGCCTCAGCGGGAGGCGATGGGCGTCACCTGGATGGACCCCGACTGCGTGGCCTCGAGCGACTGGCCCACGTCGGGGATCATGATCGTCACGTCGTTCGTCTCGGTGCCGTCGAGGCCGGCCGGCCGGCCGTCGACGCCGAGATAGTAGGTGAACCGGCGGCTTCCGCTCGACTCCATCTCGAGCGTGCGGCAGACGGACGCCATGCACTGCGTCCCGCTCCCCTCACGGGTGAAGGTGCCGGTCGCGGTGATCGGCAGGACCGACGTGCCGCGGCGCGTGGCCGGCGCGCCGGCGACGTACCGCATGATGGCCTGCTCGCGGACGTCGAAATTGTCCGCCTTGGTCGGCGCGTCGGTCGTGTCGCTCCAGCTCGCGCCGGCGCGGATCGAGTTGCCGGGGAGCCGGGGAAAGAGGAGCTGGATCAGCGCCCCGATCTGGTCGCCGATCGCGCTTTCCTTGCTCGCCTCGACGTCCCGCACCTCTCCGTCCGCGGCGACGCGCGCGGTCCACCGGGTGCCGCGGGCGCTGTCGAGCGAGGCCTCCGGCAGCGGCGCGCCGACGACCTCGACCGAGTCGAGCGCCACTTCCGCACGGAGCCCGCTGCCCTGCTCCTCCGTGCGCACCGAGACCCAGGCGCTCCGGCGGAACGCCTGCCGCTGGACGCTCTGGTCCGGCATCGTCACCGAGACCGTATCGAAGCGCTGGATGACGAATCGCGCGTCCCCGGGGGCGTAGGCGATCTCGCGTCCCCGCCCTTCGGACGGGGGCGGGACTTCCGCCGCCGGCGCATCCCGACGCGGCGCCGGCGCGGGGGTCGTTTCCGGCCGGGAGGAGCCCGACGAGCAGCCGGCGAGGATCGCGACGAGCCCGAGCGCCCGCTTCACTGGAGCCGCGTGATCGTGACCGCGCTCACGGTCGACATCGGAATCGGCTCCGGTGCCTGCGGGATCGAGATCGACATGTTGGCGTTGTCGTTGAACGTGCCGTCGACGAGGACGCCTCGCGCGGTGCGCTGGAACGTGCCGTTCTGCGTCCCCGACCCCTCGAAGACGATACCCTGGTCGTTCGCGCCGCCCACGTTGTACGTGCCGGACACGTCGAGCTTGAGCGTGCTCGCGCCGTCCACCGCAGCGCCCGCGGTGGCCTTGTAGGTCACCACCGACTGGCGGTTGGTCGGCATCCCGTTCACCGTGTCGGCGGACGTGGTGGTGTCCGTCCAGGTCTCACCCGCCTTTGCGCTCAGCTTGACCGGCGGAAAGAGGCTCGTGATGAGCGCCCGGAGGGCCGAGGCACCTCCACCGCCGGCGGAATCCGCGGCTTCGCTGTAATTGGCGATCTTGCCGTCCGGCCCGATGAAAGCGGTGGCGCTCGCCCCGCGGGTCCGCGAGAGCGCCGCCATCACGGTCGGCTCGGCGTCGCTGTCCGGAACGAGCGAATCCACGACCCCGCGGACGGTGCGGCCCGACGCGCTGTCGTCCACGACGACGGTGAGATAGGCGGAATAGCCCATCGCGATCTTCTGCTCGCCCTGCCCCATCGCGGTGGCATCGATCGTCTGTTCCATTCGCTGGACGATCTTGTACTTGAGCGTAGTCGGTGCCGCAGCATCACCGATCGGGAGCAGGAAGGCGCCCGCCGCCGCGGCAGCGAACGTGAGTGTACGGTGACGCATGAACCCTCTTCAGTCTGATTGTCTCCCGGGCAGGACCCGCTCCTGCCCGCACCGGGCGCTCCCGGGCCCGTAAAAATACGCTACGGCCCCCAGGCGTGCACCTGGGGGCCGTAGCAAGGGCCGGGCCGTAAGCCGAGTTCTGTTCCGCCGGGCCGTGGCCCGGGGGATGGTCATCTGTCTGGGACGATCGTCGCCGACCGCCTCGAGCAGCCTACCCGCGGCTTCCCTCGCTTGCGCTCGGGATGGACGGTGTGGGTCACACCTCGCCGCTTATTTGGCCTTGCTCCGACTGG
>DASUXZ010000117.1:0-12533 GCA_036377655.1 Gemmatimonadales bacterium
CCTCAACGCGACGCTGAGCTGGTCCCGCGAGCTGCTCGATGCCGAAGCGGTCCGGGCGGACCAGGTCCGCCGGATCGGCGGCACCGGCTCGACGCTCTACGGGTACGCCGTGGCGGTGAAGGACAACATCGTCACCACCGACCAGCCGACCACCTGCGGGTCGCGGATCCTCGAAGGGTACGTGAGCCCGTACAATGCCACGGTCGTGGATCGGCTCCGCGCATCGGGCGCCATGGTGGCCTGCAAGACGAACCTCGACGAGTTCGCCATGGGCTCGTCCACCGAGCATTCGGCGTTCGGGCGCGTGCGGCATCCGCTCGATCCCGAGCGCGTGCCCGGCGGCTCGTCGGGCGGGTCTGCCGCGCTCGTCGCCGCGGGCGTCGTGCGCGCCGCGCTCGGGTCCGAGACCGGGGGCTCGGTGCGCCAGCCCGCGGCGTTCTGCGGCGTGGTGGGCGTCAAGCCGAGCTACGGGCGGGTGAGCCGCTACGGCCTCGTCGCCTTCGGCTCCTCGCTCGACGCCGTCGCGATCTTCGGCGCCACCGTGGACGATGCGGGCCGCGTGCTCAATGCGATCAGTGGGCACGATCCACTCGACTCGACGACGGTGGCCGCGCCGCCGATGGGCCGGCCTGATGCCTGGGACGATCTCTCGGGCATCCGCGTGGGCCTCCCGCGCGAATACTTCCCCGAGGACCTCGACCCCGGCGTGCGCGCCGGCGTGGACCGCGGCATCGCCGCGCTGCGGGCGCTCGGTGCCGAGATCGTCGAGGTCTCGCTCCCGCACACGCGGTACGCCGTGCCCGCATACTACATCGTGGCGCCCGCCGAGGCATCGTCCAACCTCGCCCGCTACGACGGCGTGCGGTACGGCATGCGGCACGACGGCGACGGCGACGTGCGCGAGCTCTACCGGCAGACGCGCGGGAAGGGGTTCGGTGCCGAAGTGCGGCGGCGGATCCTCGTCGGCACCTACGCGCTGAGCGCGGGCTACTATGAGGCCTACTACCGGAAGGCGCAGCAGGCCCGCGCCCTCATCGCGGACGACTTCAGCCGCGTCTTCGCCGACGGCGTGGACCTGCTCTTCACCCCGACCACGCCGACGCCGGCCTTCCGCGCCGGCGAGAAGACCGACGACCCGGTCGCGATGTACCTCGCCGACATCTTCGTCTGCCCGGCCAACCTCGCCGGGCTGCCGGCGGTGAGCATCCCGGTCGGCCGCTCGGAGGGGCTGCCGGTGGGCGCGCAGATCATCACGCCGTACTTCCGGGACAGCCGGATGCTCTCGGTGGCGGCGCTGCTCGAGCGGTCGCTCGACGCGACCGGGGAGGTGCGCTGATGACCTGGGAAACCGTGATCGGGCTCGAGATCCACGTGCAGCTCCGCACGCGGAGCAAGATGTTCTGCGGATGCTCGACGGCGTTCGGTGATCCGCCGAACACCAACGTCTGCCCGGTCTGCCTCGGACTGCCCGGCGCCCTGCCCGCCGTGAACGGCCGCGCGGTCGAACTCGCGACGCGCGCCGCCCTCATGCTCGGGTGCCGGATCCATCCCGAGAGCGTCTTCGCACGCAAGAACTATTTCTACCCCGACCTTCCGAAGGGGTACCAGATCTCCCAGTTCGACCGCCCGCTCGCGACCGGCGGCACGGTCGAATTCGAGTCGGCCGACCGGGGCACGGTGCGGGTCGCGATCGAGCGCCTCCATCTGGAGGAGGATGCCGGCAAGTCGCTCCACGATCGCGTGCCGGGGCGCACGGCGGTGGACTTCAACCGCTCGGGCGTCCCGCTCGCCGAGATCGTGAGCGGTCCCGACCTGCGGAGCCCGGCCGAGGCGCGCGCCTATCTCACGGTGATGCGGCAGCTGATCATGTACAGCGGCGCGAGCACCTGCAGCATGGAGGAGGGAAGCCTCCGCGTCGACGCCAACCTGTCGGTCCGCCGCGCGGGCGAATCCCGCCTCGGCACGAAGACCGAGGTGAAGAACATGAACAGCTTCGCCAACGTCGAGCGCGCGCTCGAGGCGGAGCGCGAGCGGCAGGTCGCGCTCCTCGAGTCGGGCCGGCCGGTGCGCCAGGTGACGCTCCTGTTCGATGCGGCGTCCGGATCGGTGCACCCGACGCGCTCGAAGGAGGAGAGCCACGATTACCGCTATTTCCCGGATCCCGACCTGCCGCCGCTCGTCCTCCTTCCCGAATGGATCGAGCGCCAGCGCGCCGCCTTGCCCGAGATGCCCGCTGCCCGGCGTGCGCGGCTCGAGGCCGGAGGCGTGTCGGCGTACCATGCGGGCGTCATCACGAGCGAGCCGCCACTCGCCGATTACTTCGACGCGCTCGTCCGGGACGGCGTGCCCGCCCGCGTGGCGGGCAACTGGGTCACCGGCGAGGTGATGACCGCCTACAACGAGACCCGCGCCTTTCCGGTGTCCGCGTCGCGCCTGGCGGACGTGATCGGCCTCGAGCGCGAGGGCGTGCTGAGCCTCCAGGCCGCAAAGCGCGTGTTCGCCGCCATGCGCGAGACGGACGAGCCGGCACGCGACGTCGCGGAGCGGCTCGGGCTCGTGCAGGTGCGCGAGGAGGGGGCCCTCTCGGAATGGATCGACGGCGTGCTCGCAGCCCATCCGGAAGAGGTCGAGCGGTTCCGCGCCGGAGAAACGAAGCTGATCGGCTTCTTCGTGGGCCAGGTCATGAAGCAGAGCGGGGGCAAGGCCGATCCGAAGGGCATCCAGCCCCTCCTCAAGGAGCGCCTCAAGTGACGGCGACGGTCGCGGACATCCGCCGGCACTTTCCGGCGCTCGAGCGGCGCCACGGCGGCCATCCGGTCGCCTATTTCGACGGGCCCGGCGGCACCCAGGTTCCGCGCGGAGTGGTCGAGGCGATGTCGGCGTACCTGTTCCGCCACAACGCCAACACGCACTGGGATTATCCGACGAGCCACGAGACCGACGCCGCCCTCGCGGCCGCCCGCGAGGCGCTCGGCGATTTCCTCGGCGCCCGGGCATCGGAAATCGCATTCGGCGCGAACATGACGACGCTCACCTTCCACCTGGCGCGCGGCCTCGCGCGGGCCTGGGGGCCGGGAGACGAGATCGTCGTCACCGAGCTCGACCACCACGCCAACGTGGCGCCGTGGACCGAGGCGGCGCGCGACAGGGGCATCGCGATCCGGACGGTGCGGATGCTCCCGGAGCGCGGAGTGCTCGACTGGGACGACCTCGAGCGCGCGATCGGCCCGCGCACGCGCCTCGTCGCGGTCGGCGCGGCCTCGAACGCGCTCGGCACCGTCACCGACGTGGCGCGCGTCGCGGCGATTGCGCGCGAGCGCGGCGCCCTCACGTTCGTCGATGCGGTCCACTACGCCGCGCATGCGCTCGTGGACGTCGCCGCCCTCGGGTGCGACTTCCTCGCGTGCTCGCCCTACAAGTTCTGCGGCCCGCATCTCGGGGTGCTCTTCGTCCGCAGCGGACGCGGCGAGGGGATCGCCATTCCGAAGCTCCAGCCGGCGCCGGACGACGCGCCCGAGCGATTCGAGACGGGCACGCTGAACCATGAGGGGATCGTCGGCGCCGCGGCCGCCGTGGACTTCTTCGCCTCGCTCGCCGAGGGGAGCTCGCGCCGCGCGCGGCTCGCCGCGGCGGTCGACACCCTGCACGCGAGAGGGAATGCGCTCGTCGAACGGCTCTGGCGGGGACTGTCCGGGGTGGCGGGCGTCCGGCTCTACGGCGTAGCGCCCGGCCAGCCGCGCACGCCGACCGTCGCCTTCACCGTGGACGGGATGAGCTCGCGGGCGGTGGCGCGCGCGCTCGCCGGCGAGGGGGTGTTCGTGTCGCATGGGGACTTCTACGCGGCCACCGTCGTCGAGCGGCTGGCGGCCGGGGCCGAGGGCCTCGTGCGCGCCGGCTGCGCCTGCTATACGACGGAGGAGGAGGTCGATCGCCTGGTCGGGGGGGTCGCGCGGATGGCGGGACGGCCCGCCGCCATGTCGGGAGCGGCGCGCTAGCGCGAGAGCCGGCGCCGCGGCGCGGCCGGCGCCGCCGCACGCCAGGGAAGCCGGTTCTCGAGCTGCGGCCAGTAGCGGAGCGGGTTGTCGGGCAGCCCGTAGTGCTCGTGCGCGATTGCCTGGAGGCGCTCCGCGTTCCGCCGCCCCCACTCCCGGAGCGCCTGCCGCCGCATCTCCTTCGCCACCTTGAGCGGGCGCTCGCCGGACGGGTCGAGCGCCCGCGCCTGCGGATCCGCCTCGCCGAGCACGCCCATCATGAAATCGAGCGAGAGGGACAGGTGCCGCTCGACGTCGCCGTCCGTGAGGTCCCAGCGGCTCAGCTCGCGCGCCGCCTGCATGCTCCGCTGCCATCCCTGCGTCTCGGTGAGGTGCACCATGCCGCGGAACAGCCGGCGGTTCGTGCGCACGCTGAAGATCGTCGGCGAGATGATGCGGTCGAGGTGCGCGTCGGCGGCGGAGTGGTCGAGCCGGATGAGCTCGCGCGCGGAGCGGGCGTAGGTGTCGCCGAGGTGCGTCTCGACCCGGCTCTCCCAGTAGGAATGCCCCACCGACGACGTGCTGCTCGTGAGCACGAGCTGCCGCGGCACGAAGTAGTTGTGGGCGACGGTATCGGCGGCCAGGTGGCAGAGGTAGCCCCAGCCGAACGCCCGCAGGGACTCGCTCTCGGCGAGGTCGTGAATCTCCTGCCCGACATGCCAGAAATGGCAATGGCGGCCGACCGGCGCATACCGCTTCGCGATCGACGAATCGGCGGCGATGTTGCCGTACAGGAAGTCGAACGGGTAGACGCGGAGGAGGTCGGCGATCGCGGCAGGGAGGTGCTGGAGATTGGCGAGCACCGACTCGCCGAGGTAGATGTGGGTCCCGGGTGTCCACGCAAGGAGATTGCCGGGGAAGAGGACGAGCAGGAGCCCGGCGGCCGCGACGGCTGCCGCCAGGCGCGCGACCGTCATCGGCCGGGCACCAGGAGCCGCCGCACGCGGCCGATCATGCCGTTCCCCTGGCGCACACGGCGCAGTCCCGCCGCCAGGTCGAGCGCCGTGTCCTCGACTTCCTCGTGCACCACGTCGTAGAGCGCCTCGAGATCCTGGAGCCGCCGCTCCACCCGGTCCACGCCGCGGCTCACCTTCCGGCGAATCCGGCGGCCGGTCTGCACGAACGCGCCGGCCTCGAGCCGGACCACCCCCATGACCTCCTGCGCCTGGCCGGTGAGCTGGCGGATCCCCGCGAGCGTCTCGTCGAGATCGGCCTTGATCCCGGTGAAGAGCGCCTTCCGCTCCTCGACCTCTCCCATGATCCTGATCGCGAGCACCGCGGTCACGACGGCGAAGAGGACCACGGCAACGGCCACGACGGCGAGCGAGACCGCCATCGTCGGCCCGACCCAGGACGGCATCGTGGTGATTTCCTGCTGGAGCATCCACATCGGGCGGCTGCCTCCCTGAAGATGGCGAAAGATAACGCGCCGGCTCGGCGCCGCGCTTGACCCCGCTCGCGCGCTCCGAGATGTTTGGCCATGCCTCCTCGCTTCGTCGTCCGCGGCGGCCGCCCGCTGCGCGGAACCGTCCGCCCCGCCGGCAACAAGAACGCCGCCCTGCCGATCCTCGCCGCCACGATCCTCGCGGACGGGCCGGTCGAGCTCGAGAACTTTCCCCGCATCCGGGACGTGGACACGATGGCGGCGCTCCTCGCCGATCTCGGCGCCGACGTCGAATGGACCGGTCCGAATCATCTGCGGGTGGACGCCCGGAACGCGCGGCCCAAGCCGCTCGATCCGAAGCTCTGTGCGCGGATCCGCGCCTCGATCCTGCTCGCAGGGCCCCTCCTCGCGCGCTTCGGATCGTGCGTGCTGCCGCCGCCGGGCGGGGACGTGATCGGGCGGCGGCGGGTCGACACCCACTTCCTCGCGCTCGAGCGGCTCGGCGCCACGGTCGAGGTCGGAGAGCGATACGAGCTCGAGGCGAAGCAGCTCGTCGGCGCCGACGTCTTTCTCGACGAGCCGAGCGTCACGGGCACCGAGAACGCGCTCATGGCCGCCGTGATGGCGCGGGGACGCACCGTCCTCCGCAACGCGGCCGCCGAGCCGCACGTCCAGGACCTCGCGCGGATGCTCGTCGCGATGGGCGCCCAGATCGACGGGATCGGCTCGAACGTCTACGTGATCGAGGGCGGCCGCCCCCTCGGCGGCACCTCGTACGAAATCGGTCCGGACCACATCGAGATCGGGAGCTTCATCGGGCTCGCCGCCGTCACGAACGGCGACATCGTCATCGATCCTGTACGGCCGGACGACCTCCGCAGCACCCTGCTCGGTTTCGACCGCCTCGGCATCCGGCCCGCGGTGGAGGGCGCCCGGCTGCACGTGACGCCCGGCCAGGAGCGGCGCATCCGGCCCGATCTCGGCGGCCACGTGCCGAAGCTCGAGGACGGGCCGTGGCCGGCGTTCCCCGCGGACGTCATGTCCACCACGATCGTCACGGCGACCCAGTGCGCGGGGATGCTCCTCGTCTTCGAGAAGATGTTCGAGTCGCGGCTCTTCTTCGTGGACAAGCTCATCGGAATGGGCGCGCGCATCGTGCTCTGCGATCCGCACCGCGCCGTCATCTCGGGGCCGTCGCCGCTCAAGGGGGGGACGGTCGAGTCGCCCGACATCCGCGCCGGCATGGCGATGATCCTCGCGGCCCTCGCGGCGGACGGGCAGAGCACCATCCACAACATCGGCCAGATCGAGCGCGGCTACGAGAAGATCGACCAGCGGCTCCGCGATCTCGGCGCCGACATCGAGCGCGTGGACGATTGAGCCTGGCCCACCCCGCCCGTGAGGTCGCCGAGCAGGCGCTTCCGGGCCCCGTTCCCCGGTTCGTGCTCGACGACTGGCAGCAGCGGTTCGGCATCGTCGCCGGCATCACGGCACGCGGCGACGGTGCGGGGCGGGGGTTCGATCTCGGCCTCTGGACCGACGCGGCGGTCGGTGAAGTCATGGCCCGGTGGCGCGCCTTCCGGGCGGCCGAGCCCGGTTTCGGTGCCGTCGTGCTCGGCAACCAGGTGCACCGCACCGAAGTGGTCTGGCACGAGCGCGCCGATGGCTGGGTTCAGCTGGAAGGGGTGGATGGCCATGCCACCGCGGCTCCCGGCGTCCTGCTCACCGTCACGGTCGCGGACTGCATTCCGGTGTATCTCGCTGCGCCGGCGGTCCGCGCCGTGGCGCTGCTGCACGCGGGGTGGCGGGGCAGCGCGGCGGGCATCCTGGAGCGCGGGCTCCGGCTCCTCACGACGCGCGCTGGCTGCACGCCAGGTGACGTCGTAATGCACTGCGGTATCGGCATTTGCGGCGAATGCTATGAAGTAGGTTCTGAAGTCCTCGAGGGCTTCGGGCTCCGGGGCGATGGCCGCGGACCCTGGCGTCTCGACATCCGCGAGCGCCTGGTGGACCAGGCGGACGGGCTCGGGATCCGCGAGATCACGACGTCCTCCTGGTGCACGGCGCACCATCGTCCGCTCTTCTACAGCCACCGGGCATCGGGCGGCCGCGACGGGCGGATGGTGGCCTACATCGGAGTTCCGCGGGCGAGCTGACGGCTTTCGCCTGCGGCAGCGGACGCCGCCTTCCTGCGCCGGCTTCGCTGGTGTGCCACCTCGAGGGCGACGACCCCCGCTGTCCCCGCGAGGACCCATCCCGCCCATTCCGGGAGGGCGAGCGCCGCCCACGCCTGCGCCGTCAGGACATAGCGGGGGAACCGCGTCACCACTACGATGCCGGCGAAGAGCGCGGCCCGCGGCCGCACTCCGAGCAGCAGCGCCCGCACGATCGAGAACGGAATCGGCAGCAGCCCCGCCGCCGCGGCAGCCCAGTAGAACCCGGGCCCGGCCGCAGGCGCCGCCGATCCCTGCCTCCGCCGAAGCCCTCGCCGGACCACTCCGAAGAACCCCGCATCGAGCAGGGCGCCCAGTCCCGCACAGAGGCTGCCGATCGCGCAGATCAGCAGCAGCTCGCGACCGCTTCGACTCCCGCCGAACACGACGAGCACCGGTTCGAACGGCATCGGGAAGGCGGTGTTCGTGAGCACGCCGAGCCCGATGAACGGGCCGAGCTCGAGCCAGGTCATGCCGGCCGGACGCGCCAGGCGCTCCAGAGCACCGCGCGGCGCGCGGGAACGAGGCGCGGTTCGCGCCACCAGGGGATCGACCGTCCGAGCGACCGGAGCGGATGGGAGAGGAACTGGCTGAGGGGCGTTTCCTCGACGAACGATCCGCCGGGCGTGAGCACGCGGGCGACTTCCCGCAGGGCGTCCGCCGGCCGAGCGATGTGGTAGCAGGTGCCGAAATCGAAGACGAGGTCGAACGAGGCGTCCGGAAAGGGCAGGTTCCTGGCATCCCCCGGAACGAGCTCGGCACGAACCCCGGCGTTCTCGAGCCGCGCCGCCGCGTCCGCCAGGAGCTCCGGGTCGATGTCGAGCCCGGCGAGCCGTGACGGCTCGAGGAGCTGCGCGATCGGGACGAGAGCGATGCCTCGGCCGCACCCGATTTCCAGGATGCGACCGCACCGCGGCAGTCCGAGCGCCCGTACGAGGGCGGGGACTTCGAGTGCCTGTTGCCGGGAATTCCGGCCCTCCTCGTTCGGGAACGGTCGGTACTCCGGCTCGGGGGCCTGTGGCGGGGCGGGGGGACTGGGCGCGGTGGGGGCGGTGGTCGGGTGCACGGGGGGTCTCCGAAGGGGATGCGGCAACGTCGCGGCCCGGCGTGACCCGGAGAGTGCCGCAGCCGTGACCTGCCCCTGGACTGCGCGAAACGAAGACGCGTGGCGGTTTCCGGTTGACGCCTACCGCCCGGTGGCGTAATATTTGTCTGCTGTGCAGGATGGCCGACTACGGCCAGATCGCCCTCACGGGCATCTGCTGGTGCGGGGCAGTGGGCCCGCAGTGATGTGGGGGAGTTCCCCCACATTTTTTTTCAGCCCTTCCATGCCTCACGACGCGCTGCTCGACTCGATTCGCGACCTCGTGGACCGGCTTGGATACGAGCTCGCCGACCTCCAGCGAACCGGCACGCGCGACCGTCCCATTCTCAAGGTGCGGATCGACCGTCCTGACAGCGCGCCCGGGCACGGGGTGAGCGCCGAGGATTGTCGCCTGGCGAGCCGGGCGCTCGAGCGGATGCTCGAAGCGTCGCCGGGGATCGGCGAGCGATACGTGCTCGAAGTCTCGTCCCCCGGGATCGAGCGGCCGCTCCGCTGGGTGGCGCACTGGCGGCGCTTCGTCGGGCGGCGGGTGCGGGTGCGCGCCGCCGGGATCGCGGGCCGGCCCGTCGCGGAGATCCTCGCGGTGCCCGACGACGAGCACGTCGAGCTCCGCCTCCCGGACGGGACCGCGCAGGTCGTCGCGCTCGCGGACGTGAAGGACGCGGTGCTCGACGTGGACTGGAAGACCATCGGCAGGGAACGCCGTCAACCGGAGTAGAGGATGTCAGGTTCCGCAGAGATGCTGGCCGCCTTCCGCGAGCTGGCCACCACGAAGCAGCTGGAACGCTCGGATCTCCTGGATCTGCTGCGCGACGGCATTCATGCCGCGCTCATGCGGAAGTACGGGCCGAACGTCCGCTTCGAGCTCAACGTGGACGAGCTCCAGGGGACGATCGAGATCATCCGGCTGCGCCAGGTGGTGGACGACGTCGAGGACGCGAGCGCCCAGGTGTCCGTGGAAGAGGCCCGCTTCATCGACCCCGACTTCCAGGTGGGGGACATGCTCGAGGAGGAAGTGCCCTTCCAGGAGTTCGGGCGCCTCGCGGTGCAGGCGGCCAAGCAGCGGATCATCCAGCGGGTGCGCGAGGGCGAGCGCTCCCGCATCCGGGACGAGTTCGCGTCACGCGTGGGCGAGCTCCTCTCCGGCGAGATCCAGCAGATCGAGCGCGGCAAGCTCGTGCTCATGCTCAACAAGTTCCGCGAGGCGGAGGCGATCATGCCCTACCGCGAGCAGAACCACCGCGAGCATTTCCACCAGGGCGACACGATCCGCGCCGTGCTCAAGCGCCTCGAGGAGACGCCGAAGGGCCCGCGCCTCATCCTGAGCCGCGCCGACCCGCTCTTCGTGAAGGCGCTCTTCAAGCTCGAGGTGCCGGAGATCCAGCAGCAGATCGTGGAGATCCGGGCCATCGCGCGTGAAGTCGGCGGGCGCACCAAGGTGGCGGTCATCTCGCGCGACGATGCGATCGATCCCGTCGGCGCCTGCGTCGGCCTCAAGGGCTCGCGCGTGCAGGCGGTGGTGAACGAGCTCGGCGGCGAGCGGATCGACATCGTGCCCTGGTCGCCGGATCCGGAGCGCTTCGCGCGGCTCGCGCTTGCGCCGGCGCGCGTCGCCAAGGTCTTCTCGGATCCCGAGGCCAAGACCATCCAGGCGGTGGTGGACGAGGACCAGCTCTCGCTCGCGATCGGCCGGAACGGGCAGAACGTCCGCCTCGCCTCGGAGCTCACCGGCTGGAAGATCGACCTCTACTCGAGCCGCGAGTGGCTCGAGCGCGGCGGCGAGGGCCCGCTCTTCGCGCCGCTTCCGGCCGAGGACGAGTCGGCGACGCAGGTGCAGCTCGGCGAGCTCGCCGGGCTGTCCCCGGAGCTGGTCGGGCTGCTCAATGCCGCCGGGTACCAGACGCTGAACGACGTGCTGGACCTCGAGAGCGAGGACATCCGCCAGATTCCCGGCATGACCACCGAGGCGGCCGACCAGCTCATCGGCTTCCTCGCCGAGCTCACCGACGAGGGAGACGAGGAATCGCGCCCGAAGGGATGAGCGGCGTCCTCGGCCTGCTCGGCCTCGGCCGGCGGGCGGGGCACCTCGTGATCGGCGTCGATGCGGTGCGCCGGCAGCTGCAGGCAGGGGAAGTGCGGTGCGTGGTCGTCGCGTCCGACGCGAGCGAGCGCGCCGTCGAGAAAGTGGTCCGGCTCGCGCGGGGGAAGGGCGTTCCCCTCGTGGCCGGGCCCGACGCCGTGACGATCGGCGTGCAGTTGGGAAAGCCGCCGGTGATGGCGGTGGGCGTCAGGGATCGTGGACTCGCCGACGGCATTCTGCAGTCGGCACCCGGGCGCCAGCGGACGGAGGACTGAGTGGTCAAGACGAGAGTACACGACCTCGCGGCGGAATTCGGCATCCCCTCGGAACAGCTGATGGGGCTGCTCAAGGACATGGACATCTTCGTGCGCAGCCACATGTCGGCGCTGGAGAACGACCAGGTCGCCGCCGTGCGTGTCCGCTGGGAGCGCGAGAAGCGGAAGAGCGCCGAGGACGCGGCGCCGAAGAAAGGCCGCCGGAAGGCGGCGAAGGCCGCCGAGCCGCCGCCGCCGCCGGTCGAGGCCAAGCCCGTCCGCCGTCGCCGCACCGCGGCCGAGGTGGCGCAGGCCGAGGCCGTCGCCCAGGCCGAGCGCGAGGCCGAGATCACGGCGCTCGAGCTCGAGCGGCCGGTGCCCGAGCACGTCGAGCAGCCGACCGCCAGGTCCATCGAGGAGCGCGCCCGTGCGCTCTTCAAGGATCTCCCGCCCGCACCGCCGGAAGACGAGCCCGTCGAGGCCGAAGCCGACACCCCGCTCGCCGACACGACGCCGGCCGCGGCCGCGCCCCAGCCCCCGGCTGCTGCGCCCCAGCCGCCGGCCGCCACTCCGACGCGCGCACCCTTCATTCCGCCGCGCATCCAGCGCACGCCTCCGCCGGCGCGCCCCGCGGGCGGGCAGCGGCCCGGGCAGGGACCGCGGCCGGTGTTCAGCAGCAGCGCGCCCGGCGGCGGCCCGGCGCGTCCGGGGAGTGACCGGCCGGCGCCCGCGCGGAGTTTCGGCCCCGACGCCGAGAAGGGTGGCGGGCGGAAGAAGGGGAAGAAGGGACGGCGGGGCTTCGTGGACCAGGAAGCGGTCCAGGCGAACATCGCGAAGACGCTGCAGGGCATGAAGGGCCCCGGCGGCCGCAAGGGGCGCCGCTCGGACGAGCCGTCCTACCGGGAGATGATCGCCGGCCGGATGGCGGAGGAGAAGGAGAAGGAAAAGACCCGCGTTCGCGTGAACGAGTTCATCTCGGTGAGCGAGCTCGCGGCAGCCATGAAGATCCCGGCGACGCAGATCGTGCAGTTCGCGTTCAAGGAGCTCGGGCTCATGGTGACGGTGAACCAGCGGCTCGACTTCGACCAGATCGACCTCATCGCCTCCGAGTTCGGCTTCGAGGCGGTGCGGGAAGACGAGTACCAGGCGGAAGCGGAGACGGTGGACGAGCCGGATACCGAGGAGGAGCTCGTGTCCCGGCCCCCGGTCGTGACGATCATGGGTCACGTGGACCACGGCAAGACGTCGCTCCTCGACCATATCCGCAAGGCCAACATCGTGGCCGGCGAGGCGGGCGGCATCACGCAGCACATCGGCGCCTATCACGTCGACCTCCCCGGCGGGAAGGAGATCACCTTCCTCGACACGCCGGGCCACGAAGCCTTCACCGCGATGCGTGCGCGCGGCGCGCAGGTCACCGACATCGTCGTGCTCGTCGTTGCCGCCGATGACCAGGTCATGCCGCA
>DASUXZ010000118.1:0-7005 GCA_036377655.1 Gemmatimonadales bacterium
CGACATCGACACGCTCGTCTTGACGAAGGCGACGGTGGACGGGGGCCAGCCGCTCAAGCGCTTCCATGCGGCGGCGCAGGGCCGCGGCACCCCGATCCGCAAGCGGACCAGCCACGTGGAGATCCACGTGGCCGCCAAGGAGAGTAACTGATGGGTCAGAAGACGCATCCGACCGGGTTCCGGCTCGGCATCGTCAAGCCCTGGCAGTCGCGCTGGTTCGCGACGAAGGACATGCCGGCGCTCCTCAAGGAGGACGAGCTCATCCGGAAGTACCTCAAGGCGCGGCTCGGCCACGCGGCGATCTCGGAAGTGCACATCGACCGGCGGCCGGGGAAGGTCACCGTCACGGTGCACACGGGGCGCCCGGGCGTGGTGATCGGGAAGCGCGGCGCCGAGGTGGACAAGCTCCGCGACGAGCTCTCGCAGCTCACCGGCAAGGAAGCGGCGATCAACGTCGAGGAGATCAAGCGGCCGGAGCTCTCGGCCCAGCTCGTGGCGGACAACATCGCCCACCAGCTGCAGCAGCGGATCTCCTTCCGCCGCGCCATGAAGCGGTCGGTGCAGAGCACCATGCGGATGGGCGCGCAGGGGATCAAGGTGCGCGCGTCGGGCCGCCTGGGCGGCGCCGAGATCGCGCGGACGGAAGGGTATCGCGAGGGCCGGGTGCCGCTCCACACGCTCCGCGCCGACGTGGACTACGCGACGAGCACCGCGAAGACGACGTTCGGCACGATCGGCATCAAGGTCTGGATCTTCAAGGGTGAGGTCGTCGAGGACGTCTCGGGCCGCACCTACAGCACGGGGGCCTGAGGCAGATGCTGGCACCGAAGCGCATCAAGTACCGGAAGACGTTCAAGGGCCGCACCAAGGGCCTCGCCACCCGCGGCAATGCGGTCTCGTTCGGCGAGTACGGGCTCATGAGCCTCGAGCCGGGCTGGGTCTCCAACCGGCAGATCGAGGCGAGCCGTGTCGCCATGACGCGCGAGATGAAGCGCGGCGGCAAGGTGTGGATCCGGATCTTCCCGGACAAGCCGATCACGAAGAAGCCGGCCGAGACCCGCATGGGGAAGGGCAAGGGCAATCCGGAGGGGTGGGTCGCCGTGGTGAAGCCGGGGCGGATGCTGTTCGAGATCGAGGGCGTCGACGAGGCGCTCGCCAAGAAGGCGATGGCGCTCGCCGCCGCCAAGCTGCCGGTGAAGACGCGCTTCGTGAAGCGCGAGGAGGTCTGAGGTGAAGGCGAACGAACTGAAGGAGCTGAAGGACGAGGAGCTGGCGGCACGGCTCGAGGAGCTGCGCGCCGAGCGCTTCAACCTCCGCTTCCGCTCGGCCACCGAGTCGATCGAGAACCCGATGCGGTTCCGGACGATCCGCCGCGACATCGCGCGGATCCAGACCGTCCTGCGCGAGCGCGCCGGCCAGGCACAGGGGTAAGGCACCATGGCAGAGAACGAGCAGGCCGCGAGCACCCGGGGGGCCCGCAAGGTCCGCACCGGCCTCGTGACGAGCGACAAGATGGAGAAGACCGTGACGGTCGAGATCGTCCGGCGCTACGCGCACCCGGTGTACAACAAGCAGGTGACGCGCACCAAGAAGTTCAAGGCGCGGAACGAGCTCGGGGCGAAGGCCGGCGACACCGTCCGCATCATGGAGACCCGGCCGCTCGCGAAGACCGTGCGCTGGCGGGTCACCGAAATCGTCGAACGCGCGAAGTAGGCCGAGGCGACCATGGTCCAACAGGAAACGATCCTCCGCATCGCGGACAACAGCGGCGCCCGGCGCGCGCTCGTGATCCGCGTGCTCGGCGGGAGCAAGCGCCGGTACGCCGGCCTCGGCGACACGGTGGTGGTGGCGATCAAGGACGCCATCCCGACCGGTCAGGTGAAGAAGGGCGACGTGGCCAAGGCGGTCATCGTCCGCACCGCGAAGGAGGTCCGCCGCAAGGACGGGTCCTACATCCGGTTCGACGAGAACGCCGCGGTCCTCATCAACGACGCCGGCGAGCCGCGCGCGACGCGCATCTTCGGCCCGGTGGCGCGCGAGCTGCGCGAGAAGCGGTACATGAAGATCGTCTCGCTCGCGCCGGAGGTGCTGTAGCATGAAGCCGCTCGTGTACAGGAAGGCCAAGCGCGTCCGGCAGAAGCCGGTCGTGCGGCAGCGTCTCCGGATCACCAAGGGCGACACCGTCCAGGTGATCTCGGGCGACGACAAGGGGAAGCGGGGGAAGGTGCTCCGGGTCTATCCCAAGACCGGACGGATCACGATCGAGGGCGTGAACGTGATCACGAAGCACCAGCGGGCCAGCCAGACGGTCGAGGCGGGCATCGTGCGGCGTGAGGCGCCGATCCACCATTCGAAGGCGATGCTCATCGACCCGAAGTCCGGCGAGCCGACGCGCGTGCGCCGGCGGAAGGACGCCGACGGGACGGTGGAGCGGATCAGCGTGAAGTCCGGCGAGTCGATGCCGAGGAGCCGATAGGCGATGGCGAACACCACCGAGAAGACCGAGAAGGCCCCGCGCGCCCCGAAGGGCGGCGAGGGGAAGGCCCGCGAGAAGAAGGGCGGGCTCCCCGTGGACGCCGCGCCGAAGGCGTCGGAGGGGACGCCGCGGCTCCGGACCTACTACGAGGGGACGGTCCGCGCGAAGCTCGCGAAGGAGTTCGGCCTCACGAACCCGATGCAGGTGCCGCGGCTCGTGAAGGTCGTCCTCAACGTCGGCATGGGCGAGGCGGCCAAGAACCCGAAGCTCCTGGAGGCGGCGGTCGAGGAGCTCGGCCTCATCACCGGGCAGAAGGCCGTCGTGACGCGCGCCAAGAAGGCGATCGCGAACTTCGGGCTCCGCGCCGGGATGCCGGTCGGCTGCGCCGTGACGCTCCGCGGCGCCCGGATGTGCGAGTTCCTCGACCGGTTCATCAACCTCACGGTCCCGCGCATCCGTGACTTCCGCGGCCTGCCGAACCGGAGCTTCGACGGCCGGGGGAACTACACCTTCGGGGTGAAGGAGCAGATGATTTTCCCCGAGATCGACTTCGACAAGGTCGAGAAGATCCACGGGATGGACATCACGATCGTGACCACTGCGGGTCGCGACGATCTGGCCATGGCGCTCCTCCGGGAGCTCGGGTGGCCCTTCCGCGGCGAGCTGCCGCAGCGCGTCGCGTAGGAGACGAGATGGCAAAGACCTGTTGGATCGAGAGAGCGAAGCGCACCCCGAAGTTCAAGAGCCGGGTGGTGCGCCGGTGCCAGCGGTGCGGCCGCTCGAGGGCGGTGCTGCGCAAGTTCGGCCTCTGCCGTATCTGTTTCCGAGAGCTCGCGCTGCAGGGGGCGATCCCCGGCGTGCGCAAGGCCAGCTGGTAAGGGAAGGACGAGATGAGCCTGACAGATCCCGTAGCGGACATGCTGACCCGCGTCCGGAACGCCTGCGCGGCGGGCCACCGGCGGGTGGACATGCCGGTGAGCAAGCTCAAGACGGAGATGGCGCGGCTGCTGCGCGACAACCACTTCATCGCGGACTACAAGGTCCTCGACGACGGCGCGCACGGCGTGCTCCGGCTGTACCTCAAGTACCACAACGAGGCGCCGGTGATCCGCGAGCTCAAGCGCGTCTCCACGCCCGGCCTGCGCCGGTACGTGAAGTCGCGCGAGATCCCGCGCGTCAAGAACGGCCTCGGCATGGCCATCGTGAGCACGTCGCGCGGCCTCATGAGCGACCGCGACGCGCGGACGCAGAACCTGGGCGGCGAGCTCGTCGCCGTCGTCTGGTAAGGGGGCAAGCGTGAGCCGGATCGGCAAGCGGCCCGTGGCGATCCCGAACGGGGTCACCGTCGAGGTCAAGGAGAACACGGTGGCGGTGAAGGGGCCGAAGGGCGAGCTCCGCCGCACCCTGCCGCGGGAAATGGCGGTCGCGCTCGAGAACGGCACCGTATCGGTGGCGCGCCCGAGCGACGACAAGCGGCACAAGGCGCTCCACGGCCTCTCGCGCACCCTCGTGGCCAACATGGTCGAGGGCGTGTCGAAGGGCTTCACGAAGGTGCTCGAGATCCAGGGCGTCGGCTACAAGGCCGAGGCCAAGCCCTACGGCGTCAACCTCATCGTCGGGTACTCGCACCCGGTCAAGTACGAGGCGCCGAAGGGGATCAGGATCTCGGTGGAGAACAACACCGTCGTGAAGATCGAGGGCGCGGACAAGGAAGTCGTGGGCCAGGTGGCGGCCGAGCTCCGCTCGGTGCGGCCCCCCGAGCCGTACAAGGGGAAGGGCATCCGCTACCAGGGTGAGCAGGTCCGGCGCAAGGCCGGCAAGACAGGAGCCAAGTAAGCATGCGCCCGATTCATGCACCGAAGTCGAGCAGCGACCGGCGCTACCGCCGCCACCTGCGCGTGCGCCGCAAGGTCGCGGGCACGGCCGAGCGGCCGCGGCTCGTCGTCTTCCGCTCGCTCAAGCACATCTACGCCCAGCTCGTCGACGACGACCGTGGCGTGACGCTCCTCGGCGTGAGCGACGCGAGCGAGGGGATCAGCGTGGACGGCGCGGGGAAGATCGGCCGCGGCAAGGCGGCCGGGAAGCTCCTCGCGGAAAAGGCGAAGGCCGCCGGGATCACCAGCGTGGTGTTCGACCGGGCGGGATACCGTTACCATGGACGCGTGAAGGCCGTCGCCGACGGCGCCCGCGAAGGCGGACTGGAGTTCTAAATGGCAGACGAGCAGCAGGTCCCCGGACCCGAGTCGGCGGAGAGCAAGGAGCAGCGGCCCGGCGGCGACCGCGCGGCGGCGGAGCGGAGCTCCGAGCGCACCGAGGCGCAGGGCGCGAGCGTGCCGGCCACGCCGGGCGCGGAGCAGCCGCAGGGCCGCGGCGGCCGCGGCGGGCGTGGGCGCGGCGGCCAGGGCCAGGGAGGCCGGGGCCGCGGCGACCGCGGGCCGCGGCGCGACCGCGGCGATCGTGAGGCCGCGAGCGACTACGTCGAGAACGTGATCGCGATCAACCGCGTCGCGAAGGTGGTGAAGGGCGGCCGCCGCTTCTCGTTCAACGCCCTCGTGGCGGTGGGCGACGGGCGCGGCAAGGTCGGCATCGCCACGGGCAAGGCCAACGAAGTGTCCGAGGCCGTGCGCAAGGCGGTGGACGCGGCCAAGCGCGGGATGTTCGACCTCCCCCGCACCGGCTCCACGATCCCGCACGAGATCCTGGGCGAGCACGGCGCGGGCCGCGTGCTCCTCAAGCCGGCGGCGACCGGTACCGGCGTCATCGCCGGCGGCCCGGTGCGCGCGGTGCTCGAGTGCGCGGGGATCACCGACATCCTCACGAAGAGCCTCGGCTCGAACAACCCGCACAACATGGTGCGCGCCACGGTGAACGGGCTCTCGCGCCTCGTGAGCGCCCGCCAGGTCGCGCGCGAGCGCGGCGTCGAGGTCGACCAGATCTCGTACCGCCCGCGGCAGGAGGGCTGACGATGGGCAGGAATCCGGTCACGGGCCGCCAGGGCCCCGGCATGCACGCGGCGACGATCCCGTCCGAAAAGGACGTGAAGCGCATCCGCGTGAAGCAGATCCGCTCGGGGATCGGGCACCCGGAGACGATGCGCCGCACGCTCGCGGCGCTCGGGCTCCGGCATCACCAGCAGACGGTGGAGCTCGACAACACCCCGTCCATCCAGGGCATGCTGTTCAAGGTGCGGCACCTCATCGAGGTGGCGCCGGCAGGAGAGGGATGATGGCTGACGAGAAGATCACCCTGTCGAACCTCCGCCCCGCGCGCGGCTCGACCCAGTCGCGCAAGCGCGTCGGCCGGGGGCCGGGCTCGGGCCTCGGCAAGACGGCAGGGAAGGGCCACAAGGGCCACAAGGCGCGCACGGGCGGCGGCACCAACCCCGGCTTCGAGGGCGGCCAGATGCCGATCTACCGGCGCCTGCCGAAGCGCGGGTTCACCAACCCGTTCCGCGTGGAGGCCCAGGCGGTGAACGTCGGGCAGCTCCGCAAGCTCGAGGGCGCCGAGGTGACGCCCGAGACGCTGCTCGCGGCGGGACTCATCGGGAAGCTCGACGCCCCGGCCAAGCTGCTGGGGACCGGCGAGGCGGATCGCGCCTACAGCGTCCGCGGCCTCGCCCTCTCCGCGTCGGCGCGCACGAAGATCGAGGCGGCCGGCGGCAAGATCGAGGATTAAGTGACCGCACCCCGTGCGATGTCGCTGGGCATCGACAAGGAGCTCGGCGACAAGCTCAAGTTCACGTTCATCGCCCTGCTCATCTACCGGGTCGGCGCGCACATCGCCGCCCCGGGCGTGGACGTGCAGGCGCTCGTGGACTTCATCCGGAACTCGGGCGCCGCCGGGTTCTTCGGCCTCTACGACACGCTGGGCGGCGGCCTCTCCCGGGCGACGGTCTTCGCGCTCGGGATCATGCCGTACATCTCGGCGTCGATCATCTTCCAGCTGGCCGGCGGCGTGGTGCCCTCGGTCGGCAAGATGCAGAAGGACGAGGAGGGCCGGAAGAAGATCACGCAGTGGACGCGCTACGCCACCGTGCTCCTCTCGCTGGCGCAGGCGTACACGTACGCGCTCTTCACCGAGTCGATCGGGGCGATGGCCAACCCGGGCTTCACCTCCCGGATGATCATGGTCATCACGCTCACCACCGGCGCCATCTTCGTGATGTGGCTCGGCGAGCAGATCACCGAGCGCGGCATCGGCAACGGCATGAGCCTGCTCATCACCTTCTCGATCCTCGAGGGGCTCTGGCCGGGCACGCTGCAGCTGATCCAGTTCGTGAACGGCGGGGTCGTCTCGCCGCTCGGTGCGGTGTTCTTCGTCGCGATCGTCGTGGCCGTCATCGCCGCGACCGTGGCGATGACCATGGCCGCGCGGCGTATCCCGATCCAGATCCCGCGCAAGGTCATGGGCCGCGGCCGGATCCGCGAGGGCCAGAAGACGTTCATCCCGATCCGGCTCATCACGGCCGGCGTGATGCCGATCATCTTCGCCCAGACGATCATCGTCGTCCCCGGCACCATCGCGAACTT
>DASUXZ010000119.1:0-5062 GCA_036377655.1 Gemmatimonadales bacterium
CCCGTGCGCGAGGTGCGGCCGGCCGTCCGAGGCGTCGGGCACGAAACAGATCAGGAGATACTCGCCCGGGGCCAGGTCGAGCTCCAGGTCGTTGCTCAGGCCGTTGGCGATCGCCGTGGTGCCGCCGATCGGTTCCGCCGGAGGCGGGCCGTCCTGCGTCTCCACCCAGGAGGCGAACTGATCGGGCGTCACTCCCTCGTTCAGCCGCACGATGAACATCTCGTGGGGCTGCGCCGCGTCATTCCGCACGCGGACCACCTGGCGGCCGGCGCGGAGCGAGTCGGAGAACGTGAAGTCGTAGTCGGTGAGGGTGGCGACGACGTCCGGCGCCGGCGCGGCCGCGGGACGGGCGGCGGCATCCCCGCCCCCGACGACGAAGGGATGACTCATGCCCTTGGCCACGTGCATCACCCCGTCCGGCGAGGGAATGAAGCAGACGATCACGTAATTCCCGGGCTCGAGCGTGAGGGTCGCCTCGGAGGTTCCGCCGGGCATCGGCGTGTTCGGTCCGCCCACTTCCCTCACCCAGGCCGGCGGAGGGCCGCCCTGCAGCGCCTCGAAGAATTCGGCGTGGGTGTGGCCGTCCTCGAGCCGGATGAGCTGCACATGATGGAACTCGGGACCCTGGTTCTGCAGGCGGATCGTGGTGAGGCCCGCGGCGACGGTATCGGGCGCTTCGAAGGCAAAGTCGCGCGCCGTGACCGTCATGACGTTCGGTTCGGCGTCGGTGGCGCAGGCAAGTGCGCCTGCGACGAGCAGGGACAGGGGCAACAGCGATCTGCGGCGACCCATTCGTTCGCTCCTTGCGGTGGTCCGGATGTTCGGGAAGGCGGCGAACTTTACACGAGTGCCGGCCCGATCGGCAGGGAGGAAACGGTCACCGCCCTGCCGCCGGGTTCGGCCGTCGCGTCAGGAGCCCTGGCAGGGGGCCGGGTGGGTGGCCCGCGGGAGGCGCCAGGGAAGGCGGACGGCAGGCAGCGTCAATTGCCGGTTCATCAGCAGCACCGCGGTGAGCACGAGCGCAGCGGAGACCGCCGTGCCCCGGGATGGGACGTCGTCACCCACGACCCAGGCCAGGGCAACGGCGATGAGCGGATTCACGAACGCATACGTGCCGACCGCCGCCGGCGTGGCCACCGTGAGCAGCCACGTGTAGGCCCCGAAGCCCGCCACCGTACCGCCGATCACGAGGAATGCGAGCGAACCCGCCGCCCGCGCGGAAGTCTCGAGCACCTCCCAGCGGCCGAGCTCTCCCGTCGCCGCGCTCGCGATCGTCACGATGACCGCACCGGCGGCGAGCTGCATCGCCGTCGCCTGCGCCACGGAGGCCGGGCGCGCAGCATGCCGGGCAAAGAGCGACCCCGCCGCCCACGCGAGCGAGGAGAAGACGAGGGCCACACGCTCGACGGCGCCTCCGCCTTCGCCGCCGGAGGCGAGCAGCGCCACGCCGGCCACCCCGAGCGCGAGCCCGGCGAGGACCCGGTGCGAGGGCATCCGGCGGAGGCGCGCCGCCTCGAGCACCACGAGCCACGCGGGAATCGCCGTGAGGAGCAGGGCGGCCTGGCTCGAGGGAACGCGGATCTCGGCCCAGGCGAGCACGCTGTGTGCGCCGAGGAAGAGCAGGAGCCCCGCCGCGCCGGCGGCTCCCCACTGCGCGAGCGAGGTGCGCTCGATCCGGCCGCGCCATGCGAGCCACGCGAAGATGATCGCCGCGCCGGCGGCGCACCGGATCGCGATCGTGGCGAGCGGCGGAATCTCGGCGACGGTGATCCGGAGCGCGAGGAACGTGACTCCCCAGACGACGTACACGATGGCGAATGCGCCGGCCATCCTGGCGCGGGCCGACATCAGCGGATCCCTTCCCGGCCGAGCGCCGAGCCGAGGGCCTGCCAGCCGGACCACCACCAGCGTGCAGGGCCGGCGGCCAGCCGGGACGCGCGGACCCGGGGGATCCGGATGAGGATTGCGCCGGGTTCGAGGGAGAAGAGCTGTGACATGGCGGTACTCCTTGCGGCTCGGTGTAACCGGTAATACCATTTTTGGAGGTTACACAGTATATTTGACCTCTTAACCTGTCAAGAGGCGTTTGGTGGTTATGTCGGATCCGCTTGCCGTTCAGTTCGTCAATGCCCGCGAATGGCGCCAGGGCCCCATGGCCGCGACCCCGGTCGATGGCTACCGGGCGCTCGTCGAATGGGCCCGCAAGGCCGAGCTGTTCGGCCGGACGGAGGCCGACCGGCTGTCCCGGGAGGCGGAGTCGCGTCCCTCGGAAGCAGAGGCGGCATGGGAGCGCGCACGACGACTTCGGGAGGCGACGTACCGGATCCTGAGCGCGCAGGGGGAAGGACGACACCCCGAATCCGCCGACCTCGCGGTCCTCAACGAGTCCCTCGGCGAGGGGGCGGCTCGCCGGCACCTCCGCAGCACGGCGGAGGGACTCTGCTGGACCTGGGTCGAGGCGCCGGACTGCGGGCTCGACTGGATGCTCTGGCCGGTCGCGTACTCCGCCGCCGAGCTCGTGACCGGATCCGAGGCCGACCGGGTCAAGTCGTGCCCTGCCGAGGGTTGCGGATGGATCTTCGTGGACCGGAGCCGGAACCGGAGCCGCCGCTGGTGCGACATGCAGTCCTGCGGGAACCGCGAGAAGGCGCGCCGGCATTACCACCGCGGCCGCGAGCGGACGGAAACAACCGCCTCCGACGCTTCGTAGGCGGCGGCAGGTTCTCGATTTCTCCTACGGAGCTGTCATGAACGTGCGCGTTGCGCATTGCACCGCCGTCTTCGCCGGCGGCTTGCTCGTCGGGTGCGGCCGTGCCCCGTCGCCCGAGGCAGCCGCGCCCGCGGTGCAGGCCCCGGCGCAGGCCGCGATTCCATCCGAGCTTCCGCTCAAGTACGCGCCCCGGCCCACGGCCGCCGCGATCCTGCCCGCCGACCTGATGTCGCGCCTCTATCTCTTCGCCGACGACTCGATGGAAGGCCGCGAGTTCGGCGAGCGCGGGAACTTCAAGGCGACGGAGTACATCGCGCGCGAAGCGCGGCGGCTCGGTCTCGAGCCGGCGGGTGAGGACGGGACGTACTTCCAGGTCCTTCCGACGCATCGCCGCGCGTTCGATCCGGCATCGGGCTTCGGTCCCGCCGGACGCTCGCTCGCGCCCTGGACCGAGTACGCGCCTTTCGATCTCGGCCCGGGCGTCCGGTCGCTCGATGGGGTGCAGGCGGTCTACGGCGGCGTGTGGGGAGACTCCGCCCGCCTCGCGCCTGCGAGCGCCGCAGCCGGCCGGCTCGTGGTGCTGAGCTCCGCGAGCCAGTGGAATGCGCCGCGCCCGCAGCTGCTCGCCCGCTTTCCGGGTGCGGCGGGGTTCGCCATCGCCACGCTCGACCGGGTGCCGAGTGGCGTCGTGGATTTCCTGAGGCAGCCGGGACTCCGGGTCGGCGAGCCCGACAGCACCCCGGCGCCGGCGCACATCTGGATCACGCCCGCGGCCGCCGAGGCGCTCCTCGGGACGCCGCTCGCCGCCGCGCGGCCGGGCGCCACGGGGGCCACCGTCGCCGGAACGATCCGCTATCGCACCGAGGAGACCGCGTATCCCGCGCGGAACGTCGTCGCGGTGATTCGCGGAAGCGATCCGGTCCTGCGCAGCCAGTACGTGGCCATCGGCGCGCACAGCGACCACATCGGCGTGAGCTCGCGTGCGGTGGATCACGACTCGCTCCGTGCGTACAACTCGGTGATGCGCCCGATGGGCGCCGACGATCCGCAGGGCGATCCGGGTGCCGCCGAGTGGGCCCGCATCCGCGCCACGCTCGACAGCCTGCGCCGGCTCCGGCCGGCGCGCCCCGATTCGATCGCCAACGGTGCCGACGACGACGGCTCGGGCTCGGTCGCGATGCTCGAGATGGCGGAAGCACTCGCCGCGAGCCGGCAGAAGCCGAAGCGCTCCATCCTCTTCGTCTGGCACACCGGCGAGGAGGCGGGCCTCCTCGGCGCGGAGTACTACACCGCGAACCCGACCGTTCCGCGGGACTCGATCGTCACGACGCTCAACATCGACATGATCGGGCGGGGGAAGGCCTCGGACGTGCCGAACGGCGGGCCCGCGTACCTGCAGCTCATCGGCTCGCGCCGGCTGTCCCGCGAGCTCGGCGACCTCGTCGAGGCGGTGAACGCGGAAGGGAATCACGGCTTCCGCTTCGACTACCAGTTCGACGCGAACGGTCATCCCGAGCAGTACTATTGCCGCAGCGACCATTACGAATACGCGAAGTACGGCATCCCGGTCACGTTCTTCAGCACCGGGAGCCACCGCGACTACCACATGGTCACCGACGAGCCGCAGTACATCGACTACGCGCAGCTCGCGCGGGTGTCCACGCTCATCCACGATATCGCGGTGCGGGTCGCGAACCTCGATCACCGCCCGGCGCTGAGCGCGCCGAAGCCCGATCCCGAGGGGCAGTGCGTGCAGTGAGGTAGCTCCGAAACCCGCCGATTCCCGACCCCGTAGCGAGTGGAAGGGGCATTGCAGGCCAAGCCCGTCCCATTCCCGCTACGGGGTTTCCCATGTTCACAGCGTTGCTCGTCGTGGCCGTGCAGGCGGCCTATCCGGGGGTAGCTGCCGATTCGACCGAGGCCGGCCGGGTGTACCGCGGCCGTGCCGGCGAGGTCCAGGTGGCCATCCCCCGTGTCGAGGCGGACATCGCCGTGGACGGGCGGCTCGACGAAGCGGTCTGGGCCGACGCCGCCGTCCTCCGGGACTTCTCCCGGTTCTCGCCCGTGGACGGCGTTCCGGCCGAGGATTCCACCGAGGTGCTGGTCTGGTACTCGCCGACCGCAATCCATTTCGGCATTCGCGCGGGCGAGGCGCACGGCGCGGTCCACGCGACGCTCGCCGACCGCGACCGCATCTTCGCCGACGATTTCATCGAGCTGCTCATCGGCACGTTCAACGACGGCCGGCAGGCCACCGTTTTCGGCGTGAACCCGCTCGGCGTGCAGATGGACGGCGCCATGGTGGAGCGGGGAGCCACGGGCACGGGCTTCGGCGGCGCGAACGTCTCGCGC
>DASUXZ010000120.1:0-6388 GCA_036377655.1 Gemmatimonadales bacterium
GAGCCGTTGCCGGTCGCTCAGCTCGGCGAGCGCCGCGTGCACCCGCCCGGCGAGCTCCTGCTGCTCGACCGCGCGGTCCGGCAGCACCGCGGGATCGCCCAGGGATTCCGGAAGCGGCTCGCCCGCGCGGACGCGACGCGACCGGATCCGGCTCGTCCCGCGGTTCACGAGGATCCGGAAGAACCAGGGGCCGAACGGCCGGCGCTCGTCGAACGAGTCGAGCTTGTCGAGCGCCGCGATGAACGCATCCTGCACGAGGTCCTCGGCATCCTCCCGGACGCCGAGCAGGCGCCAGGCGATCGCATGGGCGCGCCGCTCGTACCGGCGGACGAGCTCGCCGAACGCTTCGGTGTCGCCACCGCGGACGCGCTCGACGAGCTCGCGTTCATCGCCTGCAGCCGAGGCGGGCGGCTCCTGGGCGGAAGCCATGCTCCGGCTGCGGGCGATCCCGAGTCAGCCGCGAACCGACCGGCGGCGGGCAGAATCGGGGACCGCGCGCCGCATGCCGGGGCGACGCTCCATCCGCTGCTCGAGGAGCTTCTCCTGCTCGTCCGTGAGCACCGACTGGACTTCCTCGCGGGCCTTCCGGTGGTTCTCCGCGATCGCGGTGTGCGCGCGGCTCACCTCGGGGTGAGCGGCGAGAAACGCCTTCTGCCGGTCCAGCATCTCCTGGCGCATCTGGAGCCGCTGCTCGGGCGTCATCTCGCGGCGCTCCGGAGCGCGCACCGGATCGGGGCGGCCTGCCGTATCGCTCCGCGCGGCCTTCAGGGCCTCGAGGTGCGGCTTGTTGAGCTCGGAGTACTTCGCCTGGATGGCGTTGAGCCGGGTGACCTGCTCGTCGGAGAGCTTGAGGCGCTCCCGCTGGGCGATCAGTGCCTGGATCGGCATCCCGGGTCCGCGCATGCCCATGCCGGGCATTCCGCGGTGGGGCATCTCTGCGTGGGCCCGCGCGCGGGCGCGGGCGGTGTCCTTCGGGGCATTCTGCGCCGCGCCGGCCGCGAGCGGTGCCGCCAGAAGGCCGGTGGCGAGGGCGAGCGTCAGGATTCGGCTCATCGGTGACAGTCTCCTGCATGGGGTCTCTGGCGGTCCATCGTGGCCGCCAACGACCGGTATACGCCGGACCGGCCGGATCCGTTTGGTCCGGCCCGCCGGCCTATCGCCGGGTCTTCACGAACGGCTCGAGGACCTCGGGGTAGGCCTCCACGACGCCGGGCGGGGCCTCCACCTTCCGGCGGCTGAGCATCGATTCGAGCATGAGCGCGTTCACCACGGCCTGCGCGCGGTAATGGTTGTTCGTGACGACGAAGGTGTCCTCCGTCGCCTTCGCCACCTCCTTCGTCCGCGCGACCCAGGGCGCGAGCTCCTCCCGCGAATAGAGGTAATCGTACCGCGCCTCGACGCCCGCGTCCTTCCGGAACCAGTCGGCATGATTGCGGCCGTGCACGCGGACATACCCCACGCGGGAGGTGGCCCGGGCGCTCGGTGTGATGCTCCCGCGGAAGAACGGCTGGTCGATGTTCACGAAGCCGATCCCGCGCTCGACCAGCTCCGCGTAGAACTCCGGCACGTTCCACGACGCATGCCGCACCTCGAGCACGAGCGGGAACCGCTCGAAGGTGCCGGTCACGTCGTCGAGCCATTGCCGGTTCTCGTCCGTGCGGCGGAAGGACCACGGGAACTGGAGCAGCAGGGCTCCGAGCCGGCCATCGTCATGGAGCGGGCCGATGCCGGTGCACGCCTCCCGGACCTCCGCGCGCGTGAACGCCTCCTTCCGCTCGTGCGTGAAGCGGCGCCACAGCTTGGCCGTGAAGAGGAAATCGGGATTCGCGGCGACCCGGCCGATCCACTTCCTCGCGGTGGCCGCCGCCGGCGGACCGTAGAAGCTGCTGTTGATCTCGATCGTGTCGAACCAGCGCGCCATCCAGGCGAGCCGGTCGAACCCCGCGGGCGCGGGCGAGGGGTAGGCGATGCCCACCCAGTCCCTGTAGTCCCATCCCGCCGGGCCGACGCGGATCATGCGCGCAACCGCGGGCTACCCCGGCTGGGCCGTCGTGTGATAGCCGTCGTCGGTGAGCGCCCGGGCGATCGCCTCCGGGCTCGTCCCCGATTCCGGGTAGCGCACCACCGCCCGGCCGAGCTCGAGGCTCAGCACCTCGACGCCGGGAATCTGCTGCAGCGTGGACCGCACGCGGCCGATGCAGTGGCCGCAGCTCATGCCTTCGATGTGTAGCCGTGCTTCCGCCATTCATGCTCCTCGTTCGTCGAGTACGATGACCTGGTCATCGGGGAGAAGCGTCCATCGCTTCTCCCGCGACGGGTTGATCCGGATGCCGCCGGTCGGGCCGGACGACTCGGCATCGATCCGGAGGCCGAGCGCCACGCCTCCCGCTGCGGTGACGGCCGCCTGCACCTCCTCGAAGCCGAGCTCCCGCCCGGCGAGCCCGAGCGACTCGCTCGTCCGGAAGACGATCGCGCAGCCCGACGGGCCGAAGAGCTCGTCGAACACCGGCCCGAGCTCCGGCCGGAGCGTCACCTGCGCGAGGATGCGGCTGATGATCTGCGAGCTCACGAGCACTTCCGCCTGGTGCTCGCGGAAGAGCGCGAGATTGCCGGGATCCATCAGCTCGGCGATCACGTGCGGTGTCGGCCTCGTGCCGATCAGCTCGCGGAGGAGGAGGTAGCCGAGGACGGTCCGCGCGTCCGACTCCTCGCGCCCCGGCAGCCAGTTGCTTCCGAGCAGGATGATGGTGCCATAGGAGGCCGGGTCGAGCCGCGCGAGCTCGGTCGGCACGGTGTAGTCGGCCTGGATCTGCCGCACCGGGACACGCACCGGGCTCACGCCGTACTGCGCCAGCTCGCGCTCCCGCTCGGCGACCGGCAGCACCGACGCGATGTCCACCTGGAAGCTGTCCAGCTCGTAGCTGCCGAAGCCGGCCACGAGCGCCGGGACGCGGTGGTTCCAGCCGAGCACGAGGATCCGCCGGAGCGGCCGGGGCGACTGCGGCTGGGGCGGCCGCGCGCGGACGGGCGCGGCGACGGCCACCGCCTCGCGCGGCGGCGGCTCCGACGGATCGGTGTCCTCGTAATGCCGCGCGACGAGCACGAGCCGGTCCCCCTCGCCGAGCACGACGCCCGGATCGGGGCTCAGCAGCGGCCGATAGCGGCCGGCGTCGCGGCGCACGAGGCCGATGACGATCGCGCGGCGGAAGCGTTGCGGCAGCTCCGCCACCGTGCGGCCGGCGAGGGCCGGATGCTCGCGCACGTAGATCTCGTTCCCGGGGCCGTGGGCGAACAGCTCCGCGGTGAGGTGGCTGAGGCCGCGGTTCCGCACGTTCTGCGTGATGAGGCGGCTGATGAAGAGGTCGCTCGCGACCACCTCGACCGGTCCGGCGTACACCCGCTCCGCCACGAGCGCCTTCCGCGAGTCGGCGATCTCGGCGACGATCTGCGGCAGCTCGTCCACGCGCTGCGCCGCGGCCGAGTTCGCGATCGAGAGGATGATCTTGATGGCCGACGAGTCGGCGATCTGGATCGCGGCGGCGCCGCTCTCGGTGAGGCCGACGCTCGCGAAGTCCACGCCGGGAATCACGATCACCGAGGCGTGGAGGAAGTCGGTGCGCGCGAGGTGCGGGATCCGGAGGGGCGAGCCCGAGCGGAAGATGATCCGCCGGCCGTCCCAGAGATCGCCGAGCGAATCGCGCAGCTCGATCACGTGCTGGGGCCCGACTTCCTCCGCGAGGATCACGACCCGGAGGCTCCGCGCCTGGTGGCGCCGGAGGAAGCGCCGGACCCGGCCCTCCGAGACGAGCAGCTCGCGCACGATGGTCGGCGTGCGGTCGGACCAGCCGAGAATGAGGATGTGGCCGCTCTCGACGATCGGCGTGAGGCCGCGCTCGAGGTTCCGCATGAGCGCGTTGAGCCACTGCGTCATGACGGCGATGAGCGCGCCGAGAAAGATGACGTACCCGACGACGGTGAGGAGGGTCGAGACGATCCGGCGCCAGGTGCCGACGTCGTCGCCGAGGTAACCGGGGTCGGTGAGGCGGAGGAATGCCCACCAGACTTCCTCGTGGAACGGCCCGGCGCGGGGAGCGGCGAGGACGAGCGCCCCGCCGAGGATCGAGATGAGCCCGATGGCGAGGGCGATGACGAGGATGCGCCATTGGGCCCCGCGCAGCATCAGTCGCTCGAGCACGAACGTGACACGGTCGCGGAGGCGCTGGCTCATGGCGGTAAGTTAAGGGATGACCCGCTCCGCCGTTACCGGCCTTCGCTGCGTGCGCTGCGGCCGGACCGCGCCGTTCGATCCCGGCGCCTACCTGTGCCCGGAGTGCGGCGACGGGGGCGGTGGGGACCCGGGCATCCTCGACGTCGAGTACGACTACGACCTCGCCGGACGGCTCTTTACCGGGACCCGCAGCAGCGGCCGTACCGGTGTCTTCCGCTACCTCCCGGTCCTTCCGCTCGACGAGCCGGCGCCGGTGCTCCCGGCCGGCACCACCGCGCTCGTGCCGGCGCCGCGCATCGCCCGGCGCCTCGGGCTCGGCGCGCTCTATCTCAAGGACGAGACGCGCAATCCCACCCGCTGCCTCAAGGACCGGGCGACATCGGTCGGGATGGCGCTCGCGCTCGAGGCGGGGGCGAAGGCGGTGTACTGCGCGTCCGCCGGCAACGCGGCGATCTCGCTCGCCGGTTATGCCGCGCACCAGGGCCTCGCCTGCCACGTCTTCGTGCCCGCCGCCGTCTCGCGGGTGCGGCTCGACTGGCTCGAGCGCTTCGGCGCCCGCATCCACCGGTCGAAGGGAGACTACGACCAGGCGTTCGCCGAGTCGGAGGCGGCCGGGCGGAAGAAGCGGTGGTACAGCCGCAACTGCGCCTTCAACCCGTTCCTCGTGGAAGGGAAGAAGACCGCGGGGCTCGAGATCGGGGAGCAGCTCGCGTTCGAGGTGCCCGACCTCGTCGTCGCGCCGGTCGGCGACGGCTGCACGCTCGCCGCGGTGGGGAAGGGGTTCCGTGAGCTCCGGGCGCTCCGGCGCATCGGGTCGCTTCCCTCGCTGCTCGGCGTGCAGGCGGAAGGGATGCGGCCGCTCGCGCGCCGCTTCGCGGGAGAGCCGCCGGCGGAGGAAGGCGAGACCGCGGCGGCGTCGATCAGCGTCCGCCGGCCGCGGAACGCGCTCCGGCTCCTCCGCGAGATCCGCGACGCGGGCGGCGGGATCGTCGCGGTGTCGGACGAGGAAGGGGCGGCGGCGCAGCGGGCGCTCGCCGAAGAGGCGGGGATCGTGGCGGAGCTCACGAGCGCGCTCACGCTCGCCGCCGTGTGCCGGATGGAGCGGGAGCTGCGCGGCAAGCGGGTCGTGCTCGTGATCACCGGCGGGCGCGTGGACGCCTGACGCCGGTCGTGGTCAGTCGATGCGGATCCTGCGGTAGCGCGCGTTGATGAGCTCGTAGCCGCCGTAGGCGATGAGCCCGAGCGCGACGATCATGAGCGGCCAGCGGCCGAGGCCGGCGATGGTCTGGAGCGATTCCCCGGTGCCGCCGGCCTCGGTCGGATCGTGGTCGCGGACCGCGCGATAGATGGCGATCCCCATGAGCCCGAAGACGAGCCCGCGCGCGGCGATCCCGAAGCGGCTCACGGCGACGGCCCATCGCGCGGTCTCGGGGCGCATCCGGGTGAGGTCGAGCCGCCGGCTCAGCTTTGCCGTCACCGCGCGAAAGAGCTGATAGCCGCAGAACCCGGCCAGGCCGATCCCCACCCCCATCAGCACGAGCTTGCCGCCGGGCGCGTCGAGGAATCTCGCCGTCCATGCTTCGGCGGTTTCGTCGTCGCCCGCCGGCATCCCGCTCAGGGCCACGCGGGCGGCCGTGATGCCGAGGAAGCCGTGGAGCAGGCCGCGGCCGACGAAGCTCGCCCGGAGCGTGAGTCCCTTGAGGTCCTTCCCCCGCCGGTCGGGGTCCGTGATCCCCTCGACGATCCGCCAGATCGCATAGCCCACGAGCCCGATCGCGATGACGGCGACGAGGACGCGCCCGAACGGCGCCGAGAGGATCGTGACGAGCGCGCCGCGGCTTCCGGTCATCCGCCCGGTGCCCTGCCCGGCACCGAAGGCGAGGACGCCCACGAGCGTATAGAGCACGGCCTTCGAGCCGTAGCCGAGCCGCGCGAGCCGCGTGATCCACGGCGCGACGTCCGCGACGGGAGCTTCGGGGAGTGCCATCTAGGTGGTCCTCGCGCTGAAGCGGTCGAGGAACTCGCGGTCCCCCGGGGTGAGCGACGCGATGCCGTGCTCGTCGAGGCGGCGGCGGATCCGCTCGAACTCGGCGCGGTTCACCTCGTGCAGGTCCTCCGGGCGGATCCGCGACCAGCGCTCGAGCGCGGTCCGGTCGCCGA
>DASUXZ010000121.1:0-15330 GCA_036377655.1 Gemmatimonadales bacterium
CGCCGAGAAGATCGCCGGGTTCGTGGACCGGCATCCCACGGTCAAGATGCTCGCGCTGGCCTTCCTCGTGCTCATCGGCACGAACCTCGTGGCGGAAGGGCTCGGCCAGCACATCCCGAAGGGCTACACCTACTTCGCGATGGCGTTCTCGGTGGCGGTGGAGATGCTCAACCTGAGGCTCAAGAAGGTGAGCGAGCCGCCGGTGCGCCTGCACGACTCCGCGGGCGCCTAGGCACCCGCCGCCCTCACGCGCACCGCGGTCCCCCAGGGGTCGCGCGCGATGCCGCCGGCGCCTTCGCGGGTCACCGCCCCGCCGCCGGCGGCGACGCTGTCCAGGGCGCGTGCCGCGTCCCCTTCCGACGGAACGACGAGGTCCCATTCGACGAGGCGCGCGTCGTCGTCCCCTGCCGGCGCAGCGCCGGCCGCCCAGGTATTGGTCCCAAGGTGGTGGTGATAGCCGCCGGCCGAGAGGAAGAGCGCGCCGGGATAGTTCCACACCGTCTTGTCGAAGCCGAGCCCGTCGTGGTAGAAGCGCGCGGCCTGGTCGATGTTCCCCACGAACAGGTGCACGTGACCGATCACGGTGCCGGCGGGCAGGCCCGACCACGGCGCGTCCCCTGCCGCCGCGAGCAGGCTTCGCGTGTCGAGCGGGTTCGTGGCCATGACGAGCTGGCCGTCCACGTCCCGCCACGAGGCGCGCGGCCGGTCGGCATACACCTCGATCCCGAGGCCGTCCGGATCGGTGAGGTAGATCGCCTCGCTCACGAGGTGATCGGACATGCCGGCCTGCTCTCCCGCCTCCGCGAGGTGGCGGAGGAACGCTCCGAGGGACCGGCGGTCCGGGAGGAGGATCGCGAAGTGATAGAGCCCGAGGAGGCCGCGGCGCGGCACCGGCCGGGCACCCTTCCGCTCGCGGAGCTCGACCAGCACCGGCCCGCCGGCGGGCCCGAGCTCGGCGCGGTCCGCCTCCCGCGCGAGCACCGAGAACCCGACGACGGTCCCGTAGTACGCGAGCGAGCGCTCGAGGTCGGCGACCTGCAGGATCACCCGTCCGATCTGCGTCGCATCGGGAAGCCGGTAGCCGGCCGGTGCGATGCCGTACGTCGCGGCCATGCGCTCCTCCACCGTATGGGTCAGCCGGCGCGCGGTGCGCGCCGGGCGTCGATCGCCCACTTCCCCGGGCCGATGAGGGCGAGCGAGAGCGAGCCGGCCATGAGGGCGAGCGGGAACTCGATCCCGTTCGGCGCGAAGAACCCGGCCGGCAGGTGCACCATGAGAATGGCGCCGAGCATCACGGCCGCAAGGCCGACGGCCACGGGCCGGGTGAAGAGGCCGAGCACCAGGGCGATCCCGCCGAGGAACTCGAGCAGCGCGACCGCAGGGCCGGCCACATCGGCGAACGGCACGCCCATCTGCGCGAACGATCCCGCGACGCCCGGGAGCGTGTACACGAAGATCTTCTGGGCCCCGTGCGCGGCGAAGATGCTGCCGATCACGATGCGAAGGAGCGCGAGGCCGGCATTGATGCGATTGGTGGTCATCGTCTGGTTCTCCGTCATGTGTGATAACACCTGCTAAGGCAATGAAAAGCGGTCAACGCCGTTCGCGCGCGTGCTCCAGGATCTCGAGCAGCCGCCTCAGCTCGGCCTCGCCGAGGTGCCCGAGCTGGCGCTCGTGGAGCCCGTGGATCACGTCGTCGAGCCGGGCCAGAAGCGCGATGCCCTCGGCCGTGATCTGGGTGCGGACGAACCGCCGGTCGTCCCCCGTTCTCGACCGGACGAGCAGGCCCATGTCCGCGAGCCGGTCCAGCAGGCGGGTGGCATCCGGCATCGGTGAGATCATCCGGTCCCGTACCTCGTTCCGGCAGAGCCCTTCCTCTCCGGCTCCCCGAAGGATCCGGAGCACGTTGTACTGGGTTGGCGTAAGCCCATATGGCTTCAGCACTTCCGCCATCTGGTGCTCCAGTACGGCCACCGTCCGCGCCAGGCTCACCACGGCCTCGTGCTCGAGGCTCGCGAAGGGCCTGGCCTGCTTCAGTTCGGCGCGGATGCTCGGCGACATGGTCCGATATTACGTGTTATAACATCTATTGTCAAGGGGAGCGCCTGGGAGGGGAATCCCCGCCTCAGCCGCCCTTGGCCTTCCGGATTTCCTCGGTGAGCCGCGGAACGATCTCGAAGAGGTCCCCGACGATCCCGTAGTCGGCGAGCTTGAAGATCGGCGCGTCCTTGTCGCGGTTGATGGCGACGATGGTGCGCGAGGTACGCATGCCGGCGAGGTGCTGGATCGCGCCGGAGATGCCGACGGCGACGTACAGAGTCGGATTGACCATCCGTCCCGTCTGCCCGATCTGGTCGGTGGCCGGGCGCCAGCCGTCGTCGGTCACCGCGCGCGTGGCACCGACCGCCGCATTGCCGAATGCCGCGGCGAGGTCCTCGACGAGCCGGAAGTTCTCGGCGGCGCGAAGGCCCCGGCCCCCCGCCACGATCACCGGGGCCTCGCCGAGATCGAGCTTCGCGTCCCCGCGGGCCACGAGCTCCTTGACCACGACGCGCGAGGCGGACGGATCCGCCGCCGGCGCCATGGGCTCGACGCGGGCCGAGCGCGGTGCATCCGCCGCGGAGACGGAGCCCGGGCGGAAGCTCGCGAGGGCGGGAGTCCCCGTGAGCCGGAGCGTGGCGATCGCCTTCCCGACGTACACCGGATGCTTCGCGACGAGCGCGTCCGCCGACAACGTCACCTCCGTGACGTCGGAGGCCAGGCTCACGCCGAGGATCGCGGCGACGCGCGGGGCGAGATCGCGGCCCTGTGCGGACGCGGCGAAGAACCCGGCGCGGTATCCGCCGGACCCGAGCCGCGCGGCTACGGTCGCGGCCATGCTCTCCGCGTCGTACTTCTCGAGGCCGGCCGACTCGACGGCGACGACGACGTCCGCACCATGCCTCCCGAGCGCATCCGCGGCGGCCGCCCCCGCTCCGGCCGTCCCGAACACGAGCGCATGCACCTCGCCGCCGACCGCGTCCGCCGCCTGCCGCGCGGCCGTGACCACCTCGTGCGCCACCGAGCGAAGCTCGCCGTTCCGCGTCTCCGCGACGACCAGGATGTTCGCCATCAGAGCACCTTCGCTTCGGTCTTGAGGAGCCGGACGAGCTCGGGCACCGCGTCGGGCCCCTCGCCGACGATCCGTCCGGCGGCGCGCTCGGGCGGCAGCGCCATCGTCTCGACGGTGAGCCGGGCCTCGCCGAGCTGGGCGGGACGCACGTCGATCGTCTTCTTCTTCGCGGCCATGATCCCCTTGAGCGAGGGAAGCCGCGGCCGGGCGATCCCCTCGTCGATCGTGAGCACGGCGGGCAGCGGGAACTCCACGACCTCCGCGATGCCCTCGAGCTCGCGGTGCGCCGTCCCCCGGCCCGCGCCGAGCTCGAGGTGCGATACCGCGGTGACGCAGGGAAGGCCAAGGAGGTGGGCGGTCATCGGTCCGACGGTCCCGTTCCCGGAGTCCGTGGCCTGGCGGCCGAAAAGGACGAGGTCGTAACCGCCCTCCCTGAGCTCGGCGGCGAGCGCCGCGGCGATGGCCGAGCCGTCGAAGGGAATCGCGTCCGCCTTGAGCTGGACGCCCCGCGCGGCGCCCATGCTGAACGCCTTCCGGATGGTTTCCTGGACGCCGTCAGGGCCGAGGCAGATCACGGCGACCTCGCCGCCATCCTTCTCGGTGAGCCGGAGGGCGACCTCGACCGCGTACCCGTCGAAGTCGCTGATGTCGAACTTGAGGCCGGCCTGGTCGAGGGACTTCCCATCGGCCGCGATGGCGAAGCGCATCTCGGTGTCGGGAACGCGCTTGATGCAGACGGCGATCTTCAACGGCTGCTCCGGGGTTCGAAATCGGGGTTCACTGCCGCCCGACGTCCGCGTCGGGCCGGTCTGCGTTCGCCTCGAGCCACTCGACGATCTTCTCGCGGATCGAGTCGCCCTTCTCTCCGTCGGACACGGGGAAGGTCGTGACCGTCGAGCCGTCGTGCGTCACGTGCCAGACCTGGGCCGCGTTCGGATCCGCGGTGGCGCCCACTTCCCGACCGGGCCGGATCTCGGCCTCGTACGTCCGGCCCCCGTGCTTCACGGTCACTCGCGTCATCGTGTCGTCCTCAGGCGAACGCGCCCAGGCCGGTGATCTTCTGCCCGACGATGAGCGAGTGCATGTCGTGGGTGCCCTCGTAGGTGTACACCGACTCGAGGTTCGCCATGTGGCGCATGGCGTGGTACTCGGCGAGGATCCCGTTGGCGCCGAGGAGGCGCCGCGCCTCGCGCGCGCACTCGGTGGCCATGTTCACGTTGTTCCGCTTGCAGAGCGAGACCTGCTCCGGCGTGAGCGAGCCCGCGTCCTTGAGCCGGCCGAGCTGGAGGGTCATGAACTGCGCCTTGGTGATCTCGGTGAGCATGTCCACGAGCCGCACCTGCTGGATCTGGGTCGCGGCGATCGGCTTGTCGAACATGATCCGGCTCTGGCCGTAGCGGAGCGCTTCGTCGTAGCACGCCATCGCGGCCCCGATCGCGCCCCAGGCGATCCCGTAGCGCGCCTGCGTGAGGCACATGAGCGGGCTCTTGATGCCGCCCGACTTCGGGAGGATCGCGTCCTTCGGCAGGTGGACGTCCTGCAGGTGGATCTCGCTCGTGTCGCTCGCGCGGAGGGAGAGCTTGCCCTTCTGGTCCTTCGCCGCGTAGCCCTTGACGTCGGTGGGGACGATGAAGCCGCGGATGGACTTCGCATCGCGGACGTCGCCCGTCTTGGCCCAGACGATGGACACGGTGGCCTGGGAGCCGTTCGTGATCCACATCTTCGTGCCGTTGAGCACCCAGCCGTCCGCCGTCTCGCGCGCGGTCGTGATCATGCCCCCGGGGTTCGAGCCGTAGTCCGGCTCGGTGAGCCCGAAGCAGCCGATCTCCGCCCCCGAGGCGAGCGCGGGGAGCCAGCGGCTCTTCTGCTCGTCACTCCCGAAGGCGTAGATCGGATACATCACGAGCGCGCCCTGCACGGAGGCGAAGCTCCGGATGCCGCTGTCGCCCCGCTCGAGCTCCTGCATGATGAGCCCGTAGGCCACGTTGTTGAGCCCGGCACAGCCGTACTCCTCCGGCAGGTTGGCCCCGAAGAGGCCGAGCTCCGCCATGCCGGGAATGAGCTGCTTCGGGAACTTCCCCTCGACGTACGCCTCGCCGATCACCGGGATCAGGTTCTCGTCCACCCAGGTGCGGACGGTGTCCCGGATGGCGCGCTCCTCTTCCGACAGGAGGGAATCGAAGTCGAGGAAATCCACGCCGGTGAACTGCGAAGTCGCTGCTGCGGTGGCCATCGGTGCCTCGGGTTGCGGGTTGAGTCCGGACCCCGAAAATAACGGGGGCCGGGGGTCCGCGCTCGGGCGAGTGGGGGACGGCTGCCGGATCGGGCTATCGTGCCTCGACGATGTCGCGGAAGTTGCGCAGCACGTGGACGTCCGAGGTCTCGTCGGTGGCGCGGATGATGCCTCGCCGGCCGTCCGCCGAGAAGCGGTATGAGCCCGGAAACCGCGGGACCGGCCCGAGGCGCACGAGGGGGCCACCGCCCGCCGGCGCCCGGTAGAGCGCGAGGGTCCACTCGGTCTCGAACACCGGTACGATGAGCGTGCCGTCGGGAAGCCACCGCGGGTTGTCGAGGTGATCGCCGACGATCCCGGCGACGCGCCGGGTCGAGCCGTCGTCGAGGGACACGATGGAAACGATGAGCGAATCGGACTCGAGATCGCCGAAGCCGGCGACCGCGACCTCACGCCCGTCGGGCGATGGCTCGAGCGCATTGACGAAGCTCATCCCCTCCGGCAGCGCGAAGGAGGTGTCGGGCCGTCCCGGCGCAAGCGCCCGGTAGATCCGGTCGTGTATGATCGAGAAATAGACGATGCCGGACCCGGGAAGCGCTTCGAGCGTGCTGAGCGAGTCGGGATCGAAGGCACGAAGCCGCCGGAAGCGCCCGTTGTCCGGATCGAGCGTGCCGACGACGAGGCTGTCGCCCTGGCGCTCCGCCACCACGATCTCTCGCTGCGACCAGTCCCAGTCCTCGAGCAGGCGCGGCGCACCGAGCAGGCGCTCCGGACCGCTGTCGGCCGGGATGACCGACGGCTGGGTGACGACACGGCCGTCACGGATGAGGCGGCGTGCCAGGAAGATCCGTTCGCCGTCCGGGCTCACGCTTCCGGTCACCTGCAGGTTGGTGGAGGAGGCGAGCCTGCGGAGTGCGAGGTCGACCCGGTCGTGATCGTCCCAGCGGAAGCTCCAGATCGAGTACTCACGCGTCCCGGCGAGCAGGACGAGCTCGCCGTTGGGGCCCACGTCCGCGTTCCCCGCGTCCACGTCGCGGAGCACGGTGTCGGCCCGTTCGCGAAGCCTCCCCGACCGATCGTACCGGTAGACGATCGCGTCCCAGCCCGTCGTCCCCTCCCGCCGTGAGGCGGCGACGAGCGCATTGGTGCCCGGCACTGCGACGACCCCGGTGACCCGATCGTGCGGGAACACGAGTGAATCACGCACCCGCCCGCTGCGATCGGCGATCGTGAGCGTTCCCCGCTGCGCGATCCGGGCGTCCGGCTCGGCATAGACGATGAGCCACTGGCCGCCATCCGTCACGTCGAGCTGCGGAAACTCCCCGAGCGGCGAGGCCAGCGCCACACTGTCGTAGACGATTCCGCTCGCCGTGCCTATCCGCCAGACCCATGCGACGGTGTCGGTGGGCAGTTTCCAGAGGACGAGCGTCGTGTCGCCGTTGCCGACGAGGCGTGCGTTGCCCGGACGGAGCCGGGTCCGGCCCCCGCCGAGCGTCGGAATGCTGTAGTTCCCCCAGCCCTCAGGGAAATACGCGCCGACGACCAGGTGGCGCGCGTCGGCGCTCCAGCGGGTGTTCCAGATCGCGAGGGCGCCCGACGCAATCGTCGCCGACCCGGCTCCGCCGACGTCCTCGACGACGAGGGACTGGGTACAGTAGCCGGCGCTGTCGCATTCGCGCCGCGCATAGGCGAGGCGGCGGCCGTCCGGAGAGAGCGACGCCGCCGCGGCGTTGCCGGTGAACGTGAGTTGCGCGCGGTCCGGCTGCACCGCCGCGCGCGATCCCCGCTTCGAGCCGAGCGCCCATCCCGCCACGGCGATCGCCGCGAGCACCACGGCGGCTGCGATCCAGGCCCCCCTTCCTCGCCGCTCCGGCTTCCACCCTTCCACCGGCCGCGTGCTCGTCGGCGTCATCCCGCCGCTCGGCGTCACGAGCGGCTCGAGCTGGGCATGCAGCTCGTCCGCGGTCTGGAACCGGTCCGCGGGGCGCTTCGCGAGGCAGCGCATGATGACCGCCTCGAGCGCCGGGGACACGCCCGGGCGGTAGCGCGATACCGGCTCCGGCGGCTGGGTCACGTGCGCGGCGAGCACCTGCTGCGGCGTGCCGCCGACGAAGGGCGGGCGCCCGGTGATGAGCTCGTAGCCCATCGCGCCGACGGCGTAGATGTCCACTCGATGATCGAGGTTGGGGTCGGCCGCGGCCTGCTCCGGCGCCATGTACGCGGGCGTGCCAAGGGCCACCCCGGCCGTGGTGAGCTGGTTCCGGCCGCTCGCCTCGCTCACCGCCTTCGCGACGCCGAAGTCCATGACGAGGGCGTGGCGCCCGGAGAGCATGACGTTGTCCGGCTTCACGTCGCGATGCACGACGCCGCGGGCATGCGCATAGCTCAGCGCATCCACGATCTCCACGAGGAGCCGGACGGCCTCGTGCACCGGCAGCTCGCCGCTCTTCGCAAGCCGGTCCCGGAGCGACTGCCCCTCGACGTACGGCATCACGTAGAAGAGGTAGCCCGCGGCTTCGCCCGATTCGAGGAGCGGAAGAATGTGCGGGTGCTGGAGCTGGGCGGCGATCCGGATCTCGCGGAAGAACCGGTCGGAGCCGATCGTCGCCGCGAGGTCGGGCCGGAGGACCTTGATCGCGACCTTGCGCTGGTGCCGGAGGTCGTCCGCGAGGTAGACCGTCGCCATGCCGCCCTGGCCCAGCTCGCGCTCGAAGGCGTAGCGGTCCGCGAGGGCGTCGACGAGGCGCGCGGGTACGGTCACGGGGGCTCCGGAAGGGAGGGCGATGGCGGAAATCTATCGGACGGTCGGGTGGTCGGACAGTCGGACGGTCGGACGGTCGGATGGTCGGACGGCGGAGAGGTTACCGCGGCTCGGCGCGCTCCTCCTGGGGATTGCCCTGCGGGAGGGGGGCCCGCGCGGAGATGATGGTGACGTTGTCGCTGCCGCCGCGCGCGAGGGCGGTGTCGAGCAGCTTGCGGCAGAGCTGCTCCGACGACGTCATCGCCTCGATCTCGCGCTTGATCTCGTCATTGTCCACGTGCTTCGTGAGCCCGTCGGTGCAGAGGAAGATGACGCAGCCGCGCGGAATCTCGATGCGGGTCACGACCGGCGTGGCCTCGCTCGCGCCGATCGCGCTCGCGAGGACGTGGCTGAAGGGCGACTTCTCCATCCGGTCCGCCGGAAGGATCCCCTGGTCCACGAGCCCCTGGGCGATGGTCTGGTCGCGCGTCATCTGGGTGAGCTCGCCGTCCCAGTAGCGGTAGCAGCGGCTGTCCCCGACCTGGGTCACGTACATCCAGGGAAAGACGGCGACCGCGAGGGTGAGCGTCGTCGCCATCTTCGCGTCGGGCTGCGCGGCGGCCTCCGTGCGCACGGCCTCGTGCGCCTCCATCGCCGCGGCGGTGAGCGCGTCGTAGAACTCCTTGTCCGTCGCGGAGCCCGCCGCATGGTAGGAGCGGAGCGACGACGCGACGTACTGGGTGATCGTCGCGAGGGCCACGCGGCTCGCCTCCGCCCCGCCCGAGCCGCCCCCCACACCGTCCGCCACGAGCATGTACGTGGCCAGGCGCTCCCCGCGGAGGGGAAGCTCCTCGACCTCGGGGAGGCTCGTGCCGTGCACCACCACCTGCGGGTGCACCGTGCAGAGCATGAAGTGGTCCTGGTTTTCCTTGCGGACGCGGCCCGGGTGGGTGATCCCGAACAGGTCGAGCTCCCTGTCGCGCGGGCGGCGCCAGTGGGCGGGAGGGGCGGCGGTGACTGCGTTCGCGGCTGCCATGGGTGCCACCTTCCATTACGGATGGTGCGGCCTCACGGTGACATAGTACGGCGGCGCGGGACTTCCGGGAAGATGCGCCCCCGGCGTCGGGGGCGGTGACGGTTTTCACGCTATCCGGTATTATGCGCCCGATGCATGCCACCGATCGGTCCCCCGCCCTGCTCGTCCGCGGGCTCGAGAAGCGCTATGGCGACGTCGTCGCCGTCGCGGGGCTCGACCTCGAGGTGCATCCGGGCGAATGCTTCGGGCTCCTCGGGCCCAACGGCGCGGGAAAGACCACGACCATCGAGATCTGCGAAGGCCTCACGGCGCCCGACGCCGGGGACGTGGTCGTTCTCGGGCACCGCTGGTCAGAGGCCGGGCGCGAGCTCCGGGAGCGCCTCGGGATCCAGCTCCAGGAGACCCAGCTCGCGGAAAAGCTCACCGTCGGCGAGACCCTCGACCTCTTCCGGAGCTTCTACCGCCGGGGCCGCGACGTGCGGTCGGTCATCGCGCTCGTCCGGCTCGAGGAAAAGGTGAAGGCGCGCGTCGGCACGCTCTCCGGAGGACAGAAGCAGCGGCTGGCGCTCGGCTGTGCCCTCGTCGGCGATCCCGACCTGGTCTTCCTCGACGAGCCGACCACCGGGCTCGATCCCCAGGCCCGCCGGCAGGTGTGGGACCTCGTCGAGGAGCTCAAGGCCACCGGCCGCACGATCGTGCTCACCACGCACTACATGGAGGAAGCGGAGCGCCTCTGCGAGCGGATCGCGATCGTGGACCATGGCCGGGTGATCGCGCTCGACACGCCGCGCCGGCTCGTCGCCGGCCTCGGCGCGGACCAGATCGTCTTCTTCTCGCTCACCGAGGGCACGCCGCCGCTTCCGCCGGAGACGGTCGTGGCGATCGAGCGCGCCGCCGGCGCCACGCACGCCGCCCGCCCCACCGACGGCGGCTGGGAGCTGCCGGTCCGCGCCACGCACGAGGCGATCCCGGCGCTCCTCGCCGAGCTCGACCGGCACGCCTTGCCGCTCGCCGAGCTCCGCACGCACCTGCCGACGCTCGAGGACGTCTTCGTGTCCCTCACCGGACGGGCGCTTCGCGATGCGTGACCGGGTGCGGCCCGCCATCGTCGAGCTCACGCTCGTCCGGCTTCGCGAGTTCGTGCGGGAGCCGGAGGCGATGTTCTGGGTCTTCGGCTTCCCGTTGCTGCTGGCGCTCGGCCTCGGCATCGCCTTCCGGAACCGCGCGCCCGAATCGGTCCGGATCGGGGTGCTCGAGTCGGTGCCGGCGGCGATCATGGCGTCCCTCGATTCCGCGGAGGGCCTTGCCGTCGAGCGGCTGGCGGACGACAGCGCCGCCCGCCAGGCCCTCCGCACCGCCGGCGTGGCGCTCGTCGTCGCGCCCGGCCCGGCGCGCGGTGTCGAGTACCGCTTCGACCCCTCGCGCGAGGACGCGCGGAGCGCGCGCCTCCTCGTGGACGACGCGGTGCAGCGAGGCGCCGGCCGCGTGAGCCCCCTCGCGGTGCGCGAGGGGATCGTCCGCGAGCGCGGCGCCCGCTACATCGACTTCTTCATCCCGGGACTGCTGGCCCTCAACCTCATGGGAAGCGGGGTCTGGTCCATCGGCTTCGCCGTCGTCACGGCGCGAAAGCAGAAGCTGCTCAAGCGCCTCGTGGCGACGCCGATGTCCCGCGCGGAGTACCTGTCCTCCTTCCTCCTCTCGCGCCTCTTCTTCCTCGTGATCGAGGTGGGCGTGCTCGTCGGCTTCGGCGCGCTCGTGTTCGACGTGCCGGTGCGGGGATCGCTCGGGACGCTCGCCCTCGTCTGCCTCGTGGCCGCACTCACCTTCAGCGCGATCGGCCTGCTCGTCTCGTCGCGCGCGCGCACCGTCGAGGCGGTGTCGGGGCTCGCCAACTTCGTGATGCTCCCGATGTGGATCTTCTCCGGGGTCTTCTTCTCGTCGGCGAACTTCCCGGACGCGATCCAGCCACTCATCCAGGCCCTGCCCCTGACGGCAACGGCCGATGCGCTCCGTGCCGTGATGCTGCGCGGCGCCGCGCTCGGATCGGCGCCGGTGTGGACGGAGCTGGTCATCCTGCTCGGATGGCTCGTCGTGCCCTTCGTGGTGGCGCTCCGGATCTTCCGCTGGCGGTAGCCGCCGCCTCAAGAAGTCTTCACGATCCCTTCAGGACGGCCTCCACGGCCCGCAGTAGCTTTGCCTCGACCGCCTTCCCTGGTGACCGATGACCGACCGCCGTGACAGCGCGCTCCGCTCCTGGTTCCTCGGGCCCCGCGCCGAGAATGCCGCGCTCCTCGAGGGCCTCGTCGTCGAGGCGCTGCGCGACCACGTCTTCTGGCGCCGGAACTTCCATCCGGAAGACGGCTTCGCCATCCGCGAGCTCGACAAGCGGAGCGAGGGATACGAGGACGCCGTCGCAACGCTGACGCAGGAGCTCCTCGGCCTCCTCGCCGAGCTCAAGCGCGACGTGCCGTTCTTCAGCGGGCGCTACAAGGGCCACATGCTCTTCGAGCAGACGATCGCCGCACAGATCGGGTACTTCGCGGCGATGCTGTACAACCCGAACAACATCTCGGCGGAGGCCGCGCCGGTCACCACGCGCCTCGAGCTCGACGTGGCCGCCCAGCTCGCGCGCATGATCGGGTACGATCCGGGGACGGCCTGGGGGCACCTCACGTCGGGCGGGACGGTCGCGAATTTCGAGGCGCTGTGGATCGCCCGGAACGTGCACTACCTCGCGGTCGCCGCGGCCGGCGCCGCCGAATCGCTCGGTCTCTCGCTCGAGCTCGCGATGCCGGGCGGCGGCCGCACCCCGGCGGCGAAGCTTCCGCTGTGGGAGCTGCTCAACGTGGACAACGCCGCGGCGCTCGACCTCTGGCATGCGCTCTGGCAGAGCGCTCCCGAGGCCGACGTGAGCCGCGCGCTCGCCCGGCACACCCTCTCCGACGTCGGATACCAGGACTACAGCCTGACGCTCGAGAAGCGCTTCGGCGACGCGCTGCCGGCCGCCGTCGTCCTCGTCGCCTCGACGGCGCACTATTCGTGGAAGAAGATCGCGCGCGCCCTAGGGATCGGCGCCAACCAGGTGATGCACATTCCGGTGGACCCGCATTTCCGGCTCGATCCCGACGCGCTCTGGGACCAGCTTCGGGACTGCGCGGAGCGGCGGATTCCGGTCCTGGCCTGCGTGAGCGTCTGCGGCACGACGGAGGAGAGCGCGGTGGACCGGCTCGACCGCGTGCTCGACGTCCGGGAGCGGGCCCGGAGGGAGCTCGGGATCGCGTTCCACCTGCACTCGGACGCGGCGTACGGCGGATATGCGGCGGCGGTGACGTGGCGGGAGGACGGCATCCGCCGCTCGGGTCGCGAGATCAGGCGCTCGACCGGCACCGCGTGGCCCGACGATGCCTGGGTGGACGCGATGGTCGCGCTCGGGGAGACGGACTCGATCTCGCTCGACCCGCACAAGCTCGGGTACGTCCCCTACCCGGCGGGCGCCTTTCTCCTGCGCGACCGCCGCGCCCGCGATCTCGTCGCCGTGAATCCGCCCTATCTCACGCCCGCCACCGCGAGCCGCGCCGACGACGAGCTCTTCCTCGGCCGCTACATCTTCGAAGGATCGAAGCCCGGCGCCGCGGCCGCCGCCGTGTGGCTGAGCCACAAGGTGCTGCCGCTCGACGAGCGCGGATACGGTTACCTCGTCGAGCGGACCGCCGTCGGCGCTCTCCGCCTTCGCGAGGCGCTGTCGCAGGCCGGGCCCGGCGAGTTCAGCGTGCTCGTCCTGCCCGAGCCGGACATCAACATCGTCTGCTTCGTCGTGCGGCCGCGCGCCGGGGCGTCGCTCGCCGAGCTCAACGCGCTCAACGAGGGGATCTACCGGCGGATGAGCCTCAACTCGGCGACCCCGTCACCGGAATACATCATCACGCGGACCCGCTTCCAGACCCCGACGTATGACGGCGCGGTCGGGCCGATCCTCGCACAGCTGAGCGTGGGGGAAGACGAATGGAAGGCGGCGGGCGGCGAGGGGCTCGTGGTCCTGCGCTCGACGGTGATGGATCCCTTCCTCGCGGCCGCGGGCCCCGGAACGGATCACGTCGCCGGGTTCATCGAAGCGCTCGGGCGCGCGGCGCGGGAGGCGAGCCGCGGCGGCGGCTGACGTCCGCGTGATCGCGCTCGTCAGGGGGCTCCGCCAGGCGCGAGTCGGACCTCACCGCCCGTCGCTGGCCGCCCCCAGGTCGAGCACCCAGACGTCGCTCTGCCGCTCGTCGATCGAGAAATAGAGGTGCGTGCGGCCGACGGCGAGATTGAAGCGCGACGAGGGGCGCGCCGGGTCGTCGAACCGGGTCAGGAGCCGGGGCGTGCCGCCGGCGGACGGCACCGTCCACACCGAGGCGAGGCCGTTGGCGTCGTGACTCTTGAAGAAGAGGCTCCGCCCGTCGGCGCTCCAGCTGACCTGCTCCGGGCGGGGACCCGTGTCGCCCGCGGAATAGACGAGCGTCGGTGAGCCCCCTGCGGCCGGAATCGTGAGCAGGCGCTGCGCGACACTGCCCACGGCGTAGGCGATGCGCCCGCCGTCCGGGGACCAGACCGCCCAGTTGCCGCGCTCGACGAGGCGCTCCGGCGCGGCCCACGCGCCGCCCGGCGCGCGGCGCGAGATCCAGATCGCGCTCCGCGCGAGCGTGTCGTTCGGCCCCTCGAACTCGAAGTACGCGAGCGCCTGGCCGTCCGGCGACCATTTCGGACCGACCTCCTGGCGCGCCGTCGCCGTGACCTGCTGCACCGGCCGCCCGTCGAGCGGCTGCACGAAGATGTCGCGGTTGCCGGTGCGCCACGAGTGGAAGGCGACCTCCCGGCCGTCCGGCGCGAGCTCGGGAAAGAAATCGTCGGCCGGATCGGTCGTGAGCCGCTCGGGCTCCCCGCCGCCGACGGGGATCCGGTAGAGATCGGCGTTACCGGCGAGGTTCGAGTCGTAGAGCAGCCAGCGGCCGTCGGCCGAGACGGTGAACGATTCGACGAGCTGGTTCCCGTGCGTGACCTGCGTCGCCGTATAGGGCGACACGGCGCCCGCCGCGGGAATCGGGAGCGCCCAGACGTTGGCCCTCGTGGTGAGGGCGGCGTAGGCGATCCGATGGCCGTCCCGCGAGAGCGAGATCGTGTGCGCGCCGAGCCCCGTGGTGAGCCGCGTGACCGGGCGGGCGCCGCGCGCGCGCGGCCGCATCATGTAGAGGTCCCGCGGGCCGTGGCGATTCGAGACGAAGACGAGCCGCTCGTCGTCGAGCCAGACGGGGCTCTGGTTCGATGCCGACCGGTCGGTGAGCGTGTCGACCGAGCCGTCCGACACGTTGATCAGCAGGAGCTGGCTCGGCGAGAGATTTCCGAACTGCTGGTTGGCGAGCGCGTACTGCAGGTTGCCCGAGGCGCACGCCAGCGCGCCGCCGTCGGGCGACCAGCTGCAGAGCGAGATCTCCGGCGCGGTGGCGATGAAGCGCGACGCCTCGCCCGGCGTCTGCACGAAGACCGAGTCGCCCACGGTGTAGCCGATCCGGCCGCCGTCCGGGCTCCAGGCGGCCCAGTTGATGTCGCCGGATACGTGCGCGGGCACTTCCTGCAGCGAGGGCCCGCCGAAGGACGGCGCGCTGAACGCGCCGCCGCGGCTCAGGAAGAGCACGCGGGTCCCGTCCGGCGACCATTTCGGCTGCGACTGCCTGGCGGTCGTGTCGTCCACGAGGGGCACGGCGCGCCCGCCGGATACCGGCCGGACGAAGACGCGGAGATTCATCGCCGTCGGCCCCGCCGCGTACGCGACGAGCCTGCCGTCCGGCGACACCGCCGGATGCACCTCGAGGCCCCGGTCCCAGGTGACGGGCATCGAGCGGTCCATCACCGGCGCCGCCTCCCCCGCCCCTCCGGTGCGGCTGCCGAGCCACCAGGCGATCGCCGCGATCGTGATGGCCCCTGCGGCCGCCGGGACGATCCCGATGCCCCTCCGCGCGGCCCGGTGCCGTGCCGCGGCCCGCACCGGCGCGTCCGCCGTGGCGAGCGCCTGCGAGAATTCCGCGGCGGTCGCAAAGCGGTCGGCCGGGAGCTTCTCGAGCGCCGTGAGCACCGCCGCCTCGACCGCGTCCGGAATGCTCCGCCGCTGGATCGTGAGCGGCTTCGGATCCTCGGTCATCACCTTCGCCACGATCGCCTGCGACGTGGGGCCCGCG
>DASUXZ010000122.1:0-2048 GCA_036377655.1 Gemmatimonadales bacterium
CGATCCCGCCGCGCGCCCCCGCACCACGCCGCCCGGCGCCACCGCCGCGACCGACGAATCGCTCGAGCTCCAGGTGAGCCCGGCGCCGAGGCGCCGCCCCTGCTGCGCCGGCACGAGGACGGCGATCGTGTCGGTTCCGCCGGGTGCGACGGTGATGCGCTCCGGCACGCTGAACCGCGCCGTGTCGACGATGACGAGCACGGTGTCCGCCGCTCCGCGTCCGGCCGCCGCCTCGACGAGCGCCTGGCCCGGCGCCACGCCGACGACGAGGCCATCGCGGTCCACCGTCGCCACGCGCGCGCTCGAGCTCTTCCATCGGATGCCGGCGCCCGTCGCCGGACTGCCGTCCGCGAGCGTCGCATGCACCGCGACACGCGCGGGCTCGAGCGGAAGCAGCCAGAGCGTGCGCGGCTCTGTCCGGATCGCCGCCACCTGCACCGGAGGCGCGCCGCCGGTGACCGTCACCGGGACCGTGGCGCGGAGCGATCCCGACGTCGCCTCGACCGTGGCCGATCCGTTGCCGATGCCGGTGACGGTGCCGTCGGCCGAAACGGTCGCGACGGTGGAATCCGACGAGGCGAAGGTGATCGAGGCGGACGTCACGAGGTTGCCCTGCCGGTCGTACACGGCGGCGTACAGCGGCTGCCGCTTTCCGACCTCGAGCGCGAGCCGGTCGGGCGTGAGCTCGAGCTCGGCCGCCTGGGCGGCGAGGAGCCCGGGAAGGAGCACACTATATAGGAAGGCAGCCCCGAGGGTCCGGAGCGCTGCCACCACCTTCCGGGCCTCGGCCGGGGTCCGGAGCCGCATGATCGTCGTCCTGTCGGGTGGGAGAGTCGGGAGAGAACCTTGCACAACGGTCCCGGATGTGCAAGTTATATCTATTCAACGCCTTCACCACGGCCCCGGGGGCTGAACCGGCGGCGGGTCACGCCGCGCTGAGCAGAAGGAGCTCCAATGTCAGGGTCAGACGATATGGAGACCGGCTGGACGAGTGGCGGGTGGATGGAAGAGAACCCGATGTCGGATCCGCTCCCTCCGCCGCCCGCACCCCCGGCGTTCTCGATGCCCGCCTCCCCGGAGCGGGGCAACGGCTCTGGCGGGATGAGCGGTTCCGCACGCCCCGCCGGCTCGACCTCCCGCACCACCATGCCGCGGAAGACGGGCGGCAGCAGTGCCCGGAAATCGGGCCAGTCCGCCGGTCGGAAGTCGTCGCGCAGTGCCCCGAAGAAGGCTTCGCGGGCAAAGAAGACCTCGCGCAAGGCGCCCGCGAAGAAGGCAGCGTCTCGTTCCACCGTGCGGCGCCCGGCCAAGAAAGCCGCCGCGCGGAAGCCCGCCAGGAAGAGCGCGGCGCGGAGGCCGGCCAAGAAGCGCGGGCGCCGCTGATTCCCCGAACCTTCCGGCGCGACGTTGGGACGGCAGGGCCGTCCGGACGTCGCGCTTGGCGTACCGATACCCTGGAGATCCGATGACATTCACGCGGCGACTGCTCGTGGCCGGGGCGGCGCTCACCTCCGCCTGCGCGAGCTCGCCCCAGGCAGGTTCCGATCCGGCCGCTGCGCCTCCGAGCGCCGAGGCGCTCACGGCGGAGCTGCAGCGGGTCTTCGACCGCTCGGCGCGCGACTGGAACGCGGGCGACCTCGACGGCTTCATGGCCGATTACGCGAACGAGAGCACCACCTCATACGTCTCCCGCGGCGCGGTGCGCTACGGCTACGACACCATCCGCGGCGTCTACGCGGGCCGCTTCGCGCCCGGCGCCCAGCGCGACAGCCTTCGCTTCGAGAACCTCGCCGCGCGCCCGCTCGGCGCGACGCATGCGCTCGTGACGGCGCGCTTCATCCTCCATCGCGGCGACTCCACGACGGCGAGCGGCCCGTTCTCGGTCGTGATGGAGCGGCGCGCCGACGGCTGGAAGATCCTGCACGACCATACCTCCACCGACTGAGTCCATGCGACCCTCGCGGCGCCTGCGCGGATTGGTGGCGTGCCTCACCCTGCTCCTCCCCGCCGCCTCGGCGTGCCGGGACCGGGCGCCCGAGGGCATCGCG
>DASUXZ010000123.1:0-2897 GCA_036377655.1 Gemmatimonadales bacterium
CACTCCGACTGCGGCCGCCACGATACCGGGTGGGGCCACCCGGAGCACGTCGGACGGCTTCGCGCGGTCCTCCGCGCCGTCGGCCGGGACTTCGACCTCTTCAACGCGCTGCAACACGTGGAGGCACGCCACGCGACCGAGGACGAAATCGCCCTCGCCCACGAGCCGGAGTACATCCAGCGGGTGCGCCGTCTCGTCGAGAGCGGAGGCGGGCGGCTCGACGCGGACACCGTGGTCAGCGAGGGATCGTGGGACGCCGCCTCCGCGGCCACGGGCGCGCTGCTCGATGGCGTGGACATGGCCTTCGACGGCCGCGCCGCGCGCTCATTCTGCGCCGTGCGTCCGCCGGGGCACCACGCGACCAGCGACCAGGGGATGGGGTTCTGCGTCTTCGGGAGCGTGGCCATCGCCGCGCACTACGCGCGCGCGAACCACGCCGCCGCTCGGGTCCTCATCGTGGACTGGGACGTCCACCACGGCAACGGGACGCAGGCGCTCGTCGAGCGGGACCCGGCGATCCGCTTCGTGTCGCTCCACCAGTGGCCCTGGTGGCCCGGCACCGGCTCGGTGGAGGAGCGGGGGGTGGGCAACGTATTCAACGTGCCGCGCCCCCCCGGGCTTCCGCCCGAGCGGTATGTCGGGGACCTGTGGGACGCAATCGCCGCAGCCACCGAGGGCTGGCGCCCCGATGTCGTGATCGTTTCCGCCGGGTTCGATGCCATGCGCGGTGATCCCCTCGGCGGCTTCACCCTCGAGCCCGCGCATTACGCCGATCTCACGATCCGGCTCCGCGAACGCACCCGCGCGCCGCTCGTCGGCGTGCTCGAAGGCGGCTACATTCCGGAGCGCCTCGCTGCCGGCGTCTCCGCCCACATCCACGCGCTCGCCTGAGCTCCGCTCTTTCCGAGAGGGTTCCGTGCCGCTCCGCCTCGAAACCGAGTTCCAGACGCTCACCACCCGGCATCCGTTCATCATCGCGCGCGGCGGGCAATCGGAATACCGCACGGTGCTCGTGCGGATCATCGACGGCGACGGGCTCGAGGGCATGGGCGAGGCCGCGGCGACGAAGTTCTACGGCGAGACGCCCGAATCGGTGATGGCGGCGCTCGCGGTCTATGGCCAGGCGATGCCGGAAACCCCGTTCGAGCTGGAGAAGGCGGAGCAGGCCTGGCTCCAGATGCTCGGCGGCAACGCCTCCGCGCGCGCGGCTCTCTCGGCGGCGATGCACGACCTCGCCGGCAAGCGGCTCGGCGTTCCCGTCTACCAGCTCTGGGGGCTCGATCCGTCCCGCGCCCCCCGCTCCACGTTCACCATCGGCATCGACACCGCGGACCGCATCCGCATGAAGGTGCGTGAGGCGGCCGAGTACCCGATCCTCAAGATCAAGCTCGGGAGCGACCGCGACCTCGAGATCCTCCAGGCGATCCGCGCCGAGACCGACCGCGAGCTCCGGGTGGACGCCAACTGCGGCTGGACCGTGAAGCAGACGATCGCCATGCTTCCGGTCCTCGCGGAGTTCGGCGTCACCGTGCTCGAGCAGCCGCTCGTGCCCGGGGACCTCGAGGGCCTCGGCGAGGTCCGCCGGCGTGCGGCGATCCCGGTGATCGCCGACGAGAGCTGCCGCGTGCTCGCGGACATCCCGCCCCTCGTCGGACGGGTGGACGGCATCAACATCAAGCTCGCGAAATGCGGAAGTCTCCGCGAGGCGATCCGCATGATCGCCGCGGCGCGCGCGCACTCGATGAGCGTGATGGTCGGGTGCATGATCGAGAGCTCGCTCGGGATCACGGCGGCCGCGCACTTCACGCCGCTCGTGGACATCGTGGACCTCGACGGCGCCGCCCTCCTCGCCGCGGATCCCTTCCGGGGGGCGTCGATCGCGGGCGGGCAGGTGACGCTTCCCACCGGACCGGGGCTCGGCGTCACACGGCGATGAGCCCGCGCTTCGCCGACGTCGTCCTGCCGCTGCCCCTCGCCGACTCCTACACCTACCGCATCCCCGACGAGCTCGCCGCCCGCATCGTCCCGGGCGCGCGCGCCGTCGTGCCGGTCCGGCGGCGAACGGTCACGGGGATCGTGTCCGCGGTCGATGTTCAGGCGCCCGCGGTCGCGGCGCGCGACATCCTCCGCGCGCCCGACGACGAGCCCTCGGTCACGCCGCCGCTGCTCGAGCTCGCGCGGTGGATGAGCGGCTACTACGGCGCGCCGCTCGGGCTCGCCGTGAAGCTCCTCCTTCCGACGGCGCTCTGGGGCACCGACACCGGTGCGGGAGAGCGCACCGAGCGGGTGCTCGTGCTCTCGGCCGAACGGCTGACCCTCGTCGAGCGCGACGAGCGCTTCCGGCGGCGGCCCCGGCAGCGCGCGCTCTACGAGACCGTCGAGGCACTCGGCGGGAGCGCGCCGGTGCGCCACCTGATGGAGCAGCTCGGCTTCGGCGACGGCCTCATCCGCGCGCTCGCCCGCGAGGGCGTCGCCACGATCGAGCAGAACGAGCTGCTGCGCGACCCGTTCAGCGGTGTCCGCGGCACGCCGCCGCCACCGGGCGCGACGCCCGCGCAGGCAGCGGCGCTCGACCGACTCGCCGCCCTCGAGCCGGGCCGGGGCGCCCTCCTCCTCGGCGTCACGGGGAGCGGGAAGACGATGGTGTACCTCGAGGCGGTGCGCCGCGAGCTCGGCCGCGGCCGGGGGGCGATCGTCCTCGTGCCCGAGATCGGGCTCACGCCGCAGACGGTGAGCCGCTTCCGCGGCGCCTTCGGCGACCAGGTGGCCGTGCTGCACAGCGCCCTCTCCGACGGCGAGCGCGCCGACGCGTGGCGCCTCCTCCGCCGCGGTGAGCGCCGGGTCGCCGTCGGCGCGCGCTCCGCGATCCTGGCCCCGGTCGCCGACCTCGGGCTCAT
>DASUXZ010000124.1:0-6797 GCA_036377655.1 Gemmatimonadales bacterium
GACGCGAAGTCGCGAAGGACAAGCGGGACGTCGTTGGAAGTGCAGTTACCACACTTTTCTTCGTGCCTTCGCGTCTTCGCGCTTTCGCGTCGAAAAAGAAGGAGTGACCGGCTATGCCGATCTATCACACCATGGGGAAGATCCCGCGGAAGCGGCACATCGCGTTCCGGCGGCCGGACGGCGGGATCTATGCCGAGCAGCTCGTGGGGCACGAGGGGTTCACCGGAACGTCGTCCCTCCTGTACCACGTGCACCCGCCCACCACGGTCAAGTCGGTCCGGCGCGTGAAGGAGCTCAAGTGGGAGGCCGATCCCGACCCGACGCTCCGGCATCGCCATTTCCTCACGGCGAAGGCCCGGAAGGGCGGCAGCCCCACTCTCGACCGCACGCCGCTGCTCTTCAATGCCGACATCGGCATGCTCTACGTCGAGCCCGACGAGAACGACGCGCATTTCTACCGGAACGCGCAGGCCGACGAGTGCGTCTACGTGAGCAAGGGGAGCGGCACCCTCGAGACGCAGTTCGGCGACCTTCCCTTCCGCGAGGGCGACTACCTCGTCATCCATCGCGGCATCCTGCACCGTTACCGGTTCGACCTGGGGCAGGAACAGCCGAAGCTCGTGGTCTTCGAGAGCCGCGGCCACGTCCGCTGGCCCAAGCGCTACCGGAACGAGTTCGGCCAGCTCATCGAAGGCGCGCCGTATTCCGAGCGGGACATCCGCCGCCCCACCGAGCTCCGCACGCACGACGAGATGGGTGACTTCCCGATCCTCGTCAAGCAGTACGACGGCATCAACGAGATCGTGCTCGACCACCATCCGCTCGACGTCGTCGGCTGGGACGGGTACTTCTATCCCTGGGCGTTCAACATCCACGACTTCGAGCCGATCGTCGGCCGCGTCCACCAGCCGCCGCCGGTGCACCAGACCTTCCAGGGCGACGGGTTCGTCATCTGCAGCTTCTGCCCCCGCCCCTACGACTTCGATCCCGAGGCCGTGCCCGCACCGTACAACCACGCCAACGTGGACTCGGACGAAGTGCTCTACTACGCGTCGAGCGAGTTCATGAGCCGCAAGGGCATCGAGTTCGGGAGCATCACGCACCACCCCGACGGGATCCCGCACGGGCCGCATCCGGGGCGCGCGGAGGCGAGCATCGGCGCCAAGCACACCGACGAGCTCGCCGTCATGATGGACAGCTTCCGCCCGCTCAAGGTCGCGAAGCAGGCCCTTCCGATCGAGGACCCGAATTACCACAAGAGCTGGGTGGACGCCCAGCACGCGCAGTTCAATCCACCGACATCGTGAGCCGGCGGGTGGAGACGGGGAGCGCCGATCCGGCGCTCCCCATCTGGACCCCCACCGCCGATCGTGTCGCGCGGTCCAACGTTTCCCGCTTCATACCCTTCGCCAATGCGCTCGGCGCGGCGGCCACCGACTGGTGGTCGCTGTACGACTGGTCCATCGCGAGGCCCGAGGAGTTCTGGCCGGCCGTCTGGCGCTTCACCGGCATCGTAGCCGAGGAGCGGAACGGTGCCGAGCCGTGGGACCGCGTGGTGCGCGGGCTCGACCGGATGGCGCCACCCGATCCGGTGCTCGGTCCGTGCTGGTTCGAAGGGGCCCGGCTCAACTTCGCGGAAAATCTCCTCCGGTTCCGCGACGACCGCGAGGCGATCGTCTTCTGGAACGAGGAAGGCCGGCGGCGCGCGCTCACCTTCGCCGAGCTCGGCGCCGAGGCGGAGTCCTTCGCCGGGTTCCTGCTCGCGGCCGGGGTTGCGCCGGGAGATCGGGTGGCCGGATTCCTCCCGAACCTCCCCGAGGCCGTGATCGCCATGCTCGGCGCTGCGCTCGTCGGCGCCACCTGGTCCTCGTGCTCGCCGGACTTCGGGGCGGGGGGTGTGCTCGACCGGTTCGGGCAGATCGCTCCGAAGGTCCTCGTCGCCGCGGACGGGTACCGGTATGCGGGGAAGGAGATCGACTCGCTCGCGCGGCTCGAGGAGGTCGTGGCGCGCATCGATTCGATCGAAGCGGTGGTGGTCGTGCCCTATCGGCGGTCGCGCCCCGGGCTCGGCGCCGTCCGCTCCGCCCGCCTTTGGGACGAAGCCGTGGGTCCGCACCGGGGAACGAGGATCGCGCCGCTCCGCCTGCCGTTCGACCATCCGCTCTACATCATGTATTCGTCGGGCACGACGGGGCTCCCCAAGTGCATGGTCCACGGCGCCGGCGGCACGCTCATCCAGCACCTCAAGGAGCTGGTCCTTCACACCGACCTTCGTCGTGACGACCGGATCTTCTACTTCACCACCTGCGGGTGGATGATGTGGAACTGGCTCGTCTCGGGCCTCGCGGTCGGCGCGACGATCGTGCTCTATGATGGCGCGCCGCTCGCGCCGGGCGCGGACATGCTCTGGCGCATGGCGGCGGACGAAGGGGTGACCATCTTCGGCACGAGCGCCAAGTACCTTGCGCTCTCCGAGAAGGAGGGGCTCGAGCCCGGCTCCCGGTTCGATCTGTCGCGGCTCCGCGCGGTCCTTTCGACCGGAAGTCCGCTCGCCGCCCACAGCTACGACTACGTGTACCGCGCCATCGGCCGGGACATCCACCTGGCGAGCATCAGCGGCGGGACCGACATCATCTCCTGCTTCGCACTCGGCAATCCCGTGGGTCCCGTCTGGCGCGGCGAGCTGCAGACGCGCGGCCTCGGCATGCGCGTCGAGATCCTCGAGCCCGGCGCCGGGGCCGCGCCGCGCCGGGCGGCCCCGGGTGAAACGGGGGAGCTCTGCTGCACGATGCCGTTCCCGAGCATGCCGGTGCGGTTCTGGGCGGACGACGACGGCGCGAAGTACCGCGCCGCCTATTTCGACACGTACCCGGACGTCTGGCGCCACGGTGACTGGGCCGAGCTCACGGAGCACGGCGGGCTCGTGATCCACGGCCGGAGCGATGCGACGCTCAACCCGGGTGGCGTGCGCATCGGCACGGCGGAGATCTACCGGCAGGTGGAGCAGCTGCCCGAGATCGTCGAGAGCCTCGTCGTCGGCCAGGAGTGGGAGGGGGACGTGCGCATCGTGCTCTTCGTCAGGCTGCGCGAGGGCTGCGCGCTCGACGAGGCGCTCCGCGACCGGATCCGGCGCGTCGTGCGCGACGCCACGAGCCCCCACCACGTCCCGCGGCGGATCCTGCAGGTGGCCGACATTCCGCGCACGATCAGCGGCAAGATCACCGAGCTCGCGGTGCGCGAGGTGATCCACGGCAGGCCGGTGAAGAACCGCGATGCGCTCGCGAACCCGGCGGCGCTCGACCTCTATCGCGACCTCGAGGAGCTCAGGACATGATGATGCGGATCGCGGCGGGAGCGCTGCTCCTGCTCGTGCTTTCGGGCGGTGACGCCGCCGCGCAGGAACGGATGCGCGCCCGCGATCTCGGCGTGACGCCGGGCCGGCTCTCCCCCGGCCCGCGGAACGCCATCACCGACGTCCCGGGCGTCCGGGTCGGGCACGCGACGGTGGTCGAGGGCGACTCGGTGCGCACCGGCGTGACCGCCATCCTCCCCCACGAGGGCAATCCCTTTCTTTCGCGCGTGCCCGCCGCCGTGTTCGTCGGCAACGGCTTCGGGAAGCTGCTCGGCTCGACCCAGGTGAACGAGCTCGGCGAGCTCGAGACGCCGATCCTCCTCACCTGCACCCTCTGCGTCTGGCGCGCGGCCGATGCGATGGTCGAGTGGATGCTCGCGCGGCCGGGCATGGAGCGCGTCCGCTCGATCAACCCGGTCGTGGCCGAGACGAACGACGGCTTCCTCAACGCGATCCGCGCCCGGCCGATCGCCCCGGCGCACGTGCGGGCCGCGCTCGAGTCCGCCGACACCGGGCGCGTCGCCGAGGGAAGCGTCGGGGCGGGAGCCGGGACGGTCGCGTTCGGATGGAAGGGCGGCATCGGCACGTCGTCCCGGACGATCGAGATCGGCGGGCGGTCGTATACGGTCGGGGTGCTCGTGCAGAGCAACTTCGGGGGCGCGTTCCAGGTGGAGGGCGTGCCGGTCTGGCGCGCGATGCGCCCGCCGCCGGCCCGCCGCCCACCGCCAAGCCGGGGCGACGGGTCGATCATCATGGTGGTCGCCACCGATGCGCCGCTCTCGGACCGGAATCTCGGCCGCGTGGCCGCGCGCGCGCTGCTCGGCCTCGCGCGCACCGGCTCGTCCGCATCGAACGGGTCGGGCGATTACGTGATCGCCTTCTCGACTGCCCCCGAGGTCCGCCGCGACCCGATGGCGCCGACGGTGGCCTCGAGCGAGATCGCCAACGAGGAGGTCTCGCCGGTGTTCGAGGCAACGGTCGAGGCCACCGAGGAGGCGATCTACAACTCGATGTTCATGGCGACGAGCGTGGAGAGCAGGGCAGGAAGGGTCGAGGCGATTCCGCTCGCGGAACTGCGGGAACTGCTCGGCCGCTATCGCGGAGGCGAGCGGTAGCGCTGGCGGGCTGGCACGTGCGGACGGCCCGGCACCGGTACCGTTGCCGCAGCGCCGCCCCGCCGGAGCAGTGCCGATACGAGAACGAGCAGCTCCTCGGGCGCGAACGGCTTCCGCAGGAATGGGAGCCCCGGCCGTGAAACGAGGGCCGAGCCGTCGCCGGACATCACCGCCACCGGCAGGGCCGGTCGCTCGGCCGCGAGCAGCTCGACGAGGACGAGCCCGTTGACCTGTGGCATGGCGAGGTCGGTGACGACCGCGCCGATCCGCGCACCGCCATCCACGATGGCGAGTGCCTCCTCGGCGCCCGCCGCCTCGAGGACCGCGCACCCCCCCGATTCGAGGATCCGGCGCGCGATCCCGCGAACCGCCGGCTCGTCGTCGACGATGAGGACGGTTTCGCCGCCGAGCTCGCGCCGGGCTGGCGCAGGGAGCCTGCGAGGAATCACGGGAACCTGTCGTGGGGGATTGCCGGGAATCTACCCCCACGACGGAACCCCGCCAGAGCGGTTTCAGCCCCGCCGGTTGAACATCCCGCCGAGCATGCCGCCGAGGTCGTCGACGGCGGAGCCGTCGCCGTCGCGATCGAGCATCCCGGACAGCGTGCCCATGAGGCCGGGCGCCCGGCGCTGGATGTGCTCTCGCTCGCCTCCCAGGACCTGGGCCAATCCGCCGGCATCGAGGCCCTGCTGACGCTTGGCCCGGCCGAGCGCCGCCATCACGAGGGGCGCGAGCAGGGGCAGGAGCTGGGCCATCTGGCCGGCCCCGATCCCGGTCCCGCGGCCGAGCTGCTGCTCGACGGCGCTCCGGCGGTTGCCGAGGATATGGCCAAGGATGCCGTTGCCGTCGGCGGCGCGACCCTGTGGCGAGCTCAGGAAGGCCGGAAGGTCGTCGAGGAGGCCGCCGTCGTGGTCCTCCTCGATCGCGCGGGCAAGACCCTGCGCCCGTGCCGGGTCGGCGGAGTTCCGGGCGAGGGCGGCGACGAGCATCGGCAGCGCGGCGCCGATCGCCTGGCTGGTCCGGGCGGGGTCCGCCCCGATCCGCTGGCTGATGCGAGAGACGGCGTCGGGGTCGAGCTGCCGCTGGACCATGTCGAGCAGGGACATCTGTCGGTCTCCGAAGGGGTGGAGTCGCGAAGGTAGCCGCCGTGCGGGGCGGCCGCGGTGACGAAAGACCTGCGCCTGGCGGCCGCCACGCGTTAGGTTCCCCGCCATGCTGACGACCAACGCCGCGCGCCTCCGCCTCGTCGCGGCGGCGGTCCTCTTCTCGACCGGCGGTGCAGCGATCAAGGCCACGACGCTCACGGCGTGGCAGGTGGCCGGCTTCCGGTCCGGCGTCGCGGCCCTCGCGCTCTTCCTGCTCCTGCCCGAGTCGCGGCGCGGCTGGAACTGGCGCGCACTCCCGGTCGGCATCGCCTACGCGGCCACGCTCCTGCTCTTCGTCCTGGCGAACAAGCTCACGACGTCCGCCAACACGATCTTCCTCCAGAGCACGTCGCCCCTCTACATCCTGATCCTCTCGCCGATCCTCCTGGGCGAGCGGATCCGGTTTCGCGACGTCGTCTTCATGGGTGCGGTCGGCATCGGGCTCGCGATGTTCTTCGTGCAGCGCGAGGCGCCCCTCGCCACGGCGCCCGACCCGGTGCTCGGCAACATCCTCGCGGCGGTGAGCGGGCTGACCTGGGCGTTCACCGTGATCGGCCTTCGCTGGCTCGGGGGACACGGCGGGAACGACAATCCCTTCCCGGCGATGGTGACCGGCAACCTGCTCGCGTGCCTCGTCGCCCTGCCGCTGGCGCTTCCGGTCCAGCAGTCGACCCCGCTCGATTGGGTGGTGGTGGTCGTCCTCGGCGTGTTCCAGATCGGGCTCGCGTACATGCTGCTCGCGCGCGGGATCCGCCACGTGCGTGCGCTCGAGGCGTCGGTGCTCCTCCTCGTCGAGCCGGCGCTCAATCCGTTCTGGTCGTGGATCGTCCACGGGGAAACGCCCGGGCTCTGGGCGCTCGGCGGCGCCGCGCTCATCTTCGGCGCGACGGTGCTCCGGACCTGGCACGAGTCCCGTCTCGCGCCGGCATGAGCTGCGGACCCGCCCTGATCGAGACGGTGCGGGTGCGGGACGGCCGGGCCCCGCTCTGGGCGCATCATCTCGCCCGCCTCGAACGCTCGTGTGCGGCGCTCGCGATCCCGGTGCCTCCCCTCGAGCGCCCGGAAGGTCCCGACCGCATCCTCCGGATCCTCGTGTCGAGAGGGGGAGCGACTGCGAGCGAGCGGGCGGTCCCGACGGCAGGCGCGCTCCGAGTCGTGGCGTCTCCGGTGCCACACCCGGGATAT
>DASUXZ010000125.1:0-2263 GCA_036377655.1 Gemmatimonadales bacterium
ACCGTCGTCTCGTGCGGCGCCGGGTAGGCGAGGGCGAGCGCGTCGGCGCGATCCGCGAGGTGGCGCAGGAGCTCGCGCGTCCGCTCCGGGAAGTGCCCGGTCCACGTGAACACCGAGCGCGCGAGCGAGCGCGCGTGGGCGCGGATCATCGTCGCCAGCGGGTGCATCTGCCCCTGGCGCGGCAGCTCGGTCAGGATCGCACGCAGCGCGCCGTCGAGGCCGGGCGGCATGTCGCCCGCCTCCGGCAGCGAGTCCTCGTAGTAGTCCTCGATCGAGTAGTCGATCTCCCCCACGTCCTCGTCGAGCTCGTCGTCCGTCACCTCCGGGTCCCGGTCGGCAAGCTCCGCCATGACCCGGTCGCACCAGGCGAGCTTGGCGCGCGCCACCGGCCAGGGCGCATATTCCGCCCGCCAGTCGAGGCCCGGCGTCATCCACACCGCGAACGTCTCCGCCCAGTCCTCGTCCGGGTGCTTCTGCGCGTACCACCCGTCGAGGTGACGCACGTGACGGCGGCTGAACGGCTCGGGCGTATACTCGTCCTCGTACGGCTGGGTGATCGACCCGAAGAGCTTGACCCACTCCTCCCGGTCGTAGAGGCAGTAGGCATAATTGACGACGTGCCCCATCTCGTGCCGGAGGTAGCGGAGGATGTCCGCCGGGTCGAACCCCTCGACCACCCCGACCCGCTCCGCGTGCATCTCGGTGAGCTCCGGGCTCGCGAGGTAGAACGGGATGGCGATGGCGACGGTCTCGAACGGCACGCCCCACTCGGTCGAGAGGTAGAACCGCGGCCGGAGCCGCCGGATCCCGGCGAGCTCGAGCTCCCGCTCGAACCCGCGGATCACCGGCTCGAGCCGCGTCCCCTCGATCGTGAGGCCGAGGTCGCGGATCGGGGTGGACCAGAGATTCGTCTCCTGAAAGGTGCGGGCTGCCAAGGCCGTGAGAGGTGAAAGGTGAGAGGTGAGCGGTGATGGACGGTTCCTCTTGAGAGTAACAGGATGACGGGAATCCGGCGTGGGCTCCTGCTCGCCAACCCGAAGGCGCGGCGGGGAAGGGAAGGCGTGCAGGAGGCGACCGCGGCGCTCCGGGAGGCCGGGGTCGAGCTCGTGGTCGAGGAGATCGGCCGGTCGAAGGAGATCGCCGGCCACGTGGCGCGGCATGCGAAGGACGTCGGCTTCATCGCCCTCGGCGGGGGCGACGGGACCGTCAACGCGGGGCTCGCCGCGGTGCTCGACGCCGGGCTCCCCCTCGGCATCCTCCCCCTCGGCACCGCCAACAACACCGCCCGCACCCTCGGCATCCCCACCGACCTCGCCGAAGCCGCCCGCATCATCGCCGCCGGCCACACCCGCCGCATCGACGTCGGCCGGGTGGGCGACGCGTACTTCCTCACCACCGCGAGTCTCGGCCTGAGCGTCCGCATCACGCGCGAGCTGAGCGATGCCGCGAAGCGCCGCTGGGGCCCGCTCGCCTACGGCGTCGCCGCGGTGCGCACGCTCTCGAAGCTCCATCCGTTCGACGCGGAGATCGTCCACGACGGCGGCACCCGCCGGGTGCGCGCCATCCAGATCGTCGTCGGCAACGGGCGGCACTACGGCGCGGGGCTCACCGTCGCCGAGGACGCCGAAGTGGACGACGCCCTCCTCGACTGCTACGCGATCGAGGCGGTGCCCTGGTGGCGACTCCTCACGCTGCTCCCCGCCCTCAAGCGCGGGAACCAGGGGGAGCGCAACGCCGTCGAGACGATCAGCGCTCCGGAGATCCGGATCGAGACGCCCGTCCCGCATTCCATCGACGCCGACGGCGAGCTCGTCGGAAAGACGCCCGCCACCTTCACCACGCTCCCGCGCGCCCTCGAGGTCTTCGCGCCGGACGGCGCCGATTGAGCGGAGCGCCCGGCCGCACCCGCGTTCCCGGCGGCGTCCGCGCGCTCGCCGCCGTGTCGTTCTTCAACGACTTCGCGAGCGAGATGGTCTACCCGCTCCTCCCGGCGTTCGTCTCGCGCCTCGGCGGCGGCGCGGTGGCGCTCGGCGCGCTCGACGGCGCCGCGGACCTCGCGTCCGCGCTCGTCAAGTGGTGGAGCGGGCGCATTTCGGACCGCCCCGGCTGGCGCGCGCCGCTCATCTTCGGCGGCTACCTCGTCGCCGTGCTGGTCCGCCCGGTCATCTCCCTCTCCGCCGCCGCGTGGCAGGTCGTCGGCCTGCGCGTCGTGGACCGGGTCGGGAAGGGGCTGCGGACGCCAGCGCGCGACGCGCTCATCGCC
>DASUXZ010000126.1:0-17253 GCA_036377655.1 Gemmatimonadales bacterium
GAGCGGGAGGTCCCGGAAGTCTCCGGCCGACTTCGTCCTGAATTCCTCATTCACCGCCTTCCGGCGGCCTTTCGTCGTGAACACGAGCGCATTGGCCGGGAGGAACTCCGCCGCGAGCTCCACCGCCTCGATCACCGCGCCGCCGGGATTGCCCCGGAGGTCGAGGATGAGCTTCGTCGCCCCCTGCCCGCGGAGCTTCCGGATGGCGTTGCGGACGTCGCGCGCTGCGTCGGGGCCGAACTCGCCGAGCCGCACGAATCCCACGCTCGGCGTAAGCATGCGCACCGCGTCCACCGACGATCCTGGACGCGGGAAGGCGCGGCGGAGGGTGAGCGTCAGGCTGTCCGGATCGAGCCGCGACCCGCGCTCGAGCAGGAGCCGCACGCGCGAGCCCTTCTCGCCCGCGAGCTTGAGCGCGATCGCCTTCGCCGTGAGCCCCGCGACGGGCGCGCCGTCGAGCCGGAGGATCCTGTCGCTCGGCTGCACGCCGGCCTTCTCCGCCGGGCTGCCGCGCGAGACGTTGAGCACCGACGGCTCACCGTCCACGAGCTCCACCTGGATGCCGGTGGTGGCGAGCTCTCCGCGCTCGAGCAGGCTCAGCCGGTCGTAATCCTCCTTCGAGACGAAATAGCTGTGCGGGTCGAGCGAGCGGAGCATCCCGTCGATCGCCGCTCGCACGAGGCCGTTGTAGGTGACGGAGTCGGCGTGACTGGTGCGGATGTGGTTGAGGACCGCCGAGAACCGCTGCAGCTCCTCGTAGGAGGAGGCGCCCTGCGCCGGGAGGGGCGCGGCGCCCGCGAGCGCCGCGAGGAGGGCCGGGGCGAGGCGCTTCACTGGAGCGCGGCGAGCTTCGCCTTCACCTCGCCGATCTCCTGGGTGAAGCTCCGCGGCGCGATCGCGAGGAAGCGCTCGTACGCCGCGCGCGCCCGTGCGTGGTCGCCGAGCGAATGGCGCACGAGGCCGGCCATGCGCGGGATGCGGGGATTCAGCGCGTTGAGCTCGAGCGCGCGCGTGAGCGCGGAGTCCGCCTCGCGCAGCTGCCCCGCCCGCGCGAGCGTGACGCCGAGGTCGTAGACGAGGCTCGGCTCGTCCGGGGACGCGTCGAGCGCCCGGCGCCGCTCCGAGATCGCCGAGCGCCAGGCGCCGTTCCGCTCGTGGATCTCGGCGAGGCGCACGTGGGCCATGTACATGCCGAGGTCGTTCGTCAGGACCTCGCGGAAGTGGGCGGCGGCGGCGGAGGTGAGGCCGGACTGCATCTCGACGTAGGCGAGGACGTAGCGGACCTCGTTCACGACGAGCGGCAGGGTCTCGTCGTCGTCCTCCTCCTCGTCGATCTCCTTCTCCATCCTGGCGATCCCGTACTTGAGCTCGCCCACGGCATCGGTCCATTCCTGCGCCCGCGCGAGGACGAGGCCGCGGTAGACGAAGACGATGGCCGGGAGCTTGGCGCGCTCCGCCTCCGTCCATTGCGACCGAACCCACCAGGGAACGATCACGACGCCCGAATTCACCATCGGGTCGATCATGTACGCGTTGCGCCGGAAGCGGCGCGCCTCGTCGACCACCGGCTGCTGCGCCGCCGGCACCTTCCCTCGCATCGCGGCCTTCCAGAGCTTCTCGTCGCGGATGTACGGGAGGTAGCTGATGGCGAGATGCGCCTCGGCGAAGCGCGGCTCGATCTCGATGGCCCGGCGGAAGAGCCGGTCGGCATCGTCGTAGCGCCTGGCGCCGATGTAGAGCTGGGCGAGCGCGTAGTGCAGGTCCGCGTCGAGCGAATCGACGCGGATCGCCTGCTCCACCGAATCGAGCGATGCCTTGTCCCGCCGCTGCGCCTGCAGCGCGGGCGCCACGGCGAGGAAGAGCACCACGACGGTCATGCCGCGTACTGCACGCATGCGCCGACCTCCGTCGGTGGCCGCCTCCGCGACGGAGACGGCCTCTCGGTTGTGCTGCTGTAGGCAGGGGGAGGGACCCGTGCGAGACGGGCTTCGACCAGTATGGGGGCCGGCCGACGGACCGGCAAGACAAGCAAGAGCCGGGCCGCTCCGCGCTAGGGAGCGGCCGGGGCCTCGTACACCACCTTCCCGTCGACGATCGTCGCGCGGACCTTCGCGTTGCCGATGTCCTCGGGGCGGATGGTGGTGAGATCGCGGTCGAGCAGGACGATGTCGGCCTTGTAGCCGGGCTTGAGCACCCCGCGGCTCGCCTCGGCGAAGACGCCGTAGGCGTTGTTCACCGTGTACGCCCGGAGCGCCTCGTCGAGGCTGATCTTCTGCTCGGGAATCCACCCGCCCGGGTTCTGTCCGTCGAGCGTGCGCCGCGTGACGGCGGCCACGAGCCCGAGCATCGGGTCGATCGGCGCCACGGTCCAGTCGGACCCGAACGTGAGCGTCGCGCCCGAGTCGATGAGCGAGCGGAAGACGTAGCTGTTGCGCACCCGGTCCGGTCCGAGCCGCTTCCCGGCCCACCGGCCGTCGTCGGCCGCATGGTACGGCTGCATCGAGGCGATCACGCCGATCCGCGCGAAGCGCCCGACGTCCTCGGGGCGGAGGTGCTGCGAGTGCTCGTCGCGGAAGCGGCGGTCGCGCGCGCCGTGCGCCGCTGCCACGCTGTCGAAGATCGCGAGCAGCAGGGCGTTGGCCCGCTCGCCGATCGCGTGCACCACCACCTGGAGCCCCGCCGAGTCGGCGGCGCCGATCCACCGGCGCAGCGAGTCCTCCGGCGTGACGAGCAGGCCGAACGTGGAGGGGTCGTCCGCGTACGGCTCGAAGAAGAGCGCCGTGCCCGAGCCGAGCGACCCGTCCACGTATCCCTTGACCCCGGCGGTGCGCACCCATTCGTCGCCGGGCCCGTTCGCCTTGAAGGAGTCGGCCATGCGCCGCCAGTCGCCGAGCGGGACGTAGACGGACACGCGGGTCTTGAGCGTGCCGGCGTCACGCGCGCGGCGGAGCGCCGCGACTTCCGCCCACGACGCCGACACCGACGAGACCCCGACCACTCCCTTCGACGCCGCCCACTCGGTGGCCCGGGCGATCGCCGAGTCCATCTGCGCGGGGCTCGGATCGGGCATCGCCGCGTAGACCGGGTTCTGCGCCTCGTCCTTGAGGATGCCGGTCGGCTCGCCCGCGGCGTCGCGGACGATGGTCCCGCCGGGGATCTCCGCCGTGGACCGGCCGATCCGCGCGGCGCGGAGCGCCAGGGTGTTGGCGAGGCCCATGTGGCCGTCGAGGCGGCTCACGAAGACGGGGTTGTGCGGCGTCACCGAGTCGATCCACTGCCGCATCGGGAGCGGGGCGCCGACCCAGCGCTCGTGGTCCCAGTCGCCGCCCACGATCCATTCGCCCTCGGGGCGGGTGGCCGCGTACGCCTTGAGCTTCGCGATGAACTCCTGCGGCGAGCTCGCCTCGCGGAGATCCACGCTCGCGAGCTGGAAGCCCCCGCTCGAGAAGTGCGCGTGGCCGTCCATGAAGCCCGGCGTGATCATGCCCTTCGCGTTGTCGAGCACGCGCGTGTTCGGCCCGACGTAGGCGCTCACGGCCGCGCTGTCCCCGACGGCGACGATCGTGTCGCCGCTCACCGCCACCGCGCCCGCCCAGGGCGCCGCCGTGTCGCCCGTCCAGACCCGCCCGTACGCCACGAGGTCGGCCGCCGCCGGCGGCGGCAGGTCCGCATCCCGCTCGATCGGGTTGCACGCGGCGAGGACGAGAACGGCGAGCACGGGACGTGGCAGCACGGGCGGGGCCTTTCAGCGGAGTTTGGTGAGGCGGCGGAGCGCTTCGAGCTTCTCGAGCGCGGTGCCTCCCGACGCCGCGGGAGCCACCGAGAAGAGGTCGCGGATGTCGAGCAGGATCTCCAGCATGAGCTGGTCGCGCATGTAGGCGTTGTCGAGATCCACCATGCGCGCACCGGCGCCCTCGGTGCGGGCCCGCTCGTACGATTCGCGGTAGATGGATTCGAGGTTGGCGAGGATGCGGTCGCGAGAGCGCATGGGGCTATAATACACCGGAACAGCGGCAGGCACGAGCAACGGGAGGAAACTGCGCATGACCCGGCTCACCGGGCGGACCGTGCTCATCTTCGCGGGCCCGTCGTACGAGGACCTCGAGCTCTGGTACCCGAAGATCCGGCTCGAGGAGGAGGGCGCGCGGACCGTCGTCGCCGGCATCGGCGAGGCGACCTATCACGGGAAGCACGGGTACCCGTGCACCGTGGACGCCCACGTGGACGAGCTCGCCGCGCGCGACTTCGACGCCCTCGTCATCCCCGGCGGGTTCGCGCCGGACAAGCTCCGCCGCTCGGCGAAGGTCCTGGCGCTCACCCGCGAGATCTTCGAGGCCGGGAAGCCGGTGGCGTTCATCTGCCACGCCGGGTGGGTGCCCATCTCCGCGAAGATCGTGCGCGGCCGCCGCGGCACGAGCGTCGGCGCCATCCGCGACGACCTCGAGAACGCGGGACTCCTCTGGGAGGACAGCGCCGTCGTCGTGGACGGGAACCTCATCTCCTCCCGCAACCCGTCCGACCTCCCCGATTTCTGCCGCGCCATCATCGGCGCCCTGGCCGGCTGATGTCGTTCAGGGAAGCGCAATCGCGCGTCGATGCCTGGGTCTCCCGCTTCGAGGAAGGCTACTTCGACCCCCTCACCAACCTCGCGCGGCTCACCGAGGAAGTGGGCGAGCTCGCGCGCGAGCTCAATCACCGCTACGGCCAGAAGACGAAGAAGCGGGACGAGCCCGAGGGCGATCCCGCCATGGAGATGGCCGACATCGTCTTCGTGCTCATCTGCCTCGCGAACCGCGAGGGCATCGACCTCGACGACGCGTTCGACCGGATGATGCAGAAGGTGGAGCGGCGGGACGAGGATCGCTGGACGCGGAAGCGCTGACTATTCCCACTCCGCCGGCTCCGCCTCGAGCTCGGCGAGCAGCACGCGGTAGCTCTCCAGCCGGTCGGCGGCGATCGTCCCGCGCGCCACGGCATCCCGCACGGCGCACTTCGGCTCGGTGACGTGGCGGCAGTCGGGAAAGTGGCATGCCCCGATGTGCTCGCGCATCTCCGGAAAGCACGAGGCGAGCTCGCGCGGCTCGATCCCCCAGAGGCCCACCTCGCTGAACCCGGGCGTGTCCACGAGATAGCCGCCGCGCTCGAGCGGGATCATCACCGCGCCGACCGTCGTGTGCCGCCCGCGCCGCACCTTCTCGCTCACCGCGCCGACGCGGAGCGTGAGCCCCGGCTGCACCGCGTTGAGGAGACTCGACTTCCCCGCCCCGGACGGGCCGGTGACGACCGCGATGTGCCCCGTGAGGGCCTCGACGAAGCGCGGCATCCCCGCCCCGGTGCGCGCGGAGGTGGGAAAGACGGTGTAGCCGGCCCGCTCGAACCGCGTGACGAGCGGCGCGGGATCCGCGATGTCGGTCTTGTTCACGACGACGGCGGCGGGAATGCCGTTGGCTTCGGCGACGACGAGGAGGCGGTCGAGGAGCTGGGGGATCGGCGGGGGATCGGCGACGGCGGTGACGACGAAGACCTCGTCGATGTTCGCGGCCACGGGCCGCGTTCCCCGTCCTTCCGGGACCCGCCGCTCGAGCAGCGTGCGGCGCTCCCCGATGGCGGTGATGCCCCAGAGCTTCCCGCCGGCCTCGGGCTCGAGGGTCACGCGGTCGCCGACGACGACCTTCGGGGTGTCGCGCTTGGCGCGGCCGCGGAGCACGGCGCGCCGCTCTCCTCCCGCCGTGGCGACCCGGTACTCCGCCCCGTCCCGCTCGAGGACGATGCCTTCCTCGGCGCCGGTCACCACGGCCCGGGCGCGGCCGCGATCGCTTCGTCGAGCGCCGCCTTCACATCGTAGAGCGACAGCGCCTTGAGCCGCTCCTCGGCCTCGGCCGGCGTGCGGCCCCACGCGAGCGGAGCCGTCTCCACGTGCCCCACCGGCCGGTCGCCGCCCGGCGACCAGCGGATGAAGAGGAGCGACGCGCCGTAACGTCCCGCCCGATCGGGCTCGTCCTCCACGTAGACTGCCACCGAATAGGCCTGCCCGTCGCTGCCGCCGAACGCCGCGGCGCGCTCGTGCCGCGCCATGTAGCCGCCCAGCGTCACCTCGCTCACCGACCGCCCACCGTCTCCTTCATGACGCTGCCCATGATGAAGGCGAGGTTCGCCGGCCGCTCGGCGAGCCGCCGCATCAGGTACGGGTACCACTGCGTCCCGAAGGGGACGTAGACCCGCATGTTGTGGCCGGCCGCGCGCAGCGACTCCTGCAGGTCGCGCCGGATGCCGTAGAGCATCTGGAATTCGAACCGGTCGCTCGCGATGCCGTGCCGCTGGACGAACTTCCGCGCGTGGGCGATGATCGCCTCGTCGTGCGTGGCGAGCCCGGGGTAGTGCCCCTCGAGGAGGAGCTTCTCCATGAGCCGGACGTAGCTCCGGTCCACGTCCGCCTTGTCGGGAAACGCGACGGTCGGCGGCTCGAGGTAGGCGCCCTTGCAGAGGCGGACGCGGGCGCCGAGGGCGACGAGGTCGTCGATGTCCTGCTCGGAGCGGCGCAGGGCCGACTGGATGACGACGCCGCAGTGCGACCCGAATTCGGGATGGAGGTGCTGCCGGAAGAAATCGAGCGTGCGCTGCGTGTACTCGGAGCTCTCCATGTCGAGCCGGACGAACCCGCCGTGCTGGCGCGCGCGGGCGACGATCTCCGTCATGTTGGCCCGGCAGAGCGCCTCGTCGATGTCGAGCCCCATCTGCGTCAGCTTGACCGAGACGTTCACCTCGATGGCACCGGCCGCGGCCATCCGGTCGATCATCCCCAGGTACTCGGCCTTCGCGGCGACGGCCTCCTCGGGCTTCGTGACGCTCTCGCCGAGGAGGTCCAGCGAGCAGGTGATGCCGCGCCCGGCCAGGTCCTGCGCGGCGCGCACCGCATCCTCGACCGTCTCGCCCGCCACGAACCGCGACGCGAACTTCCGCGCGAGCGGGTTCGAGCGCACGAAGGAAAAGACCTGTTTCTGCTCGGAGAGCCAGAGCAGTCCCTGGCGGAGTATGGCCATGCAGCTCCTCGGTCTGGACATGCCGTTCGAGCCGGGCTCGCGGCCTCCGAAGGTAGCCGAAGGGGGATGGCCGCTACAAGCGTGACCGCCCTCACGACCCGTCGGCCGGGCCATCCGTATTCTCGACATCGGCATGGCGACGAGATCGAAGGGCCGTCTTCGGACGGAGACGAAGCGGAGGCGCAACGCATCAGCCGGCAACGGCGCGGCCGAGCACGCCGAAGCCGCGGGGCTCCGGTATGTCTCCGACCGCGGGAACGGGATTCGCCGCGCCGCTTCCGGGCGGGGCTTCCGCTACGTCGACCCCTCCGGAACAACGGTGAGGGACCGCGAGACGCTCGCGCGCATCCGGTCGCTCGCGATCCCCCCGGCCTGGACCGACGTCTGGATCTGCCCGAGCCCGCGGGGCCACATCCAGGCCACCGGGCGCGACGCGCGCGGCCGCAAGCAGTACCGGTACCATCCCGATTGGCGCGCGGTCCGGGACGAGACGAAATTCGAGCGGATGCTCGCGTTCAGCCGGGTGCTCCCCGAGGTGCGCCGGGCCATCGACGCCGACCTCTCGCGTCCCGGGATGCCGCGGCGCAAGGTCCTCGCGACGGTCGTGCGGCTCCTCGAGTGGACGGGGATCCGCGTCGGCAACGACGAGTACGCGCGGACCAACCGCTCCTATGGCCTGACGACGCTCCGGGACCGCCACGTCGCGATCGAAGGGGCGCGGCTCCAGTTCGAGTTCCGGGGCAAGAGCGGAAAGGTCCACTCGGTGGACATCGCGGACCGGCGGCTCGCGCGGATCGTGGCCCGTTGCCAGGCGATTCCCGGCGAGGAGCTCTTCCAGTATCTCGACGAGGACGGGCAGCGGCAGGTGGTGGGATCGGGCGACGTGAACGAGTACATCCGCGAGATCGCGGGGGGCGACTTCAGCGCGAAGGACTTCCGCACCTGGGCGGGCACGATGCTCGCCTGCGAGGCGCTCATCGCGCTCGGGCCCGCCGGCAGCGAGCGCGCCGCGCGCGCCAACATCAACTCGGCGATCGACCAGGTCGCCGAGCGGCTCAACAACACCCGTGCCGTGTGCCGGAAGTACTACGTGCACCCCGCCGTGCTGAGCGCCTACGCCGACGGCCGGCTCGCGCGGGCACTCGGCACGCGCGCGGCGGACATCACGAAGCTCGAGACGAAGGTGCTCCGCCTGCTGCAGCGGCGCGCGCGGACGCGCGCGGCGTGATCAGAGCGGAAGGCGGCGCTGGGCGGATTCGGCGCTCCCGCTCACCCGCGCGCCGGCCACCCAGGTGATGTGCACGGCGGGGCGGAGCTGGATGCGCACCTGGCCCCGCTCGAGCCCCGCGTCGAAGCGCACGATGAGCGAGGCGCGGCCGCGATAGCGGTCCACCTCGATGCCGGCGACCCGCTCGAGGTCGAGGTAGGCGAGCTCCCGGTCGCGGCGGATCCATCGGACGGTGAGCGTCTGGTAGGCGGGCTCGATGACGCACTCCACCGTGTCCGGCCCGATGACCGACTCGAAGTTGAGGACGTTCCGGTCCCAGGGAAGGTCGGGATCGAGGAGCGCCGGATCGGCGCCGAAGAGCTCGCGGAGATCGGAGTCCCGTGGAAACGGATCCATCGACGACCTCCCTGAGACGGGGTGCACCGGCCGGGACGTGCGAGCGTCCCTCAACAGTGGGACTTGCGGGAACCGCCGCCGTGCGATGGATCACCCTCACGCCCAGCCGCCGCCGGGAGGCGCCATGACCGACACGCCCCTGCCCCGGAACGACCGCCGCTTCCTGACCGCGGTGGCGCGCGCCTTCGGCGGCGCCGGGCTCTTCGCGCTCCCGCTCCTCATGACCGAGGAAATGTGGGAGATCGGCGCCACCATTCCCGCCGGGCGGATCCTCGCGCTCCTGGTCGGCGCGCTGCCGCTCCTCGTAGGGCTGTCCTATATCGCTGGCTTCGAGGAGACGCCGAGCCTCGTGGACGACGCACTCGACGCGTTCGTGGCGCTCGGCATCGGGATCGCCGCGAGCGCGTTCCTGCTCTGGCTCACCGGCGCGATCGGCCCGGGCACGCCGGCGCGCGCCGGCATCGGGATGGTGGCCCTGCAGGCCGTCCCGGCGGCGATCGGCGCGCTGCTCGCGCGGAGCCAGCTGCACGCGAGCCCCGACGAGGACCGCGCGGAGCGGCAGCGCCGGGAAGCGAGCTGGCGGGCCGAGCTCTTTACGATGATGATCGGCTCGCTGTTTCTCGCCCTCAACATCGCCCCGACCGAGGAGGTCGTGATGATCGCGGTCCGGCTCGACGAATGGCACCTGCTCGGGCTCATCGGGGTGTCGCTCGTCGCGATGCACGCCTTCGCATACACGCTCGAGTTCCGCGGCCAGGCGGGCCGCCCGGAGGGGGCGTCGCACCTGGCACTCGTGCTCCGCTTCACCGCGCCCGGCTACGTGCTCGGGCTCCTCGTGAGCGCGGCGGCGCTCTGGGTGTTCGGGCGCACGCAGGGACTCTCGCCCGAGCCGCTCGTCGCCATCATCGTGGTCCTCGGCTTCCCCGCCGCCCTCGGCGCCGCGGCGGCGCGGCTCGTCCTGTGAGCCCGCGGACGCGGAAGGCGGAAGCGATCCCGCTCAGCGAGCGGGTCATCGGCATCGGGAGCGCCGTGTCGGTGCTGGCGCTCATCGGGTTCCTCGCGGTGCAGGCCGTCGGCAACCACGGGACGCCGCCGGACGTGATGGTGGAGCTGGCCGGCGTCTCGCGGTCCGCCGCCGGCTGGCTCGTCCAGGTGGAGGCGACGAACCTGGGCGATCAACCCGCGGCGGATGTCGAGGTGGAAGGCACGCTGCCGGGTGCGGGCGGCGAGGAGCGGCGGAGCGTGACCTTCGACTATCTCCCCGCCGGCTCCACGCGGCGCGCCGGGCTCTACTTCACCGGGGACCCACGGTCGCGGCCACTCACCCTCCGCGCCGTGGGATTCCGGCGGCCCTGACGCGCGCTCAGCGCGTGCTTTCCGTGGATGCGCGCGCCGGGCTCGGGCAGCTCGGCCATTCCGTCTGCTGGCCGTTGCGCCCCACCGGCATGACCCGCCGCTCGCGCGGGATCATCTCGGGATCCTCGGCCGCGAGGTAGGCGAGCATCGCCGTGAGCGTCGCGTTGTTCCGGATCTCGTCGAACATGATCTTGTCGAACGTGTCGCGATTGGTGTGCCAGGTGTAGGTCCCGTAGTCCCAGCTGATCGAGCTGAGGCTGATCCCCGGCGCGCCGTGGCACACCGCCGACGCCATGTCGCTCCCGCCGCCCGGCGGATTGCCCGGGGCGTTGAGGTCGATGTGGCGCGTGATCTCGGTCGGGATCCGCGCGAGCCACCGCCCGAAGTGCCCGCCGGCGTTCACGAAGCCCGACATCGAGATGTTCGTGACGCGGCCGGTCCCGTTGTCCTGGTTGAGGAGCACCTGGAGCCCGCGCACGATCTCGGGGTGATCCGCGAAGAAGGCGCGCGAGCCGTTGAGGCCCTGCTCCTCGCCGCCCCAGTGGCCGACGACGATCGTCCGCTTCGGGCGCGGATACGCCTCGCGGAGGATGCGCATCGCCTCGAGCATCGTCACCGTGCCGGTGGCGTTGTCGGTCGCGCCGGACGAGCCGTCCCACGAATCGAAGTGCGCCGAGAGCATCACGTACTCGTCCGGCTTCTCGGTGCCCGGGATCGTGGCGATCGTGTTGAACACCGGCACTTCGCCGAGGGCGCGCGCATCGGCGCGGAGGCGGACGACCGGGCCCTGCTCCTGCTCCGCGAGGCGCCAGAGCAGGCCGTAGTCCTCGCAGCTCACGTCGGCGACGGGCACGCCTTCGACCCGCGTGCCGAAGATCTTCTGCACCCCCCAGCCGTTCGACCAGTTGGACGTGAGGATGCCGCGGGCGCCGGCACGCGCGAGCGCATCGTGCATCGCCGCAGTGTTGAGCCCGGTCCGGCGCATCCGCTCCGCCCAGGCGGTGCGCTCGTCCTGCCGCTCCTTGCCGATCTTCTCGTAGACCTCGGGCGTCGCGAACTCCTTGATGTTCGCGTCCGCCCGGCAGGTCATCTGCGGCATCGAGGCGAGGACGAACTTCCCCTTGGCCGACGGAAGCCAGGCGAGGAACGCAGCGGAGTCGGCCACGTCGGGCACGGTCACGACCGCGGCCTCGACGTTCCGCCCGCCGGTGCCGGCGCTCCAGGCCAGGAGCATCGCCTCGAGCGAGCGGACCCGCGGGCGGACCAGGTCGAGGTGGGTGACGCCGCGGTCCCAGCCTCGCCAGGTGCCGTACTGCTCGTTCCGCGCCTCGATGCCCCACTGGCGGTACATGGCGACGAGCCAGTCGTTCCCCGCCTTGTGGCCCGGCGACCCGTTGAGGCGCGGGCCGATCGAATCGGTCAGCGTCTGTGCCAGCTCCCAGGCATGCGAGCTGTCCATGCCGAGCGCCCACATGCGGCTGAGCGTGGCATCCTGCACGGGAAAGGTCTGGGCGGACAGCGGCAGCGCGGCCGCCAGCAGCCCCGCCGCCAGCACGGCGGCACGTCGGGTCACAGCAGACATTGTCTCTCCTGGAAGGTGATTCCGTAGATGCGAGTCCTTCATACTCGCGCTAACTTCCCCGCTCGTCCACTCCACGAGGCTCCGTGCGCCGTTCCATCGCGTCCCTCGCCCTTGCCCTCGTCACCGCGTGCACCGCCGAGCGATCCGGCGAGCCGTTCCGGTATCGCGCGATGGCGCCCGGCATGTCGCTCGGCGAGCTGCGGCTTGCGGCGGCCGGCCTCGGCGGACTCGAGTGCCGGTCGCTCGTCGTGGTCGGCATGCCGGGGGACCTGCTCTGCTACACGCCGGACACGGCGATGGCCGCCGTCCGCATCGCCGCCGCGGTCAACTCGGGCGACAGCAGCGTGCCCTACCTGACCGTGCGCGAAGGGCTCACCGCGCCCGAGGCGCTCGACCGGCTCTCGCGCGAATGGGGCGAGCCGGACACGAGCATCGGCTCGGCGCGGCGCTGGCTCCGCGGGCCATGGACCGCCGCGGCCGACACCGCGGCGGACATCCTCACCGTGTGGCTCGGCGATACCGTGACCGACCGCCACGTGGCCCTCGCGGCCGCGCGCGAGCTCATCGGGGGGCCCGCGGACACGATGCCGGTCTTCAACGACGATGCGGCCGTTCTCGATTCGCTCCTCGCCGATACCGCCGGCAAGGTGGCGCCGGTCGCGGCCCGCGACCTCGCCGAGAAGCCGGTGGTGCGGGAGTGCCGGGCGGAAGCGCCGCCGCCGTCGCTCGCCGGGGTGAACGGTGCGGTCGTCGTCGCGTACATCGTCGATACGCTGGGCCGGGTCGAGCCCGCGAGCGTCCGCATCGTGCAGGCGAGCCATGCCGGGCTCATGGGCGCCGCGATCGCGACGGTGCGCACCTGCCGGCTCGACCCGGGCCGCCGCGACGGCCGGCCGGTGCGCACCGCACTGCAGCAGCGGGTGACGTTCAGTCCGCGCGCACCATGACGGGATACTGACGCGACGCCGTTCCCGGAGTTTCAGGGCGCTGCTTCGCGCCGCATCCCTTCCCGGTAGGCGGCGCGGACGAGCTCCTGGAAGTGATGGACCCCTGCCTCGTACTTCACCGAGAAACGGCCCCTGTCGTATGCGCTCGAGGCGAGCCCCTGCTGCACCCGCTCGCAGATGGCGATGTCCTCCTGCTGTACCGCGTCGCTGTATGCGCAGTCCTCGTCGATCCGCCGCGCCGCCTCCGGCCCGGTCACGTCATCGTAGAAGTACTGGAACACGACACGGCAGCGGTCATGCCCCTCCGGCAGGACGAGGTTGGTCTGCAGCCGGCCCGGAAGGATGTTGAGCATGAAGTTCGGGAAGATGCAGTAGTAGAACGCCTCGCCCCCGCCGTCGCGGCTGTAGAGGTTGTCGCCGGTGAGCGGGCTGTGCTGCAGCGAATAGGGGCCGTGCACCTCCGTGGTATACCGGGTGTAGTCGTACAGCTTCGCCAGCTCGGGGTGCACGTACGGGACGTGGTATCCCTCGAGGAAGTTGTCCACGTACACCTTCCAGTTGCAGCGCACCTCGTAGTCCGCCCGCCGCCCGAACGCGAGCGAGCCGAGCCGGATCGGCGCGATCCGCTCCGCGATGCCCGCGACCGAGTCCCCGAGCGGTCCCGCGTTCGGGTCGAGGTTCACGAAGACGAGCCCCTCCCACGTCTCGACGCGCACCGGCACGAGCCCGAAGTCCTTCCGGTCGAAGAGCTCGGTGCGGTCCATCGCCGGCACGCCTCGGAGCGTGCCGTCGAGGAGGTAGGTCCAGCCGTGGTACTTGCACTGGAGCGCGTTGGCGCAGCCCTCGCCGAGGGCGAGCGGGCCTCCGCGGTGGCGGCAGACGTTGTAGAAGGCGCGGAGCACCTGATCCTTGCCGCGGACGACGAGGACCGGTTCCCCCGCGATCGACTCGACGAAGTGCTGTCCCGGGCGCGCCACCTGCGCGGCATGGCCGATCCCCTGCCAGGTGCGCGTGAAGATCCAGTCGTGATCCGCGCGCGCGAATGCGGGATCGGTGTACCAGGCGCTCGGGATCGTCTCCGCGCGCTCCACCGGCGCGGCCTCGAGGTCCCGGGAAGCGATCGAACGTCGGGGTGCATCCATGGGGATAGCCTACCGCGTTTCCCGGCGTTGCGCGACGAGTGCGGTCCCCGTGGCGGCGAGGCCGTCGAGGAGCCGCTCGAGGTGCAGGACCTCGGTGCGCGGGTTCATGACCGTGACGCGCAGCACCGGGCGGCCGTCCAGCACCGTGAGCGTGATCCACCCGTCGCCCGCTGCGTTGTACGCGGCACGGAGCCGGCCGTTCACCTCGTCCGTCGCCGCCTCGTCGAGCCCGTCGGCCACGAAGCGGAAGCAGAGGATGTTGGATTCCGGCTCGTGCACCGGCTCGAAGGCGGGATGACGGAGGACCAGGCCGTGCAGCTCGCGCGCCCTCCGGCAGAGCCGGTCGTGCAGCTCGGCGATCCCGTTCGCGCCGTAGCGCTGGAGCGCCACCCAGACCTTGAGCGCGTCGAATCGCCGGGAGCACTGGAAGCTCCGGATTCCCTGGTCCCAGTGCCGCTCGTCCCCACCGTGGAAGAGGTAGGGCGCCTGCTGGGCGAACGCCGCCTCGAGATCCCGCTCCCGGCGCACCAGCACCATGCCGGCCGAGAGGGGGGCGAGCATCATCTTGTGCGGGTCCCAGGCGATGGACCGCGCCCTCCCGATGCCGGAGAGGCGGTGGCGATGCTCCGCCGAGAGGAGCGCCGACGCACCGTGCGCCGCATCGACGTGGAGCCAGATCCCGCGCTCGTCGCAGATCGTGCCGATCGCGTCGAGGTCGTCGAACGAGCCGGTGGCGGTCGAGCCCGCCGTCGCCACCACCGCCATCACCTCCCGGCCCTCGCCCGCGATCCTGTCGAGCGCGGCGCCGAGCGCGCCGGCATCCATGCGGTGCTCCCGCGACCGCACGCGCACCACCTGCCGCACCCCGAGGCCGAGCGTGCCCGCCGCGCGCGCGACGGCGTAGTGCGCGTGCTCTCCGCAGACGAGCGCCGGGGGATTCCCGATGCCCGTCTCCCACGCCTCCGGCCGGAGCGCCGCCCTGGCGGCGAGGAGCGCCGTGAACGTCGCCTCCGTTCCCCCCGAGGTGAAGGTGCCGCCGGCCTCACTGCCCAGGCCGGCGAGGTCGCACATCCAGCGGATGACCCGATGCTCGACCACCGTCGCCGCGGGCGACATTTCCCGCACCGCGAGCGAGTTGTTGAGCGCGGCGGCGACGGCCTCGGCCCAGATCGCCGCCGGGAGCGGCGCGCTCACCTGGTGGCCCAGGTACATCGGGTGGGAGAGCAGGATCGACTCGGCGAGCACGTCGCGCCGCACCCGCTCGAGCACCTCGTCGAGCGGCCGCCCGTCGGCGGGGATCGGCTCGTCGAAGCGCGCGGCGAGCTCGGCTGCCGGGGTCGCGGGACTCACCGGCCCGTGCCCGGTCGCGCTCGACGCCAGGAGGTCCGCGGCGAGCGCGAGCACGCGGCCGGCGGCGTCCTGCCGGGCGTCCTGCTCGATCGCGGCGAGTGGGTCGAGCGGCATCACGGCTCCGGGGAAAGGGCAAATCGGGCCCGGAAAGATACATTTGCACGAGCCCCAGCCGCCGAGGCCCCGTGCCGCACCCGATCCGCCCGCTCGCCCTGATCGTCCCGCTCGCCGCCGTCGCGCTCGCCGCCTGCGGAGGACGCGATGCGTCGCCCCGCGCCGGCGCCGACACCACCGTTCCCGATTCCGCGCCGCCGGGACTCGTCTCGCTCATCCGCGCCAACGAAGGGCAGCGCGGGATGATGGGAACGGTGCGCTGGGTCCTGCCGTCGGACGGCAGCTCCATGCTCATCGTCGAGGACTGGAGCTCCGTCGAGAACGAGCCGTTCTTCGACGGCTTCCTCTTCGCGTCCGAATCCACCGGCCTCGTCGTGCGGGTCGACTCGGTCTGGGACGCGGCACCGTCGCCCGACTGGAACAGGGTCGCCTTCGGCGCGGCGACGCTCATTCGCGGCGGCGAGGCGGACGTGGTGCCGGCCGACTCCTTCCGCGCCGCTGCCGAACGCCTCGGCGTGAGCGTGGACGAGGCGCAGGCGGAGCAGTTTCCGGCGAGCGGCATGGCCGCCATGGCCGGCCTCGCGCAGGTGGGGATCGTGGACGTGGCCACCGGCAGCCAGCGGATGCTGCCGCTCCTCGCGGGGTGGCGCGTGCGCTGGTCGAGCGACGGCCGCACGCTCATCGTGGGCCGCGGCCCGCTCCGCTCGGACGACGACGACCCGCCCGCCCGCTGGATCGTGGCCGATCCCGCGACGGGCGCCGTCGCCGGCCCCGCGGAAGCCGGGACGGGGGTCGCTCCCGAGTGGGTCATGGGGCCGACGCTCGACATGTCCGTCGAGCCCGATACCGGCAGGGTCGCGATCACGGTCGAGGGTGGCGAGGTGGTGAGCGACTCGGGGCGCATCCGGCTCCGGGGCCACGAGATCGGTGCGGGGGTCGCGCTCGCCGCCACGCGGCGCGGCTGCTTCATCGCCGCGCTCGTCCCCGATTCCCTCGCCGGCGAGTACGACCCGAAGCACCGCCTCGCCGTGTACGACACGGGGTGCCGCCGGTGAGCGATCCCGCCAGGATCCCCGTCATCCGGATCGACGATCCCGACGAGCTCGCGCGCGCGGTCGCGCACCGCATCGCCGCGCTCGTCCGGGAGCGCGCCGCCGCGGGGCTCCCCGCGGTGCTCGGCCTCGCCACGGGCTCGACGCCGGTGGGCGTGTACCGCGAGCTCGCGCGCATGCACCGCGAGGAGGGGTTGTCGTTCGCCAACGTCGAGACCTTCAACCTCGACGAGTACTACCCGATGGACCCGGCGAACATCCACTCGTACCACCGCTTCATGCGGGAGAACTTCTTCGCGGCGGTGGACATCGATCCCGCGCGGGTGCACATCCCCCGCGGTGACCTCCCGCGCGAGGCGGTGGGGCGCCACGCCGCCGAGTACGAGGTCGCCATTGCGGAGGCGGGAGGGATCGACCTGCAGATTCTCGGCATCGGCAAGACGGGACACATCGGCTTCAACGAGCCCGGCTCGGGCTTCGACACCCGCACGCGCCTCGTGACCCTCGACACGATCACGCGGAAGGACGCCGCGGCCGACTTCTTCGGCGAGGAGAGCGTGCCCCGCGAGGCGGTGACGATGGGCGTGGCGACGATCCTCGAGGCGCGCGAGATCGTGATCCTCGCCACCGGCGAGCACAAGGCCGCCGTCGTGCGCCGCGCCGTCGAGGGCGACGTGGACGTCTCGGTCGCGGCGACGGTGCTCCAGCGGCATCCGGCGACGACGTTCTACGTGGACGGCGCCGCGGCCGCCGCGCTCACCCGCTACGCGACCCCGTGGGTCGTGGGCGAGGTGGAGTGGACCCCCGCGCTCGCGGTCAGGGCCGTCGCCTGGCTCTCCGAGCGCACCGGCAAGGCGATCCTCAAGCTCACGGCGAGCGACTACGCCGGGCACCACCTCTCCTCGCTCCTCGCCGCCCACGGCACCGCCGGCGCCATCAACGGCATCGTGTTCAACGCGCTCGGCGCCAGGATCCGGGGCCGCTCGAAGCTCCCCCGCGGCGCGCGCATCGTCTGCTTCTCGCCCCATCCCGACGACGACGTGATC
>DASUXZ010000127.1:0-10448 GCA_036377655.1 Gemmatimonadales bacterium
TACCCGAACTACTATGTCGCGCGGCTCGCGAGCCGCTTCGTGAAGGTCGTGCTCTCGGGCGCCGGGGGCGACGAGCTCTTCGGCGGCTATCCGTGGCGCTATTTCCAGGTGGCGGGGAGCCGGTCGCCCGAGGAGTTCTTCGCCAACTACTACGGCTTCTGGCAGCGCCTCGTCTCCGACGAGGAGAAGGCGCGCCTCTTCCGGCCGGACGTGCAGCGGGCGCTGCGCGGGCATTCGACCTTCGACGTGTTCCGGGGCGTGTTCGCCAATCATCCGCTCCAGCTCGAGACCACCGACGACTACGTCAACCACTCGCTCTATTTCGAGGCCAAGACCTTCCTGCACGGCCTCCTCGTCGTGGAGGACAAGATCAGCATGGCCCACGGCCTCGAGAGCCGGGTGCCGTTCCTCGATGACGAGCTCGTGGACTTCGCGATGCGGGTGCCGGTGCGGTACAAGATCGAGGAATCGCTCCTGCGCGGCGCGATCGACGAGGACGACGTGACGAAGCGCGCGCGCTGGCGCAGCTCGTCGGAGGGGAAGACCGTCCTGCGCAAGGCGATGAGCCGCCTCATCCCGCGGGAGATCATCGAGCGGAAGAAGCAGGGGTTCAGCGGGCCGTACGACTCCTGGTATCGCGGCGAGAGCCTCGACTACATCCGCCGCCTGCTCACGAGCCCGGCGAGCCGCTACCGCGAGTACCTCGATCCGGCATTCGTCGCGGGCGTCATCGACGAGCACACGTCCGCGAAGCGGAACCACCGGCTCCTCATCTGGTCGCTCCTCTGCTTCGAAGTCTGGCTCCGGAAGTTCATGTGACGGGCGGCAGGCATGCGGGTTGACGCGGTCGTGATCGGGGGCGGGGTGATCGGGCTCGCCGCCGCCATGCGCCTCTCGCGCGCGGGGATGGACGTGGCCCTGCTCGAGCGGCACGAGTCGTTCGGGCGGGAAGCGAGCAGCCGCAACAGCGAAGTCGTCCACGCCGGGATGTACTACCCGACGGGCTCGGCGAAGGCGCGCCTCTGCGTGGCCGGGAACCTCGCGCTCTACGCCTGGTGCGACGCGCACGGGGTCCGGTACCGGCGGACCGGCAAGTTCATCGTCGCGACGACGCCCGACGAGGGGCCGGTGCTCGAGGGCATCCTGGCGCGCGGACTCGCGAACGGCGTCGAGGGCCTCCGATGGGCCGCGGCCGGCGAGCTCGAGCGCGAGGAGCCCGACGTCCGGGCGGCGGCGGCGCTCTGGTCGCCCTTCACCGGGATCGTCGATTCGCACGGGTTCATGGCGAGCCTCGCCGGCGAGGCGTCGACGCACGGCGCGATGCTCGCCTTCGGGCATGCCTACCTCGGTGCCGAAGCGGACGCCGGCGGGTACCGGGTGCGCTATCGGTCTCCCGAGGGGAGCGAGGAGGCCATGGTCGCCGCGCGCGTCGTGAATGCCGCCGGCCTCTCCGCAGACGAGGTCGCGGCGGGGATGGGGCTCGACGTCGATGCCCTGCAGTACCGGCTCTGCTACGTGCGTGGCTGCTATTTCCGGCTCGGTGACCGGTGGACCGGCCGCCTCCGCCATCTCGTCTACCCCGTCCCGCACGCGGGCCTCTCGGGCCTCGGCGTGCACGTCACGGTGGACCTCGCGGGCGGCGCGCGGCTCGGCCCGGACGTCGAGACGCTCACGGAAAAGGTGCAGGACTACCGGGTGGACGCCTCGCGCGCCGGCGCGTTCGCGGCCGCGGCGGGGACGTACCTCCCGGACCTCCGCGTCGAGGACGTCCGGGCAGACCAGGCGGGCATTCGGGCCCGGCGGATCGTGCCGGGCGGGGGCGCGCCCGATTTCGTGATCGTCGAGGAATCGGAGCGCGGGCTCCCGGGGTGGGTCAACCTGATCGGCATCGAGTCGCCGGGGCTCACCTGCGCCCTGCCGCTCGCGGATCGGGTGCTCGATCTCGTCGCCTGACCCGGCGTCGAGCCCGATGATGCGCAGGCCCTGACGATGCTAACTTGAACGGCGCGGGCCCTTAGCTCAGTTGGTTAGAGCAGCGGACTCATAATCCGACGCGCCCGGGTTCGAATCCCGGAGGGCCCACTGACGAACGAGGAGGTCACGCCGAGGGGACGTGCCTTCCTGCATATTCCCCGCGGATCCTGACGGAGTCCGCCTCGTGCCACGCGTCGTCCCGCTCGTCCTTCTCCTGCTGACCTTCCTCGCACCCTCGCGCACAGCGGCGCAGGGCGCTTCGTCCGTGATGCTCCGGCCGGCAGCCTTTGTCCTGGAGCCCGGGAATGCTTCCCTCATCACCATCCGGCCCATCCTGAGCCCGTCAGCGTCCCGGGAGCGGCTTCGCAACGCCGTGATCGGCGGTGTGGTCGGCGCGGCGGCCGGCGCGGTCGTCTGCACCGTCATCTCGAACATCGCCGACGATGCGGCAGAGGACCGGTTCACGACCTGTACCGCCAAGGGATACCTCCTCACGGGCGGGATCGGCTTTGCGCTCGGCTTCGGCGTCGGATGGGTGATCTGAGGCTCACGGCGGCCGGCGCGCACCGGATCCGCATGGACCTTCCTGCGGGCGCGTGACCGTTCTCACCTCGCCGAGCCGAGCCGGCGCCTAGCTTCTCCGGACATCGAGCCATCGGAGCGAGCCGTGCCGGTCAAGAAGAAGCTGGTCCCCGCACTGACGAAGGCGGTCCCCGCAAAGAAGAAGAGCGCGGCGCGCCCGAAGGCGCTCGCCGAGTACGCGGCGAAGCGGGACTTCTCGAAGACGGCGGAGCCGAAGGGCGGACGGGCGCCGGCGTCGAAGAAGCTCCGCTATGTGATCCAGAAGCATGCCGCGAGTCACCTGCACTTCGACCTTCGCCTCGAGCTCGACGGAGTGATGAAGAGCTGGGCGGTGCCGAAGGGGCCGAGCATCGACCCGACCGTGAAGCGCCTGGCGATGGAGGTCGAGGACCACCCGATCGAGTACAACACCTTCGAGGGCACGATCCCGCAGGGCGAGTACGGCGGGGGCACCGTGATGCTCTGGGATCGCGGCACGTACGCGTACGGCGGCACCATGGGCGGCGATCCAGTCGACGCGCTCCGCGCCGCGTACGCGAAGGGCGACTTCAAGTTCGTCCTGCACGGCAAGCGGCTGCAGGGATCATGGGTGCTGGTCCGCACCCGGCGGGACGACCGGGGGAAGGCGCAGTGGCTCCTCATCAAGCATCGGGACGAGTTCGCGGAGGAGGGGAGGGACGTCGTCGCCGAGCTCGATACCTCCGTCACCTCGGGCCGGAGCATGGAGCAGATCGCGGCGGGGAGGCGCGAATGGCGGAGCAATCGCGCGAAGTCGCGGTGACACCAACGACGAAGCCCCGCCTCGAGGCGGGGCTTTCGTCTGACGTCTATGGGCGATGAGGGGATCGAACCCCCGACCTCGCGCATGTGAGGCGCGCGCTCTAACCAGCTGAGCTAATCGCCCTGGTTTCGGGAGCGGGGAGTTTAGCGGGAAGGGCGGGGAGGTTCAAGGGGATCAGTCGCCGATCTCGCCCGACGCGCCGATCGCGAGCGTGGCCTGCACCCGCGCCTCGAGCCGGGTGTCGCTCACCCCTTCCACGTGCCCGGCGTTCGTCACGCGATGGAGTCCCGCATCCGCGCTGAGCTCGAACGGGCCCTCACGGCCGCTCACGCCGAGCGCGGCGCGGAGCGTCCGCTCCACGACGCCGATGAAGAGCGCCGGCGTGTTGGCCCGGTCCGGCCCGTCGGCCGGGTACGGATCCTCGATCCGCCCCTCACCCTGGCGGAAGAAGGTCAACTCAGGTGACAAAATCCATGAGGTGCGGACTGGAACTGTAAGTCTGGCAGTGATTTGGTCGTTGTCGCTGAAGTTCCGCCCGATCCCGACGCCGGCATCCGTGAAGTTCTCCGCATTGTTGAATGCCCGGAGCGCGAGCGACGACACCTGCGTGTACAGCAGCTGCCAGGCGGAGCCGGCGGGCGCTCGCCCGCGGGCCGCGAGCGTGAGCGCCCAGCGGTCGCGGTTGAGCTCGCGGTCCTGATACCAGAAATCGTCGACCGCGAGCTGGGCCTCGAGCGCGACGCCGCGCGATGGACGCCACAGGGCGTCGATGCCGAGGATCTCGTTGCCGCGGTCCCCGAGCCCGACGGTATTGGCGAGATATCCGAACGAGAGCGGATTCCGGTAGCGTGTCTCGAAGTTTCGGTCGGCACCCGCCAGAACGTTGCCCTCCCAGGCGGCGAGCTCGAGCCGTTCGGAGAGCTGCACCGCGAGGCGATGCACGAAATAGTACCGATGGTTCAGGACGCCGGCCGTATCGGGTCCATCGCGCAGGTCGGTCGCGAGGGCCGTGAGCCGCACCTTCCTGTTCCCGAGCTCGACGAGCAGTCCCTGCCGCTCGTAGCCGTAATTCGAGAGCGGGATGCCGGGGAGACCTGCGGGTCCCCAGTTGTGGTCGAGCTGCCCGTAGATGAACCGGACGTACCTGAACTGGCCGCTCAGGTACCCTTCGAGCAGCCGCCCCGCGACGTCCACGTTCCGGCGCCCCGGCCAGTCGGGGTCGTCGGTCACCCGCGGCTCCACCGCCGGGCGCGTCGCCGCGACGATCGGTCCGAATCCTGCCTGCAGCGAAACGTCGGCGTACGGCGAGGCGCCGCCGTCGCCCGTCGGGTGCAGCAGGTCACGCCGCGGAGTCGTGTACGCCTGCACGCCGGCGCGCGCGCCCGCGCGCCACCAGGTGTCCGTCCCGGGCTCCGTGAAATGGCGCTGCAGGCGGCCGACGAGCGCGGCAGTGCGGGAATCTCCCGATGGAAGGGCGGCAGCGAGCGCGAGCACCGCGTCCGCCCGGCGAATCGGACGGATCATCGGCGAGGGATCGCGCACGTCGCCGCGCGCGATCAGGTGCTCGAGCAGGGGAAGCAGCGGGTCGTCGAGCGGAATGTAGGCGGAGGCCTGGGCGCGCGCCTCGGCGGTGGCGGCGACGAAAAAAAGCAGCGCGCAGAACCCGCGTCGGAGGAGTGATCCGGGCATGGGGGCTGAACCTAATGGCGGTTATCTTTGCCTGCCATGAGCGACCTCCGGGTGGAGTCCCTGCGCGGTGAGCTGGTCGAATCGGTGCACCGCGTGTCCGCCGCGGTGGTCGACGCCAAGGGGACGCTCGTGGCGTCGGCAGGCGACCCGGACCTCGTGACGTTCTGGCGGTCGGCGGCGAAGCCGTTCCAGGCGCTGCCCCTCATCACCGACGGCCCGGCCGAGCGGTTCGGGCTCGGCTCGGAGGAGCTGGCGCTCGCCTGCGCCTCGCATTCGAGCGAACGGGCGCATCTCGAGGTGGCCGAGCGATTCCTCCGGAAGATCGGGGCCACCGAGGAACAGCTCGCCTGCGGACCGCATCCCCCGCTCGGCAACCAGGTCGCCGAGATGGTGGCGCGCAGCGGGCTCTCGCTCACGCCCAAGTGGAGCAACTGCTCGGGAAAGCACGCGGGCATGCTCGCGCTCGCGCTCCACAACGGATGGGATCCGGCCGGGTACGAGCGGCTGGGCCATCCCGTGCAGGACCGGATGATCGAGGAGGTCGCCCGCTGGACGGGCGTGCCGCGTGACGAGATGCGGTTCGGGGTGGACGGGTGCACCGCGCTCTGCTTCGGCCTGCCGCTTCGCGCCATGGCACTGAGCTACGCCCGCCTCGCCACCGCGACGGCTCCCGCCGCGGTCGCGATCCGCAAGGCGATGATGGCGCATCCGGCGCTCGTGGCCGGCACCGGGCGCGTGTGCACGGAGCTCATGGCGGCCTGGCCCGGCGCGGTGATCGTCAAGGTCGGCGCGGAAGGCGTCTACAGCGCGGCGCTGCTCGATACGGGCCTCGGCATCGCGCTCAAGGTGGAGGACGGCGACATGCGCTCGGCGCCCGTCGCCCTGTTCGGGGTCCTCCGCGCGCTCCTCGAGAGCGGCCCGGGCGCAGGGGTGCTCGCGCGGCTCGCGCGCATCGGCGAGGTGCCGATCCGGAATACGCGCGCGGAAGTGACCGGCGTGCTTCGCCACGCGGGCTCATTGCAGTTTTTCGAGTAGGCACGCATTCGCGGGGTACCACGCCCCGCGTCCGGGAGACGTAGCGTCATGGCGAAACAGGACAACCTCGATCCCCAGACCCGTGATCTCGTCCGCTTCGCGGCCGCGATCGCCCAGGGGTACGAGCCCGAGCTGCGCGAGCGGGTGAGCCCGCTCCGCTCGTCGCAGGTGCCGGTGCAATGGGTCGAGGAGCTGCTGCTCCAGTCGGTGCTGTTCGTCGGGTATCCGCGCGCGCTCATCGCGTTCTCCGCGTGGCGGCGCTTCTCGGGCATACCGGCGCCGCGCACCGACGAGGACGCGAGTTACGCCAACGACGCCGAGTGGACCCGGCGCGGGGAGGAGACCTGCGCCGTCGTCTACGGAGACAACTACCACAAGCTCCGGGACAGCGTCGCCGCGCTCCATCCGGCCATCGACGCCTGGATGATCACCGAGGGATACGGGCGCACCCTCGCGCGGCCGGGCCTCGACCTGCTCCGGCGCGAGCTCTGCATCGTGGCGCAGACGGCGGTGCTCGAGGCGCCGAGGCAGCTGCACTCGCACCTGCGGGGCGCGCTCAATGCGGGCGCGAGCTTCGGCCAGATCGAAGGCGTGCTGTCGGTCGTCAATCCCCTCCTGAGCTTCGACCAGTGGAAAAAGGTCAAGGAGCTCTGGCGCACCGTCCGCGAGGGTTGGAGTCCCGGCAACTGATGTTCATCGACCGCGCGGTGGTGCACGTCGCGGCCGGCACGGGCGGGTCGGGGGCCAGCTCGTTCGCGCGGTTCAAGTACAAGCCGAAAGGCGGCCCGGACGGCGGGGACGGCGGGCGCGGCGGCAGCATCTACGTGCGCGCGGACCCGAACCTGGCCACGCTGCTCGACTACCGGTATCGCACGCACTGGAAGGCGGAGCGGGCGGAGCACGGGAAGGGCAAGACGATGACGGGCGCCTCCACGCCGGACGTCCATCTTCCCGTCCCGCCCGGCACCGTGGTCCGTGACGCCGAGACCGGCGAGCTGATCGGCGAGGTGCTCCAGCCCGGAGACACGCTCCTCGTGGCGCGTGGCGGGCGCGGCGGTCGCGGGAACGCGCGGTTCGCCACGGCCACGCACCAGGCGCCCCGGGAGTGGGAGCCGGGAGAATCAGGCCAGGAGCGTCAGCTCGAGCTCACGCTCAAGCTCCTCGCCGACGTCGGCCTCGTCGGCGAGCCGAACGCGGGGAAGAGCACGCTCCTCTCGGTCATCTCGGCCGCGCGCCCCCGGATCGCGGACTATCCGTTCACCACGCTCGAGCCGAATCTCGGCGTGGTCGGGCTCGGGCAGGGGCGCTCGTTCGTCGTCGCGGACATCCCCGGCATCATCGAGGGCGCGCATGAAGGCAAGGGACTCGGCCTTCGCTTCCTCCAGCACGTCGAGCGGACGCGGGTGCTCGCCTTCCTCGTGCCGCTCGACGCGGCGGATCCCCAGCGCACCTACGACGGCCTGCGCCACGAGGTCCGCGCCTACAGCGAGGCGCTCTACGAGAAGCCGCATCTCGTGATCCTCACCAAGCGGGACCTCCTGCCGGAGGATGCGCCGGTCCCGGCAGTGCACACGCCGGACGCCGCGGGGCTGCTCGCCATCTCGAGCGCGTCAGGCGCCGGTCTCGACGATCTCAAGGAACGGCTCTGGCGCTTCGTCGAAGAGGCGCGCGCCGCGGACGCGGAGGGAGCGGAGGATGACGACGGCGCCGGCCTCACCCTGGACCCCGACGACGGCGAGTGACCGCGCGGCCTATCTCGCCGTCGCGCTGAGCCCTGGGATCGGCATAGCGCGGCTCAACGCGATCATTGCTGCATGCGGTTCTCCTTCCGGCGCCCTCGCGGCGCCGTTTGCGTTTTTATGCACCATTCCCGGGATTTCCAGGTCCGCCGCGACGGAGCTGAGCGCACGCAAGCCCGCCGACGGCGAACGCGTCCTCGTCGAGGCGGCTCGGCACGGTGGCATCGTTCTCATTCCCGGGGATCCGCTCTTCCCCGCACACCTCGCCGAGATCCCCGATGCGCCGCCGGTCGTCTTCGTCAAGGGGCGGCTCGAACTGCTCGAGGCACCCGGCGTGGCGATCGTCGGGAGCCGCGATCATACGAGGTATGGGGCGGAAGTGGCGCGGCTGGTGGCAGGGACGGCCGCGGCCGCCGGCATCGCCGTCGTGAGCGGGATGGCGCGGGGGCTCGACGCCATCGCGCATCACGCCGCGCTCGACGCAGGCGGCACCACGATCGGCGTGCTCGGGAACGGGCTCGGCGTGATCTACCCGGCGGCGAACCGCGCGCTGTACGATCGCGTGGGCGTGGACGGCCTTCTGCTCACCGAGTTCGCGCCCGGGGAGCGGCCGCATGCCGGGAGCTTTCCCCGCCGCAACCGCCTCATCAGCGCTCTGGCGCGCGTCACCGTGGTCGTCGAGGCGGCGCACGGGAGCGGGGCGCTCATCACGGCGGGCACCGCGCTCGAGCAGGGACGTGACGTGATGGCGGTCCCGGGCCCGATCACGAGCGGCACGTCCGATGGAACGAACGCCCTCATCCGCGACGGTGCCGAACCGCTGCTCGGCGTCGAGGACCTGCTGGCGCACTATCCGGAGGCGGCGATGGTGGCTCCGGCGGCGATGGCGGGGGTGCGGAGATCCGCACCGCGGGCGGATACCGGCCCCGGGACGCAGGCACCGCCGCCGCCTCGCGTCGCCGTCCCACCCGAGCTTGCACCGGTCGCGGCCTGCCTCGGCGCCGAGCTCGTGCACATCGACGCGATCTCGCTCGTGAGCGGCCTTCCCGTCGGCGATTGCCTCGCCGCACTGGCGCAGCTCGAGCTGCTCGGCGCGGTGGAGCAGCAGCCCGGATGCCAGTTCAGGCTCGCGGCCGGCTGAGCGCGTCCCGACCGATCGTCGCTCTCGCCCGCTACCTTTCCCCCGTGCATCTCTACGTCCACGTCCCGTTCTGCGCCCGCCGCTGCTCCTACTGCGATTTCGCCATCGCCGTCCGGCGGCAGGTCCCGTCGGACGCCTTCGGCCGCGCGATCGGTGCGGAGTGGGCGCTCCTCCAGGATCATCCGGCCTGGAGCGGATCGCCGGTCGTCGAGACGATCTATTTCGGCGGCGGGACGCCCTCGCGCATCGAGCCTCGTGCCATCGGGCAGATCATCGAGCTCGTGCGGCGCGACCGGCCCGTTGCCGCGGATGCGGAGATTACGCTCGAGGCCAATCCGGACGACGTGACGCCCGCAGCGGCCGAGGCGTGGCGGGCCGCCGGAGTGAACCGGGTGTCGCTCGGTGTCCAGTCATTCGACCCCGCGGTGCTCGCCTGGATGCACCGGACGCATCGCGCCGAGCAGGTCGCGCCCGCGATCGACGCGCTGCGAGAAGCCGGGATCGCCGACCTGTCGCTCGACCTCATCTTCGCGCTCCCGCCGGACCTCGACCGGGACTGGCGCCGCGACCTCGACGCCGCGATGGCGCTCGACCCGACGCATCTCTCCCTGTACGGGCTCACCGTCGAGTCGCACACGCCGCTCGCGCGCTGGACCGATCGCGGCGCCGTGCGCCCCGTGCCGGAGGATCGCTACGCCGCCGAATTCCTCGAAGCGGCCGAGGCGCTGCGGCTCGGGGGATGGGACCACTACGAGGTCTCGAATGCGGCCCGGCCCGGCCGCAGGGCGGTTCACAATTCCGCCTACTGGCATCGGGCCCCGTACCTCGGGCTCGGCCCATCGGCGCACAGCGCGTACGGAGCCCGGCGAGAGTGGAACCTCCGGGAATGGGAGGCCTACCGGCGCGCACTCGAGGCCGGAGCCACGCCCCGCGCGGGCGGCGAGGATCTCGATGCCGGCGCCCTTCGCCTCGAGGAGCTCTACCTCGGGCTCCGAACCACGGTCGGGGTCGCGGCCTCCGCGATCGAGCCGCGCATCGCCTCGGCCTGGGTGACGGCGGGCTGGGCGCACGTCGGGGAAGGCCGCCTCCGCCTCACGCCCGAAGGATGGCTCCGGCTGGATGCGCTCGTGGCGCAGGCGGCGTGAGGGATCACGCGACACCGCTTCACGTAACGCCTTGCGGATTGTAGATTTATCGCATGTCGTCAAGTCCCGGTCTCACCGAGCGGCAGCTCCGCGTGCTGGACGCCGTGGTGCAGTCGTACATCGAGAACGCGGAACCCGCGGGGAGCCAGATGATCGCCCGCCGGTTCGGGCTCGGCGTGTCCCCGGCCACGATCCGCGGAATCATGAGCGAGCTCGAGGAGATGGGGTATCTCTTTCACCGCCACACCTCGTCCGGCCGCATTCCGACCGACCGCGCGTACCGCATCTACGTGGATCGCGTCATGCATCGCGCCGCCCCGAGCCGGCACGACGCGCAGGCGCTCCGGGCGGAGCTGCACGGC